>JABUUT010000055.1:22044-29728 GCA_021443045.1 Fibrobacteraceae bacterium
CTTCTTCCGAGGAGCCAGCCATTTTTAATTTCATCCTATATTTTTACCGGACAGTAATATAAAAGATTATTTTTATCTGAGTCTTTATTTTTTAAGGGCTGGAGTCACCTTTCTTTTGTTTTTAGTGCCCGTTGAAGTAATGGATGAATAGGTTTAACGGAGGATGTCTTATGAAAGCGATAATGCCTTGTATCTTTTTTCTCGCTGTTTTGGGGTGGTCCAATATAATCACTCTTACGGGAACACTCGCCTTTGAAGCAGGGTATTTGAATATAGATACAACGAAGACGTGCGACGTGGATACAACCTACATCAATTGTTCTATGGAGGATGGTCTTGCGTACTATTCTACGTTGGATACGTCCATCGCTGTCTTTTTCCAGCCACGTTATGCATCGGGTTTTGTCACCGCTCTTAGTCCTTATACATCGACTGTCAATCATACCCATTCCTATACGGAGGTAATGCGTTATGAGTTTATGAATTGGGTGGATTGGGGTATTATCGTTATGGAAAAGGATAGCGCCCAGCGTCTGTTGGACCGTGTTTTACCGGAATCTCAGCCTCTTGAAAGTTGTATAGTATTTCACAGAAGTGCTTGTGATGACGATCCTTTACAATGTGATTCCTTCGGTACAGCAATTAGGTGTTATGGAGGTGGAGGAAATGACGGTATCTCTGACGAAACGGCAGCCCGCTTACCCACAAAAAAAATTCTGATAAACCAGACGGATTCATCGGCTACTCCTTCAATATCTGGACAACCTGCTGATACCGTATCGATTGAGGATACATCTCTTCAAGCTCTTTTTCCTGTCCAAAAGCCTGTCGCTCTTGGGGGTCGCTACAGTGTTTTCGATATGAATGGTGTTTTCCTTTACCAAGATTTTTGGCAGGGGAATCTCAAGGCTCAAGGTAAACCTGTGATTGTTCGGTTCAGCAACGGAGAGACTCGGATTTTCAAATAGGTCCTTTTTATTTCGGGGGCGGAAAATAGACTGTTTTTGAAGAATCTTCAACGGAAGGAGTCGAATACATTCTATTTTTACGCTTATGAGTGAATTACGCAAAAATATTCTTGAAGAAGCTCATCGCATTGTTGTAAAGATTGGCTCTCGCATTCTCGTAGATTCTGAAAAGGGTGGTGTTCGCACCCGCTACATCCAGAAATTGGCAGACTCCGTCGCACGACTGATGGAACAGGGCAAGGAAGTGGTGATTGTGACCAGCGGTGCGGTAGGCACCGGCATGAGCCAGTTGGGCTACAAGGAAAAGCCTACGGTAATGGCCGAAAAGCAGGCTTGCGCCGCTGTGGGTCAAATTGACTTGATGTATGCCTATCGTGAAATGTTCCGTTGGGTTCAGCTTTCCGTGGGTCAAATTCTTTTGAGTGCCGACGATTTTCGCGACCGTACTCGGTACAAAAATTTGCAGAATACCATTAAGGCCATGTTGAATCGGAAAATCGTTCCCATCATCAACGAAAATGACTCGCTTGCGGTGGCCGAAATAAAAGTAGGTGACAACGACAAACTGAGTAGCGACGTGGCTTTGTTCCTGGATGCGGACTTGTTGCTGGTTTTTACAGACGAAGATGGCCTCTATGACGATAATCCAAAGAAAAATCCCAATGCTAGGCTCCTCCGTTTTGTTCCCGAAATCACTCCAAGCATTTTGGCCTTGGCTGGCAAGCCCGGCGAAGCCGGGTCCGCCGTTAGTACCGGCGGAATGCGTAGCAAGCTGGAAGCCATTCGCAACGTAACCAAGAGCGGCTGCAGCGCATTCCTTGCCAGCGGCATGAAGGTGCTTCCTCATGAGGTTATTTTGGAAAATGCCGAAGGAACTTTGTTTGTGGGCTCCAAGAAAAAACTGAATAGCCGCCAGCGTTGGTTGTCTTTTATTACCACCCCTCGCGGAAGCGTTGTGATAGACGAAGGTGGTGTGAAGGCCCTTCGAGAAAAACACTCCAGCCTTTTACCGGTTGGCGTTATCAAGGTGCAAAAACACTTTGATGTTGGTGACCTTATTGAAATTCTGGATGAAAAGGGAAATGCCATTGCCCGCGGTGTGGCCAAGTATGAAAGTGAAACGCTAAAGCTGGTTTTACGCAAAAAAACATCTCAGGTACGGGCTATTTTAGGCAACTCCGTGCCGGAGGAACTGGTTCACAAGAACGATTTGGTGGTGTTTTAGCGACTTTACCGACGGTAACTTAATCTGTTTTATTAAATTGAAAATATGGAAGAAGAATTAGATAAAAAAGAAGCTGAAATTTTGCTTAACAAGGCTGCCAATGTGGGTTCCGACGGGCTTCCTCCGGAGCTTCCCGCAAATTATGGCGATGATGATGAAGACATTGAACTTCCGAAAGTGGAAAGTCGGGAAGACTTGGCTCGCATTATCCAGGCTCTGGTTTTTGCATCGCCGGATATTGTCACTTTAAAAAAACTTAGGGAAATTCTGGGTGATTTTTTGGATGCCCGCACCGTGGCCGATGCTCTTATTGCAGCCAACGACTCTTTGAACAAAGTGCAGTCTCCCTTTGAAATTGTGGAACAGGCTGGAGGTTACCGTTTTCGTACCCGCGCCAAGTATTATCCTTGGGTGCGCAAGTTGTTTCCCGAAGCCAACGCCCGCCGCCTAAGCCAAGCTGCTCTAGAAACCTTGGCTGTAATTGCTTACCAGCAGCCCATTACAAAGGCCGCTATTGAACAGGTGCGTGGCGTGTCTTCTGTTGACGGGCCTATTCGCAATTTGCTAGATAAAGGTTTTATTGCCTTGGGTGCCCGTGCCGAAACGGTGGGTAACCCCTACACGTACATTACCACTCAAGAATTTATGAAATATTTTGGCATCAACCGCATTCCCGAAGACTTGCCACGCCTTAGGGAATTCAGTGAGCTACTGGAAGCGGGAGCCTTGGTGCCTCAATATGCCAAGCCTGAATCGGTGCCAGAAGAGCCTAAACCTCTTGATGATAACAATGGTCAGGTAGAACTTTCCATGGGGGATCCATGAGTGTAACTCCGCTAATGCAGCAGTATTACGATATTAAAAAACAGAATCCTGGCTGCGTCCTTTTTTTTCGCATGGGAGACTTCTTTGAACTTTTTGAAGAAGATGCCCAAATAGCTTCTAAAATTTTAGGCATCACTCTCACATCCCGCAACAACGGTGCTTCTGGATCCACTCCTTTGTGTGGATTTCCCCACCACGCTGCAGAACGCTATGTGCCTAAAATGGTGGCGGCCGGTTATCGGGTGGCCATTTGTGAACAAGTAGAAGACCCTAAACTTGCCAAGGGCATTGTAAAACGCGACATTGTAGAAATAATCAGTGCTGGCACCGCCATGAACGAATCTAATCTGGAAGCCAAGGAGGCCAATTACCTTTGCGCCTTTATTCCAGAGGAAGATGGGGTTGCCTTTTCCTTTGCCGATGTGACTACTGGCTATTTGGCTACATCTCGAAGTACTACACCCTCTTTTGAATCCGAAATTTGCCGCCGCATGCCTAAGGAACTTGTGGTTCCTGAAGGTACACACATCCCTAGCGGGGTGATGGATTTGGTAAAAGCCGAGAATATTCTTATAACGGAACTTCCTGAATTTTTGTTCGGCGAAGACGGTGCCAAAGAAGTTTTATGCAACCACTTTAAGGTGGAATCCTTAGATGGTTTGGGCTTGGATGGACGAGTCTATGAAACTCGTGTAGCTGGTGCCTTGCTCAGCTATTTGATGGACCAAAAAAAATCGGAGCTTTCTCATTTTACTTCCCTTGAAATTCTGAACCTTGATGATTACATGACGCTGGACCCTTCTACGTTGCGTAATTTGGAACTGGTTCGCCCCCTCAATGCCGACGATATTTCCAGCACCCTCTGCTATGTTCTGGACTTTACCGTAACCGCCATGGGAGGCCGCATTCTCAGAGACTGGGTAAGCCACCCTCTTATTTCTGTAGAAAAAATAAAGGAACGTGAAGCGGCTGTATCGGAACTGGTTAATTCCCCAGTGGCTTTGGATGATTTAAAAGAAGGCCTTACCTCCATTTTAGATATGGAGCGCCTTATGGGCCGCGTGGGGAGTGGTAGAGCCAATGCCAGAGATATTGTGGGTATGGGGCGCTCCCTTTGCCAAGCCTCCAAGGTGGCCGATGTTTTAGAACAACTTAAGGCTCCCGTTTTTGCAAAACTGCGTGAAGAATTGGTGAAAGCCAAGGGTCGCGGTGAAGAACTGCTGAATAGCTTTAATGACGAACTTCCTTTGACCGTGCGGGAAGGGGGCATGATCCGCCCTGGAGCCAATGCTGAATTAGATGCCTTAAATGCCGATATCAAGGACAAAAAAGATTGGATTAACTCCCTGGAAGGTCGCGAAAGGGAACGTCTGGGAATACCCAGCCTTAAAGTGGGATACAACAGGGTTTTTGGCTACTATATTGAAATTACCAAGGCACAGATGGCAAAGGCCACCATGCCTATTCCTGATGAGTATATTCGCAAGCAAACCACTACAAATGGAGAACGTTACATAACTCCCGAAATGAAGGAGTGCGAATCCATTATTAGTAACGCTGAAGTGAATATCCACGCCTTGGAATACAAAATCTTTTGTGAGTTTAGAGAAAAGGTTAATTCTTGGCGTACCGAACTGCAGAATATTGCCAATGCGGTTGCTTTTACCGATGCCTTCTACAGCTTTGCTCGGGCTGCCCGCAAATACAATTATGTTTGCCCCGAAGTTTATGAGGGAACTGGCGTAGAAATTAAGGGTGGGTTTCATCCTGTTATTGTGGCGGTAAACCCCGATTTAGACTTTATTTGTAATGATGTGGATTTGTCTCCCGAAAAAACGCGGTTGATGCTCATTACGGGCCCCAACATGGCTGGTAAATCAACCTACTTGCGTCAAACGGGCCTTATTGTGCTTATGGCTCAAATTGGTTGCTTTGTTCCGGCTGAATCGGCTCGCATAGGTGTGGTAGACCGCATATTTACCCGTGTGGGGGCCAGTGACCGTCTTAGCCGCGGCCTAAGCACCTTTATGGTAGAAATGATTGAAACCGCCAATATTTTGCGAAACGCCACCCCCCGCAGCCTTGTTCTTTTAGACGAAATCGGCCGTGGCACCAGCACCTTTGACGGTCTTTCTATTGCTTGGTCCATTGTGGAAACCCTTCATAGCGAGCCTGCTCGTACGGCAATTACTTTGTTTGCAACGCATTACCACGAATTGACAGGCTTGGTAGACAGCTTGGAATATGCTGGAAACTATCAGGTTAGTGTAAAAGAAAATGGGGATAAACTTATTTTCCTTCACAAAATTGTAGAGGGGGCTTGTGACTCCAGCTACGGTATTCATGTGGCCGAAATGGCTGGGCTTCCCACTAATGTGGTTCGTCGTGCACGCAAAATTCTACTGCGTTTGGAGAAGCAGAAAATTGACCCCAGTGATGATGCCGCCAACAAAAAAATAAAGGAAAAGCCACAGGTAGATTTGTTTGCGCCTCCCGACGAAAGTTCCACACTTTTAAAGGAAGAAGTGCGGCGCTTGCGCCCCGAAGAAATGACCCCCATGCAGGCCCTCCAATGCCTAATGGACTTGAAGGAACACTACGGCAGATAAAATAATGGTGTTTTTCATAATAGCCCTATGATAGATTTTGCCGCCCTTCAAGATTTTGTTTACACGGAACGTTGCCATGATTCTTGTGTTCATGGTTTGGAACATTGGCGCCAGGTGGAGTTTAACGGACTGATGCTGGCAAAAAAAACGAAGGCCGACATTACGGTGGTTCGTTTGTTTGCTTTGTTCCACGATTCAAAACGTGTAGATGATGGGTACGATGGTGAACACGGATTGCGAGGAGCCGAGTTTGCCAAGGAATGCTATGAAAATAAAATGCTGGACATTACTGAGGAACAGTTTAAAAAACTGTATGATGCATGTCGGTTGCATACGGTTGTTGGCAAGTTTGGCGATGTAACCATAGATACATGCTTCGATTCGGACCGTCTCGATTTGGGGCGGGTTGGCTTTAAGCTGAATCCTTTAAAAATGGCAACTTCTATGGGTGCTGAAATTGCCAAAAAATCGAATCGGGAACAGATTGACCCATACAGGATGAGGGAATGGATTAAAAATCTGGCTCTTTAGAGACCCCTTTAATTAGAGTGCTCCTTTAATCCTTTTGAAAAACCTTAACAAAACAGAAGGCACAAAGGCCAATGATGGCGGCCCAAGAAGCCACCATAAAAATAATTCCACCGGTGGTGAGTTCCTGCATTTTATTCCTCCTTAATGGTGTCATCGGAATCTCCGACGGGCATATTTTGCTTGTGGGTGCTGCCAATGTTTGCCGGGTCGCCCTTGCGCCATGCAAAGAATACGGCCCCAATTAAAATGAGAGATGCCGCAAGCAAAAATCCACGCACGCCCCAGGTAAAGCCAATCTGGCTGAACTTGGACCCCAAAAATTCCACAGTGGCATCGCTTGAAACGTTCTTCATCAAAATCACGTCCACACCATCGTGAATTGTCCAAGCCACAAACAAAATCAGCAGGTAGGCTGGGGTCACGTACCGAATGATAGGTTTAAAAATTTTGGGTAACTTAATGGAAGCCCCTTCGTTCAGCAGTTCAAAGTCCAAACGCTTTCCATTTGCCGCTTTTTTACGTCCCAGAACAAATGAGAAAACAAAAGCCTGTATGGTGCCGATAATCACCAGCAAAAAGTTGCAGCCCCAGAAGTCGATTTCGTCAACGGCACCAGCACCAATGCCAAAAATGCCCACCAGTCCGCCAAGGAAGGTGACCACGCTCACCGTGGTAATGGAACCTTTACGGGTCTGCTTCAGGTCGTCTTCGCAGAAACTGATGAGGGGCTGTATAATGGAAATAGCCGAGGTGACCCCTGCAATGAACAGCATGGCAAACCAGGCGGTTTGGAAAAAGTTTCCTAGGGGAAGGCTTCCGAATACAAAAGGCATACTCTGGAAACCAAGCCCAAAAGTACCCAGGCGGGCACATTCGTCGATGTTTGCCCCGGCAATCAGTACCGCCATGGGAATCACGATGGTGCCGCCCAGAATAATTTCGGCAAAGCCGTTGGTGGCAGACGCGGTGAGTGACGACAGTACCAAGTCTTCCTTGGGTTTCAGGTAGCTGGCGTAGCAGAATACGATGCCCATGCCAAGGCTCATGGTAAAGAACACCTGGCTTGCTGCAGCGAGCCACACGGCGGGGTTCGAAAGCTCGCTAAAGTTCGGGTTCCACATAAAGGCAAGGCCCCTTCCAATGCCGTCGATGGTGAGCACGCGAACCACAAGAATGAGACCCAGCACCAAAAGAATGGGCATGGTGATTTTGTTCACCCGTTCAATGCCTTTGCGAACTCCAAAAGATAAAAGCCCCATGTTGCAGGCGAAGGTCACTAGGAAAAATACCAGTGCGGCGGGGAAGGGCCCAAGCTGGGTGTTCAGCATGATGTAGTTCCCGAAAAATTCTTTCATGGGGCCAATGCCGCCATTTGCCATGCCCTGCCGGGTCAGTTCCATCAAGGTTCCGTTGGCGGAGTAATACACAAAAGCCAAAATCCACGACTGGATGAACATATAATAGAAACTGATGAATAGAGGGGGCAGAAGGCTCAACGCCCCTAGATATTTTGCCCAGGGCTTGCC
>JABUUT010000056.1:0-18177 GCA_021443045.1 Fibrobacteraceae bacterium
TCACCATCGTATTCAATATAATTTGCCAATGGCAATGCAACCAATGAATGATTGAACATATTCGCTTTGACATATTTTCTGACTTCAAAATACTTCTTTCGAGATTTTCTCTTTTGAATCGAGGTAAAATCAAGAGCCTGTGCAGAGTAAGCAGCGATGTCCAATTGTTTCTTCAAATCTCGTTTTATTGCTTTTATTAGCGTTTTACTTTTTGCGGGTCTTCGCACCAAGTTAAAATCAAGCCCCGTATCGTCGATTTGGTTAATATACCTGTCTATTTCACGATAAAATTGATTGAATTCTTTATAGTTTTTAATCGTAACCAAAAAATAAAAGAACGACATCCAATGCGTTGAATACTCAATGATATTGCTGTTTTTGAAAAATTTCTTTATTTGTAGAACGTTCTGTTCTTTATTTTCTCCGATTGCGTTGTTTGATCTATTAGATGAATTTGGGTCAACATGAGAGAACTTAGTCAATAAACTTTGGAAGAAGTTTCCAACGGCCAAAGCATTTGCACTGATTTTCCCTATATTACGGACTTTTCCATCAGACAAGAAATTATCTACATTGTAAATATTTTCGTCAAACAATTCTAACTTCAAGTTAGAAATAGGCAATGGATTTGTTTGACTCGGTAAAATACGAATTTCCTTATTGTATATGTCAAGTATGGCTCGTGGCTCTTTTGGATCAATATGTATGACATTAATTTTGCTTTGCTGGATTTTTAAATTTTCACATCCAACAATGGCAAAAGTTTCATCTACAGGTGCCAAAATACCTTTAAATACTTGTTCTATTATAGAAGACTTTGTTTTGCATGCGTCTATCTCGGTATCCACTACAAAAAGACAATCATCTACATAGCGACCATAATAGGAGAAAAGATCATTGTTTGAAATCTTTTTGTCAAATTCAGAAAGGTAAATATTTCCTAAAACCATCGAGGAAAATAATCCGATGGGAAGCGGATTTTCTTGTGAATCATGATCGCAGAGATCTTTTCTGTATCCCTCGATTCTTTTTTTATACGACTCATATACGGGTTGCATTATTTTCTGTAGTGTCAGCAAAACCCTGCTACAGGAGGAATCTTTTCTTATTTTCCGCAACGTTGCAAAATTAAATTTAACAGAGTAAAAATATCCTTGTAAATCAAGCGAAATAAGCAGTGAATGTTTATTATGCTTGTAGTTGAAATCCAGTTGTTTGAATGCGTTATTTCTCCAATTGCAATACTGAGGGAAGTAGTTTTTGAAAAAACGACGACTTTCAAAGTTTGGTGTAGTCAGGACTTCATCATAGACGCAGTTTCCATAAACATTTGACGAAATAAAATCTTTTTCGGCAGCGGCCTTAGCCAAAAAGAACGCAAATAGGACATCAAGCAGATAAATTTCTATTGGTGCATCTATGAAAAAATTTACCGATTTAATTTTTTTATTTTGTAATCCAACATTTGAAACTATATCACTTTTTTCATTGTCTACATAATCAAGTTTTTTGGGAAGAACAAAGAAGTCAATTTTATTGGCTAAATTTTGAATGTATTGTTTTGATTCTTTCGAATTTGGATTTTTCAACAGTTCCGTTAGGCGTTCAAAGGTGAACTGCATTTCGCGATCGTCATTTTCAAAGTTCACGATTTTTTCACGGACTAGAATAAAATTCTTGTTATAGTAGAAGTGGCTTTTGAGCTTTCTATAAGCTCCTTCTACCATTTTTAGATTTTTCTTCTTATTTTCAAATGAAAAAATTTCAGCACTCATATACGATTTAATCTACCAACCTTATTTTGCCGGTGAGGAGTTGCTGCATCATGCCTTGTTTGATGGACTCGTATTTCTTTTTACGGGTTTGGAGCTGGGCGATTTCATTGTCCATGTCGGTGAGGATGTTTGCAATGGCGGTTTGCTCTGCTTTTGTTGGAGGAAACAAAATGTGATACTCGCTGATGACTTTTTTATCTCCTCGAGGCATTTTTGTACCCTTTGCTTGAGCGTTTATATCATAAAAAAACTTATCATTGCATAATGCAAAAAAGAGGTACCTTTCGTCGTACAAATTCTTATCACCTCTAACCACAAGAACATCGGCTGAACAACCACCATCTTTGTCTGCTAACCAGCACTTTTTTAAATAAGGTCGAATGTTCGAAATCAAAATATCACCTTTTCTATACTGCTTCACTCGTTGATATGGCAATTGACCAACAAATGGGGTAACACCCAATTTATCAGACAGCATATTGTCTGTACCAACATAATTCTCAGCCTTAAAAGACGATACATCTATCGATTCGTTACAGAAATAACATCTTACATGAAAAGGAACGCAATCCCAATCTTCAGGAATGATGCCGATTTCGGTCATTTTGTAGCCACTGGATTCTTCGACTTCGCACTTTGTGCTTCGCTCAGAATGACATTCCTTTCGTCTTTCGTCTGTAGGGCGTGAGCCCGTTCTTTCGTCTAATCCAAAGCCCTTCAGGCGGTGTTTGCCGGTGAGGAGTTGCTGCATGGTGGCGAGTTTTATGTTTTTCTTTTTTTCGATGAGTTTGCCCAATGTTGTGACAAGCGCATCCACATCGCTCAATGCTTCGGCTATGCGCTGTTGCTCGGGGAGAGCTCGCGGAATTTTAATAGTTTTTGCTCTTAAACTATTGTTATACAGTCGTGGTATAGTTCCTTGACTTGTGTCCCAATTCGTATCCCTTAAGGCATAATAAAGAAATTTATTAAGGACTTTATTTTCGTTATTATCTATCCAAACAATATTTGAATCTTGAAAATACTCATCATCACCTTTGTATATTACTAAACGACCTATTGTGCCGGCAGCAGATATTAAAACATCACCTACATTTGGATATGAATATAGGGATTTGTAATGTTCAAATAATTCTCTTGATATAAAGGCATCTGCCTTTCCGCCAAATGTTCCAATCTTATAGAATGGCACATCGCCCATTGTAAGTGTTTGGTGTTTCATTATACGCTTACACATTTTAGGTTCACCAATAGAACCAAGAGAAACCACTTCCCAATCCTCAGGTATCATTCCCACTTCGGTCTCTTTAAACTTTTTCTCAACCATGGCTATATCTCTTTTAATTCTTGCTCAATGAGGGCTTTACGGTATGTTGCAAATTCGCCCGACAGCGTCGGTCGAATTAGAGGAAACTCTGTCTTTTCTTTCATAACCATACGCAATTACAGTTCGAATCCCATTTCCTTAAGGTGGCCCATCACTTTCTGTTCCTGTGCCGCCATGTCCGTGGTCAGGGTCGAGAGGGGGTCTTCGTAGCGTTCGTAAAGTGTTGCCACGTCGGCGGTAAGGCTCTGTGACACCTGCGCCATGGTGCTGTTGATGGCGGCCACTATGCTTGCAAGCCATTTCTTGTTTACCACCAGGTCTCTTATGTCTTCGGGGGTAAGATTGCTATATGTGGCAACAACTGCTTCGGTAAGCGCATCCTTTGACGTTTTAATCTTTGCATCTACCGCCTTCTTGTTTTTTTCAATGGCCTTGTATTCGGCAGTTTTCTTTATTTTTGCAATATCTTCTTTAATTTCATCTTCATCCCCATCCTGGGATTCTTCCAAGGCATTGTCAACGAGTTGCTGCATATCAGCGGCAAAGGCTTCACTTTCGGCTTTAAGAGTTTCTATTGCAGCAAGTTCTTTGCTGTAATAGGTTTCAAGGACGATCGGGAAAGGTAGAATGTCGCAGGCATAATCCTCGTATGTCGGTTTTTTCTTTGCTGCGGAGAACTGCACCTCCCATCCGTCGTGGGAAACCATGTAGCAGTCATCTTGCAAGGTGTCGGCCCAATAGACCATGAGTTGCTGATACACGTCGTAGGCATCCACCAGGCTCTTGTCGGCTTTCATGGTGTCGAGCAGATTTTGGGACCAGGTGGCAATCATTTCCTTGGGTTTGATGTTTTTACAAAGGGAGAGCATCGTGGGTTTTACGGCCTTTACCCATTTTTGAACGTTCGCTTCAAAATGATTTTTTTGTTCCACAAAACTGGGCTCATTTGCAACAACGTCTGCCACCTTGTTAAAATCGGGCTTCAGCTTGAAATACCCTTTACGCCCGCTAATCTTGCTAAAGAGCGCATCGTGCAACGTGGGGCATGCAGTCCAGTAATCTTCCATGCGGTCTATGTCGTTTTTGGGCAGCCCCCCTACAAGGTGTGCCGAAATGTCGTGCTCCACCTCGGTGTCCCGGGCCTGGATGTAGCGGGGAATGTTGAGGTTGTAGTCGTTTTTCGCCTTTATCTCCTCTATAGTCACAAAACGAGCATAGTGTGGTACATCTTGACGATTTTTCCAAGTATCAACAATACGTTTTACATCTTGCTCTCGAAGGCGGTTCTTGTTGCCGTCCTTTATAAATCCGTCCTTGGCGTCAATAAAAAAGATTCCCTTGCGAGTGGCTGCACCCTTTTTGTTCAGGATAAGAATACAGGCAGGGATGCCTGTTCCAAAAAATACATTAGCAGGAAGCCCTACTACACCCTCTATCCAACCACTATCAACGATATGCTTGCGAATGGTGTACTCAGCATTGCCACGGAACAGTACTCCATGAGGCATAATACACGCACCACGCCCTGTACCTTCTTTCATGCTTGCGATAATATGCAAGAGAAATGCATAATCGCCGCATTTAGCCGGGGGACACATATCTTTATTCCATCTATGGAATTTGTCATCTTCTCCAGCGGACCCCAGCCAGGATTTTGTGGAAAACGGGGGGTTGGCAACGCAAACATCAAACGTTCTTAAGGTTCCTGCGGCTACAAATTTTGGATCGTTGATTGTGTCGCCTTGCTCAACTGTAGCATCTTCAATTCCATGGAGAAGCATGTTTAAAATGGCCAGAGACGATGTGGCATTGTCTTTTTCTTGACCATAAGCCGAACCTCCGTTTGGCATTTCTGCAATGGCGCGAAGCAAAAGAGAGGCTGATCCACAAGTGGGGTCGTACACTGTTGTTTTCTTTTGAGTGAACTCATTAAGATCAAGAATACGAGCCATAATTCGGCTTACTTCTGCGGGAGTATAAAATTGACCTTTAGATTTACCGCTTTGTGCAGCAAAATTTTTCATCAAATATTCGTATGCATCGCCAAGAATATCGTCGTCAGCGGTTCGATTGTGTGAAAAATCCAAGTCCTTGCTCTGAAAAGCTGCTACCAGTTTTGAAAGAGTATCTTTCATTTGTGTGGCTGCACCAAACTTGTTTGGGTCATTAAAATTTGGCAAGACGATTTTGCGCAAAAGTTGAGCGTTGGCTTCTTTTATTTTTTCAAGTTTTTTGTTGATTTGCTCGCCAATATCGCTAGTCTGCTTAAGTTTTACAAAATCCTCAAAACGACATCCCTGTGGAATTACAAAAATTGTACCAGGAGCATTTTCTCTATCGTTCAGGTATTTTACAAACAAGAGCATAAGGACATAATCCTTGTACTGACTTGCGTCCATTGAGCCACGAAGTGCATCGCAAGCATTCCAGAGAGTGCCATAAATTTCAGATTTCTTAACTGCCATAATTCCTTAACCTTTTACTCAATGTTAGCCGCTGCCATTTTGTAGACTTCCAGAACCTGTTCAACTGGGGCTCCGTTCATCAGATTCGACAGACCTTTTAAGCATATTAGATAGTGAGTGGATGTTGTGTCCTTCCAGTCTGCGGGAGCTTTATTCTGCATATAGTATTCAAGCTGTTTTATTCCTGCCAAAACGCAATCTTCATCTTTGCAAGAGGTCCACAAATCTTGGTTGTTGTATAATGCTCTCGCAAAAGCTGATTTTATGCCATCGGGCATCGAGTCTTTGGATTTCATGACTTTTAAAAGTTCGATTAGTTTTTTTACGCCTTCAATAGTATCTTCTGTATTTTTTTTGATTTGGTCTAGAATTTCCTGTAAACGTTCTGCAAAAGATTCGCTTTTGGTTTTATCCTTTGCATGCCAATCATTAATAACAGCTCGAGCCTTTGCCTTGATTTTTTCTGCTGCAGCTTTTGCGCTGCCTGCTTCTTTTTTTGCCTTTTCCGCAACCTGATCTGTATCGCTGTCTTGGGTGAGAAGGTCTAAAAAGGAAAAATCTGCTGTTGCAGGAATCACCGTTTCTGCATCTTCTGCTCGAATAAATCTATCCAGGAGTTGACGCATCTGAGGATCCTTTTCTTTTACATCAAAGTCCTCTGTTGCGGCTTGTTTGACACGAAGCATTAAACCACTTGCCTGGCTTACTTTATTGCGAATAGTCTCGGCCTCTTTTTCCGTAAAACCTGCTCGAATTATGTAATCAGAAATAGACGCATAAGCACCAGCTAAACTGGATACTATTTTATAGAAAGCATATCGCTTTGCTTTGTATTCTTCTGACTCTGAAGCCAATGCCGATTCCGGAACAAAATATGAAACAACTTCATCTGCGTTCTTTACACCAGAACGCTCCCAGTCGCTTTTTAAAGCGTCGTATGCTTCCAGCGCGGAATGCAAACGTTTCTTATTCTTTGTTAATGCATCTTCAAGTAAACCTTCTATATCAGCGGAATCATAGCCGCCCAATGCACCTTTTTCTTTATTAAAGTTAGTCACAGCATCTTGAATATTGTCAAACAAACGCTTAAAGTCAACAATAAGTCCATATTCTTTGTGGGTAAAAATTGTTTTCGAATTAGGGTTATTCTTATCGACCTTAAGATCAACACCTAGACGGTTTACTCTGCAAATTGCTTGGAAAAGGTTATGACCACTCATATCCTTGTCTATGTACAAATATGTTGCACTGGGTGCGTCAAAGCCCGTAAGTAACTTGTCAACAACAATAAGAAGCTTCATTTGAGAAGGCATCTCAATAAAGAGCCGTTTCGCTTTTGCCTCGTATGCGCCAGCATCTTCTACACCAAGATCTTCATAGCTTTTACCCGCCATTTTATTCTTGAATTTTGCTTCCTGTTCTGCAGAATCATCACCATTGTTGTTTTTACGTTTGTCGTTGTCAGATGGAGTGTAACTTGTAACAACAGCACATTTACCTCTTAAGGATGTGTCTGAACACTGGTGCTGAAAAAATTCATAATACTTGTATGCCGAATAAATGCTTTCAGCTACAAGCATGGCGTTGCACCAATCTTCCTTTAGTGGGTACTGCGATAAATCTTCAAGAATTGAATAGCCTATTCTTTCGATGCGTTCCTTGCTGGAATAAACTTTTTCCATAGTAGTCCAGCGTGCTTTTATATTTTCTTTATTGTCTTCTGTGACTCCAGCCAGAATGCCTTCTAAGATTTTGTCCAGTTTTTCTTTACTTACAATCTGTTGTTTAACATCGCGTGCTTCATATTGCAAGTCAAGAATAACTTTGTCATCAACGGCTTCCTTATGGAGATATTGATGAATGTATGGTCCAAAGCGATGTTCAGATGCATTTTTTATTTTTAGGTAGTCCCGGTAGCCCCCGGTCTTTTTTTCAGAAGCCAAAAGAGGGGTTCCCGTAAAACCGATAAACATCACATCATCGCCCATGATGGAGCGCATTGCTTCATGTAAGCGGCCGCTCTGTGTTCTATGGCATTCATCGACAAATACAAATTTATGAGTTCCCTTTGTTTTGAATCCGCCCTCATATTTGCTATCAATAAGTTCCTGAAGTTCTTTTAGGTATTTTTCCAATGCAATACGATTTCTTTTTTCGTCTTCTACTTCTTTTTGTGTTTGTGGATCAATGAGATGACCAAATTTATGAATCAAGGAACAAATCAACCATTCTGCGCCATTTTGAAGAGCATCTAACAAATCATTGCATGATTTTGCACGATATATTGATTCCTGAGCATCAAGAAACTTATTGTTTATCTGAGTGTCTAACTCCGTTCTATCCGTAATGACAAGAACTCGAGCATCACCAAAAGTACGGCGAATATACTTTGCCAACCAAACCATGGTAAGACTCTTTCCAGATCCTTGGCTGTGCCAAATGACTCCGCTGGCTTTATCCTTCAGGCGTGGCATTGCTGCTTGCAAAGCGTGATACTGGTGTGGGCGCATTACTTTCTTTGTCCCACCATCATTAACCACGCCGTATCGGAATAAATCAAAGAAGGTTTCTTTCTTAAAGAAATCTGTAAAAGCCTCTTCTCCTTTCAAAGGTTCACCAATTTTGTGATTATCCCGCTTCCAGGGACACCAAAATTTTTGTGGGGTCAGCAACGTAGCATATTTAAACGCTTCACTGTTTGCCGCAATAGTGAATTGTGTTGTAGTGAAAAAAGAAGGAATCAAATCAATTTCATTAGAAAGATTTTGTTTAATACCTTCATCAATAGTAACTGTACTTCGTTTCAGTTCTATTACAGCTAGAGCAATGCCGTTTACATAGACAACAATGTCAGGGCGACTGTTGCTGCCAGTTATTGGGTCTGTATAACTAACTTCTTCGGCAATCGCAAAATTATTCTGTAGCGGATTGTTGAAATCAAAAAGATACACGTTTTCATGGAACGCATCTTGATTAGGCTGTATCAGAAGTGGATTAATCAGTAATTCATAAAACTGATTACTGGTCTCCAAAATGGTGGTTTTCTTGTTATCTACAAGACAGGTCATAGACATGACTTTATTAACAGCCTCGTCTACCTGAGAGTCCGTGTATGTAGAACCAACTCGAGTAAGAAAACGACGAAGCTCACGTTCTATCACAGGAGAGTTCTTTGAACCATCTTCCATGGAATTGCAACCTTTATTGCATTGCAGCTTTCCAAGATATTCATAATGAAGTTGTTCACGAAACAATTTTACTATCGAATTTTGAAATTCTCGTTCTTTTTCAATTATGTAATCTTTTTCCATATAGATAGTCCATGTAAGAAAACTGTTTTAGAAGGCAAGCTCATTCAATTGATTTTGCAAACTTTCCCAATTTGGAAGATTTGTCTGCAGAAGCCTAAAAAAACGCGGTGTATGGTTATGTTCAACTAAATGAAGCACTTCATGAGCAACTACATATTCAATACATTCTTGTGGTTTCTTTGCCAATTCCAAATTGAAAATAATTTTTTGTTTTTTCTGATTGCAGCTTCCCCAACGTAAAGGCATTGATAGAAATTCCACGGCAGGCATTGACACGTTGATTTTTTTTACCCATTCTTCAACCAGTGCGGGGCAAGTTTCTTTTAATCGTTCTCTGTACCACTCTTTAAGTAGATCTTCAACATTTTCACGATTTCGGCATCTTACAACCAAGTAATCTCCCTCAATAAAAACCTTCTGACGCTCATTTGGTTCGTGGTCAACTCGCAAGCGATAGGCTTGACCCTTGTAATAATGACATTCTCCGCTGACGAAATCCCGCTTGGGCTGAATGTTGTGAGTCATCGCTTCTTTTCGTTTCTCTATAATCCAAATCCATCTAGACAAAACAAAAAAACGAAGGTGTTTTTCACTGGTTTCATAAGGAGCGGAAACGTGAACGCGACCATTCGGCGGGTATACCGAAAGGTGTATATGCTTTATGTTTTTATACTCTATCTCTATGTCTATGCCATTCACAACCATGTGTAGAAAAATATACTATAAAAAAGATTGTATGGTTTACGCATCTTAGAACAAGTCCTTTGAAAGTATCGTAAAAAAATGCATATGATTTAAGGGATTGGTTGAATTATGTTTCCATCCGTCATTATAGGAAGTGTAATCGAAAAAAACATCTATTATGTTCAAGCGTAAGGACAAAGTTATTTGCAATAACCGCGAGAAATGGGAATGTTTTTGCTTTTTGCGAGGGAAAAGTGCCAAGGTGAATGCGGATTTCATCTGCCAGAGGCGGTGGACCCTATCGCTCCACTGCGTTGCGCTCCAGGGTGACAGAGGGGGAGATTATTCACTGGATCNTCGACGGGGTTATCGTTCTACAGGGGGAAATATACAAAAATTGAATTACGGTGGTTGGTGGCTAGTGGTTGGTATATGCTTATGGACCCTATCGGCACTTTGTACCTCCAGGGTGACAGAGGGTAATGTCATTCACTAGATCGCCACACCTGCTTACGCAGGTTAGCGATGACATTTTTTTATTTGCATTCGTAGTCTAATCCCGCAACCAATCACTAACCACTACCTACTGTCTACTAATTACTTCTTTGGCCCCTAGCTGTCCTTTGGACAGTTCTGCCTGGGTTGGCCATCCAAATGGACCCTATTGGGGCTTCGCCCCTCCAGGGTGACAAAGGAGCGTGCATTTCAGGGTGACAAAGGTCGGGGAATGCCAAAGATGAAAGTGGTTTGGGGTTTTAGGGGCGAAGCCCCTAGGGGAGGGGGTGGAGAGCGACGCAGTGCGAACCAGGGGGAGGCTTCCCCCCACTCCCAAATAGGCTCGGCGTATACTATTGCGCCTTGTTCAAATCCTCGATGCTCACGCTAAAGAGGTAGCCTGAAATCAGGCTGTTCAAACGCTGCCACATGGGGAGCGTCTTGCAGTTTTTTGCCTTGGGGCACTGGTTCGGGGTGCAGTCCAGGCAGGCCACGGGAGCCAGAGATTCTTCCGTGAGTTTAAGAATTTCACCCACCATAATTTGGGATGCGGGTTTCACGAGCTTGTAGCCGCCGGTTTTTCCGCGTTGGCCGTCTAAAACGCCGGCCTTCACCAGCATGGCCACGATGGACTCCGCGTACTTCAGCGAAATTTCCTGCTTTTCTGAAAGTTCCCCCAGCGAAACCCTTTCGTCCTTGGGTCTGGAACTTAGTTCAAGAATAATCCGTAGGGCGTACCTTCCCCGTGTCGAAACCAGCATCTACTTTACCGCCTTTGCAATAATCCCGCCGCCAACGATTACGCCGTCTTTGTACAGAACGGCGCTCTGGCCTTTCGCCACCGCCCGCTGGGGTTCTTCAAATTTAATATACCAGGGCCTGCCCTTGTATTCATAATCGTCATCGGAGGGCGTGTAGGGGAGTACTTTGCATTTTACGGGGCGTGCGGCCAGCCTCACCTTGACCAAGGCCTCGATTTCACGCTCCGGCTCCACATCGGCGGGCCACACAAAATCATGGGCAATCAATGCGCTGGAATCCAGTTCCTCGTTTTTCGCCAGCACCACCAAATTGTTCTTTGCGTCGATGGAATGTACATAGACCGGGTAGCTTAACGCCACCCCGAGGCCCTTCCTTTGACCGATGGTGTAGTATTCGATGCCTCTGTGTTTCCCTAGAACATGGCCGTCCAGGTCGATGATGTCGCCTGGGATGCTGGGCCTGTCTGCAAAAAGCACGTCCCGATATTCTTCGCCCACAAAGTCCTGGCTCTCCTCGCGGTCGGCCGCTTCGATGCCCGCCCTGCGCGCCAAATCAAAGACTTCCGATTTTTTCATTTCCGCCAGGGGGAATCGCACCTTCTCCAAAACCTGTGAGGGAATCCTGTACAAAAAATACGTCTGGTCTTTGGACGCATCTGTTGCGCTGCTGACCATGCAGGGCCGTTCATTTGTACCAAAAATGCCTGCGGTGGGCCGGACGATTTTTGCGTAGTGCCCTGTACAGAAGTAGTCGAAATCGATTCCCAGTTTTGAAACCGCATCCAGCATGGCTCCGAATTTGATGTTGCGGTTGCATATAATGCAGGGGTTTGGAGTTCGGCCGCTGCGGTACTCCTTTTTGTAATACTCCAGCACCTTCTCCTTGTAGATTTTTGAAACGTCAACCACATGATATTCAATGCCGTGTTCGCTGCAAAACTTTTTGCATTCCTCGATGTTTTCTTCTTCGCCGGGGCCGTAGCACGCTTCCCTGATTCTGGTGCGCCCCGTGGTGTTCTTGATTTCAACCACGGAACCGTCCCAAATGCTCATGGTCACCCCGATAACGTGGCAGCCTTTTTCTTTCAGCAAAAAAGCCGTTGTGGTGGAGTCCACACCTCCGCTCATGCCCACCAGTACCCTGTCGCCCGCCTTGGGGAGCTCCTGCGTTGTAAAAGAATCAAAATTTTCCATGGAGAAAATATAGTTTCTTAATTACCTATTGACAAGGTGGGAATATAAAACGGTAAAACGCAATAATTTCAAAAAGTACGTAAATACGCAAATTTTTTAGATTTATTTGTTGGGTTTATCCTACGTTTTATCATTTGCCAAGATGTCATCAACAACCACTTAAAATTTGTTGAGGCATATAAAATATGAAAGCCTACACTCTACAGCATAAAATTGCAAGGATCATTGCTGCCATCGCCGACCGCTGGAAGGACGAGAATATCCCTAAAAAAATAAAGTCATGGCAATTCTGCAATAAACTGCACTTGTCAAAGAAGCCGGCTTTGAAAACTGACCGAATGAAATAACGAAATTATACCGATTATATTTTGAAAATTATACCGATTGTATTGCTAAAATCATGCCGATTGATTATATTTGGGTTATGTCGAAACAAAACTATATAAGACGCATTATTGACTCGAATGTAATCAATGCATTGGAAACCTTCGGTGCAGTTTGCATCGAGGGGCCCAAGTGGTGTGGAAAGACCTGGACTTCGGAATTCCATGCCAAAAGCAAGTTTGGTTTGGGGGATCCAAAGGGAAATTTTCAGAATCGACAATTGGCCGAGATGGATCCGAGCATCGTTCTTGAGGGTGAAAATCCGCGCTTAATTGATGAATGGCAGGAGGTTCCTTCCATTTGGGATGCAGTGCGTTTTAAGGTTGATGAAACTCAGGAAAAAGGGCTGTTTATTCTGACGGGTTCATCAACGCCTCGCCGAAAGGGAATTCTGCATAGCGGTGCCGGACGCATTGCCAAAATGCGTTTGAGGACCATGTCTCTTTTTGAAAGTGGAGCCTCGAGCGGGCTCGTTTCGTTGCAAGACATTTGTTCTGGAAAAATGAAAGCCATGCTTACTGGCGACGTAAACTTGAAATACATCATTGAACTTATTGTGCGCGGCGGTTGGCCTGGCAATTTGAACTTGACCACAAAGCAGGCTATGACCACTCCGGATGCGTATATCAGGGCAATCATCGACGACGATATGGAACGCCTTGACGGAATCAAACGTGACGCAACAAAAATGATGCTTCTGTTAAGGTCGCTGGCCCGCAACGAATCCACGACGGCCACAAATAAAATCCTGAAAAATGACATCAAGGCCATTGATGACGAAGACATCGACGTGGATACTGTCGCTACATATCTGGACATGTTCAAGAGGCTTTTTCTCATCGAGAATCAACCACCCTACAGTTCTAAAATCCGTTCTAGAGTCCGCATCAAGCAGGCCGAAAAAAGGCACTTGACGGACCCATCACTTGCTGTAGCACTACTCAAGGCGACTCCCGAAAAACTTCTTGGCGATTTGAACACGCTGGGATTCTTGTTTGAATCGCTTTGTGAAAGGGATTTGGATATTTATGCCAGTTCTTTTGGTGGGAAATTGTTCCATTATCAAGATTACCGCAACAACGAAATCGACGCCGTAATCGAAATGCCCGATGGCGGCTGGACCGCCTTTGAAATAAAACTTGGAGCAAACCAGGTTGATGCGGCTGCTGCAAACCTGATAAAAATCCGCGATGAAATTGCCACCGAGGCGGGCGGTGTTCCGCCTTCAAACCTGTGCGTCATTTGCGGACTGAGCAACGCCGCCTACCAAAGGCCCGATGGAGTCTTTGTGGTGCCAATAACGGCACTGCGAGATTGAGAATGGACTATTTTTTCTATACTTTGGCAGTATAAGGAAAAAGAAGAGTTTTTTGAGTTGCAAAATCAAGCTTGCTTGATTTTATAATCGAACCGCTTGCATTGCGCCTTGCGCAAGTCTTCTAGAAAGTCCAACAAGAACAAAAGCGTGCTAAACGAGTGTCGCGAAAACAAACTTGTTTGTTTTCATGAGCCGGGATCTCAAAAATTAAGTCATGCAAGAGGCTGACCAAAAGTAATTGCCCACCTGGCGGGCCCCTCGCAGTAGCAGCGGCTTGTGGTCTTTCATTTTTTTTTGTCCAATTTAGCAAATAATCGTCAATCAACCTTGAAAAATACATGAAAATCTCCACAAAACTCTTTTTTAAGGCTACTCTCTCAAGTACCCTATCCCGATTTTTTTATATTCTTACTATGGATTTCGGCATAAATGTTTCAGATGAACTTCAGTTTGCGGTTATCGCCATAGAAACTGCGGCTCAAAAACTCGGCACCAGTACAGCCGAGCTGACGGAACGTTTGCAAAAGTACGACCTGATTGAAGGTCGCCTTTGGAAGTTTTACGACATGCTCCATACCCAAAGCCGCGACTACGTTGCCGACGACCTTATCGAGGCTCTCCTCGCTCGCGAATCCAAATCGGAGGCCGTATGAAAGCCTACACTCTACAGCATAAAATTGCAAGAATTATTGCAGCCATCGCCGACCGCTTAAATGTGAGCCAGCAACAGGCCCTTTTGATTTTTTATCGTAGCAAAGTGGGCGAACAGCTGCACAACCCGGCAACGGGGCTCCACTTGATGAGCGACGCCTACATCATAGACGAATTTATGATGAATTTCAATTTTCCTGCATAATACAGGGGCAGGTTCAATAGGGTGTACTGTTTGCGGCCCATGGGGGTTGTCGCGTTTTCCATTGAACGTTCGTTGTTGAATAGTCTTATGGCAAACTTGCAATCGCTTTCGTCGATGAACGAATGCAGCGAACGAAGTGTTCCTGTGGCCCCGCTTTTTACCTCTATTGGAATAATGATTCCTTTGTTAACTTGTAAGAAATCTACTTCGGCGTTGGACTGCTTTTTTTCCTTGACCCACAGCATGGGCTTTTGCAAACATTCAAAGTTGGAGGCAAGAATTTCTTGGCCAACGACCTGCTCCGAGAGCATTCCTCGGTATTCGTCGCTAGCCTTGCTCTTTACGAAATAGGCGGAAGTCATTCCTAGTGCATGGTTCAATAGTCCGCAGTCAAGGAACTGCAGCCTGGGGTGCAGTTTTTTGTCTTCGACAAGTGGTATCTCGTAGCCAGTAACGGGATAGCGCATGTACAAAAGCATAGCCCGCTCCAGTTTTCTAAGAACTTCGCCAACATCCTTTGACTTGTAGTTGCTTTTTCCAAAACGCTCAAACTTTATCCGCTTGCCGTTTTCCGAAGGGGCGGATTCGATGATGTGCCTGATGATGTTTGCCTCGTCAACGGATTTTGCGTATTTTGTGGCGTCATCCTTGTAGGCCGTCAGCAAGTTGTTGTAGACCGGCGAGAGGTCCGGGATGTTTCTTGTGTCCACGTAACGGGCGACAACTTCGGGCATTCCGCCGATAAAACTGTACAGATTGAACAGAGAATCGAGTTTGTGGTGGGCCAAGGCAGGAATTTCTTTTTCGCGATAGAATTTCAGCAGGCTTTTTTCGCCCAGCGCCATCAGAAATTCCTCAAAATTCAGTGGGAACAAGTAGCGGTATTCCACACGACCCACGGGAAAACTGATTTTATGCCGGTCCATCATGACTTCCAGCAGGGAGCCTGCACTGATTACAAACAAGTCGGGAATTTCCTCGTAGAAGTATCTAAGAATTTCTACGGCCTTGGGCGAATTTTGAATTTCATCTATAAAGAGGAGCGTGTCGCCCTGCCTTTGAACATTTTTTTCAAGGCAAATGTACTGGAAAAGGTCCCTTGCGCTTAGGGAATTTTCAAAAATGGAGGAATCTTCGGCTTTTTCAAGGTTTAGGTATATGAAAGTACTGAATTCCTTGCCGAATTCTTTGATTAAGGTGGTCTTTCCTGTTTGACGAGCCCCCCGGAGAACCAGGGGCTTTCGATAAGGAGAATTTCTCCATTCCCTTAGATTTTTAAGAATTAAGCGCTCGAAGGACATGAATACCCCTAAAAAAGAACAAAGTCAATGTAAATTTAATAGATTTTTAACATAAAGTCAATGCATATTTTTTATTTTTTGTACATAAAGTCAATGCATTTGTACAACCGGCTTTTAAAAACTGTTTGAATCTTTGACTGAGTAACCCGATGTCTGGATGCAGCCCTTTATTTGATTAACTCTAAAATTTGATTTACCGAGATAAAATTCAGAATGCAATAAAATGCAGCGACCAGTGCTACGAATAGAATTTAGCAAATGTTTTGATGTTTGGGGGGGGGATAAAAAAAATCCCATTTCCGGGAAGAACATTCGATGGTGATTTTTAACGAACGGCAAATTGCCATGCTGAACGACCTTGTAAAAAAAGGTGGCCTGAAAAAGTCCGCGGCGGGCAATAGAAGTACCCATTACCAACTTGTGTAATCAAAAATTGAAAAAAAACACAAAAAATTTTAATTACCTATTGACAAAGTAGGAAAATGTTTCTATAATTCGTTTTGCCTATCAAATGAGTAGGAATAAAATGAATTTCGCAATTGAGTATTTTGAAAAGCTGGTCCGGGCAAACTTCCGTTTCGGACGAATGTGTCTCTAAGAAATTCCCTTGTCAAAGGGGAAGGCTTTCCCCTCGCGCCCACGTTGTTGGTCGCTACCCTTTCTAACGGGGCTTTGCCCCGTAACACCCCATAACATACCGAAACATGTTGTTTTCGGGCATAAACTTTTTTAGGAGACATATCATGTCGAAATACCGTTTTGAAACGCTTCAACTTCACGTTGGCCAAGAAACCCCAGACCCCGTTACCGACAGCCGCGCGGTTCCCATCTACCAGACCACAAGTTACGTTTTCCACAATTCCGAGCACGCCGCTGCACGCTTCAACCTCACCGATGCCGGAAACGTCTATGGCCGCCTCACCAATTCCACCCAGGATGTCTTTGAAAAGAGGATTGCGGCCCTTGAAGGGGGCGTTGCCGCTCTTGCCACCGCATCCGGTTCCGCCGCCGTCACCTACACCATCCAGGCCTTGGCCCACAGCGGCGAACACATTGTGGTGCAAAAGACTATCTACGGCGGAAGCTACAACCTGCTGGCCCACACCTTGGTGGATTTCGGTGTGGAGACCACTTTTGTGGATGCCCACAATATTCAGGAAGTGGAAAGCGCCATTCGCCCGAACACTAAGGCAATTTATCTGGAAACCTTGGGTAACCCCAACTCCGATATTCCCGATGTAGACAAGATTGCAGAAATCGCCCACAAGCATGGCCTGCCTCTCGTTATCGACAACACCTTCGGCACGCCTTACCTTTTCCGCCCCATTGAACACGGCGCCGACATCGTTGTCCATTCCGCCACCAAGTTCATTGGCGGTCACGGCACCACCCTGGGCGGCATCATCGTTGATTCCGGCAAGTTCGACTGGAAAAAATCCGGTAAATACAAGAACATTGCCGACCCCAACCCCAGCTACCACGGCCTAAGCTTTGTAGATGCCGTCGGCCCTGCCGCCTTTGTCACCTTCATCCGCACCATCCTCCTTCGCGATACCGGAGCCTCCATCAGCCCCATCAGCGCATTCATCTTGTTGCAGGGTACCGAAACCTTGTCGCTGCGTCTGGACCGCCATGCAGAAAATACGAAGAAGGTGGTGGAGTTCCTCTCCAAGTACCCCAAGGTTGAAAAGGTGAACCATCCCTCAATTCCGAGCCACCCGGATCACGAACTTTATACAAAGTATTTCCCCAACGGGGGCGCAAGCATTTTCACCTTCAACATCAAGGGCGGAAAAAAGGAAGCCTGGAAGTTCATCGACAACCTCAAGATTTTCAGCCTCCTTGCCAACGTGGCCGATGTAAAATCCCTGGTCATTCACCCGGCTTCTACAACCCACAGCCAAATGACCGACGAGGAGCTTTCCTTTGTAGGAATCGGCCAGAACACCATCCGCCTGAGCATTGGTACGGAACATATCGATGACATTATCGAAGATCTGTCCCAGGCCTTTGAACAGGTTTAATTAAACAATGTTGGAACATTAAAAAATTAGGAGAATTTTTATGGATAAAGTAAAAAATAGTGCTGCAGAACTTATTGGGAAAACCCCGATTCTTAAGCTCAACAACTACGCAAAAAATTGGGGCGCAACCATTCTTGCGAAGCTGGAACTTTTCAACCCGGCAGGAAGCGTTAAAGACCGCATCGCCTACAAGATGATTGCCGATGCCGAAGAAAAAGGCATCTTGAAACCCGGCGCCACCATCATCGAACCCACCAGCGGAAACACGGGTATCGGCATTGC
>JABUUT010000056.1:19121-21907 GCA_021443045.1 Fibrobacteraceae bacterium
ACAAACAGCTGCCAGCTGTGCTCGCTTTTTTTCATCAGCGACTTGAAGGCCCTTGGCATTAATCCGGGTGATTTTGAAATGACAGACCGTGAAAAGGTTCTTGCAGCTCTTGGAGAACAGATTGTCAAGGATCCCACATCTGTATCGGACGAATTGTTTGAAAAACTGCGTGGGTACTGGAAGGAAAATGAAATTGTGGTCATCGTAGGCTTTGCCGCCCAGATGATTGCAACCAACAACTTCAATTCCGTATTTAAAATCGATCTTGACAAGAGACTTCTCCCGATTAAGGACGAATTCAAGCCAGCCACATGGCGGAATAAGTAAGAGGAAAAGAATTTTACATGGTCGATTTTGAATACTACAATCCTGCCAAAATAATTTTTGGCAGGAATGCCATTGGTAAACTCGGAAGTTTGCTGACGGAATTTGGAGCCAAAAAGATTCTTCTTGTTTACAGCGGTGAATTCATAAAAATGCTAGGTATCTATGATGCCGTAAAAAAAGCTGCAAAAGAGAATGGCATTGCCTTTTATGAAAATGGAAACGTTGTTCCGAATCCATCCATTGAACTGGTTCGTGAGCTGGTAAAGGAAGGCAAGGAAAACGGTGTTGATTTTGTACTTGCAGTAGGTGGCGGAAGCTCCATCGACACTGCGAAGGCCGTTGCACTGGGTATTCCTTATGATGGAGATGTTTGGGACTTTTTCGAAAAATCGATTAACCCGGAACGGGTGCTAAACATCGGTGTAATCAGCACCTTACCTGCAAGTGGTTCTGAAAATTCAAATGCAGCCATTCTCTCCAACAAGGAATGGAAATTGGGTTTTGAAGACAACCGGATTATCCCAAGGTTTGCCATTATGAATCCGGAATATACCTTGGGTCTTCCGAAATTCCAGACCGCCGCAGGGGTTGCCGATATTATTTCCCACCTTCTGGAAAGGTACTTTTCCGATGTGAAAAATACCGATGTGACCGATTACATGATTGAAGGTGCAGTAAAGGCCGCAATCGTAAATGGCAGAAGGCTTAATAATGACCCCTCCGATTATAACGCTCGGGCGGAAATCCAGTGGCTTGCAACAATAGCCCATAACAACCTGCTGGATACAGGCCGAATCGGAGACTGGGGCTCTCACAGGATTGAACATGAACTCAGCGGGCAGTATGGAGTTACCCATGGCGAAGGAATGGCGATTGTGTTTCCGGCCTGGATTCGCTACACTGCAAAGGTCAAGCCTTGGAAATTGGCACAGCTTTCGGTAAGAACCTTTGGTGCCGACACCTTTAACAATACCGAAGAGGAAAACGCTCTGTTCCTTGCAGATGTTCTGGAAAAATTCTTCAGGGAGCTGGGGCTTCGCACCCGGTTAAATGAACTCAATATTGACGAACGTCATTTTGAGGAAATGGCAGAGCGTGCCACCAGAAATGGAGCGGTAGGCCATTATATCGCCTTAGATAAAAAGGTGTTTGTGGAAATCCTTCGCAATGCCATCTAGAGGAATACAGTAAATGAGTGAATTCAAGAATAGTCAAATTTTGACAAAACTGATTCATGGTGGAATCAGCAAGGATGAATCTACCGGCGCAGTCAATGTTCCTATATACCAGACCAGTACGTATGGGCAATCGTTACCGGGAAAGCATAAGGGGTATGAATATTCCAGGTCGGGTAATCCAACGAGAAAGGCGTTGGAGGAACTGATTGCCGAACTGGAAAATGGAAATTACGGTTTTGCTTTCGCATCGGGGCTTGCCGCCATTTCAACTGTTCTTAGTTTGTTTGAATCGGGGGATGAAATCGTTGTTTCAAACGATGTTTATGGTGGAACTTTCCGCCTGCTGGATAAGGTGTTTACGAGATTTGGGGTTAAGTACACCCAGGTCAATACATCAAATCTTGCCGAGGTGGAAAGTGCCATAAATGATAAGGTAAAAGCTATCTATATCGAGACACCCAGCAATCCGCTCCTTGGTATTACAGACATAGAAGCCATTGCCGCCATCGCCCATGAACACGGTTTGATTTCCATAGTGGACAATACGTTTTATACACCGTATATTCAAAGGCCCCTTGAACTGGGGATTGATATAGTCATTCACAGTGCCACAAAATACCTGGGTGGACACAGTGATTTGATTGCAGGGCTGGTTGCAGTCAAGGATAAGAAACTGGCCGAAAGAATCGGATTTTTGCAAAATGCAATTGGCGGTATTTTGGAACCTTTTGATTCATTCCTGTTGATAAGGGGAATAAAGACATTAGGCGTACGGATGGACCGTCATGTGTCAAACGCAGAGTATGTGGTGTCGAGGCTTGCAGAAATGGAGGATGTCAAGAAAATATACTACCCTGGATTAAAAACACATCCGGGTTATGACATTAATAAAAAGCAGGCTGCAAATGGCGGGGCGATGGTCTCCTTTGAACTGACTGACAATCACAACACAGATGTGCTTTTCTCAAGCCTTAAGATAATCACACTGGCAGAAAGCCTTGGCGGAGTCGAGTCGTTAATCGAACATCCGGCATCCATGACCCATGCGTCAATTCCAAAGGAAATAAGAGAAGCCGCAGGCCTTGGAGATGGCCTTATCAGGTTGTCCGTTGGAATAGAAGATGCCAAGGACATTGCAGACGATCTGATTGATGCCATCATAAAATCAAGGATATAGGGGGCAGGTTTCAAGCAATACTAGGTTTTCAGTTATCAGTTTTCAGTTATCAGCGGTGAGGTCGCGACTGCTCCTTCGAACCTAAGAATTGTAAGGCAACAAAG
>JABUUT010000056.1:21968-27412 GCA_021443045.1 Fibrobacteraceae bacterium
CCCCCGTAAAAGCGTCATCCTGGAGGGAGCTTCGCTAAATGAGACTTGCCAACTTGTTGACTTAGTCGAATTATCCTCGATGGGGAGACCGATAGGATCCACCAATTACACAAAAGTCGCAAGGCAAAACCTCGCGGCTTTTTATTTTTTTACACATCATCCCAAAAGGGTCAAAAGGACCCCAAGCAAAACTATAATCAACTTATTTCGCCAAACCCAAAAGGTACTGTAAAAACTTTTCCGAAATAAAACGACCACCTTCTCTCAAGGCATCCACATAACCAACTATATCACTTTTTGAAATTAGACCTCTTTTGAAAGCCATGGCGATAATTCCAACGACACCAGTCAACGCAATACCCATCTGCTTTGCAACCATGCGTCCACGAGCTTCATCCATAAGCAACAAATCCGAACGAGTCTCTAGGCAAAGAGCCAGAGCCTCGCTCTCCCCAAGGTCAAGACCAGTTGCCTTTTGTAACAAATCCACCTGAGCTTCATTTTGCACTGGAGTCACCTGCAAAAAATCACAATTTCGAATCGTTTCAGATTCATTCATAAAACGAGGATTTTGAGTAAGCTCAACAAACACAGCTTCAGGGATTTTTACAGAGCCATACATCTGCTGCAACAAATCCAGCCGACCAATTTTCAGCAAGGTTATAATCGGAGTCGTATCAGAAACAACAATCATCTATCAGCCTTCATTCATGGCCTTTTCACAGTTCGCAATATCCTCCTCCAAATCATCAATTGGAGTATCAATGAACGGCATGCCAAAACGCTGATAAATAGAAATGATTTCAAATTTATTCACTCCCAAAAGTTCCGCAACGCGGCCCCTGGATAGCACCCCATTTTTCACAAAAGGAAACATCATCAAGGCTTTTTGTTCAAGCAACAAAGACTCATCCTTTGTCGAAAAGAACGGCAGGGCATCCTGCGAAACTTCCATCGAAATCGTAGCCATGTAAGCCTCCTCGCTATCTCAATAAAACCTAATTCAAATATACCTAATCAAATTGAAATGAGCAACAGCAATAAACAAGATTTACGGGCGTTGCCCGACAATAGAACCGCAGAACAAAAAGCAATCGGGCCGGGTCCTTGCGCTATCGGCTCGCTATACTCCCCGTTCGTTCAGCCTCGCGCTCCATTCCATTCTGTCAACCCCGACTTAATCAGGAATCCAAAAGCCGCGCGAGTCCGAACCCACGGCTAAAGCCGGGGCTGCGGCCCCTAACGCAACGAAAACATTCAAACGCACCATCCAGCATAAGAGCCATTGACTAAATTCGTTTTTAGTTTATGTTTCATTTTTGGAATATTTTCTCATTCTCCATATCCCTCCGTGGAGGAAAAAGACTATATTTAGTCCTTGAAAATAGAGAGTTTGCAGAATTCATCTTCGCTCGGTCATAAAAAACCTTGCAAGCAAGTTTTTGCGACTCTCGCTTAAGAGAGTTTCTCTTATTCTCGATATGAAATCTCGACAATTTCAACCCAAGAGAATAAGACGGACACTCACGTCTGTCGGTACGCAAGTATCGGCAACGATTCGCTATTGTAGGCTGTTTTTGGCAGTCTGCTTTTCGTGTCGGCCTTTACGGGGCGTGGGTTGTTTGTCCTTATTTGGGTAGGCAGTCGAGAGCCTCATATCGTAAGGACATTCAACCTCACGCCTTTTTTTGTGTGGTAAAATGCCAGAGCAAGAGAAATTCCCGTGAGTCAGCTCTTGTTCTCGATATGGAATCTCGACAATTTCAACTCAAAAGAATAAGAGGGTACTCCAAATCTGGACGCATGCGCGCCCCGTTTTTGCGTGGGCGTATTGTCTATCCAGGTTATCGCGTATTCTCTTTTTTTTGATTTTGCAGATCCATAAATCCCAGAACGGGAGCGCTAAACGCTTGATGTTCTGGAGAATGGAATGGAAAACATTGCAAAGGCTCTCCCGATTCGGGAAATCTATGATGTCTATCATGGAGCCGTTCTCCCCGTATTATTGAAAGACAAGACAACCGGCAAGAACATCATCTGGGCGACAGACGAGTATTCTACAATTTCACCGACCGACCAGATTTTGTTCAAGGAAATTACCGGCGGAAGCATGATGCGAGTCCGCCCGCGCATCGCAAAATCCCTCGACGCACAAAAGGACCGCACCAAGAAACGGGCGGAGGTTTTTACCCCGTCGTGGGTTTGCAACCAGATGAATAACGCCATAGATGACGAATACTTGGGTTATGCCGGAGCTTTCAATGAAGAAGGCGATAGGTGTTGGACCAGGAACCTAAAAAAGGTCAAGTTTGGCGAAGGAAAATCCTGGCAAGAATATGTCGGCCTTACAAGGCTTGAAATCACTTGTGGCGAAGCTCCATTCGTGACGAGCCGTTACAATCCGACCGATGGCACGGTGATTGCGGTGAAAGACCGCATCGGTTTTTTGGATCGCAAACTCCGCGTAGTCCACGAAAATGCCGACGGCGATGAATATAAAGCTTGGTCAATGCGAGCCCTAGAAAGTTCCTACGGCTATGAATTTCAGGGAGACAATCTTCTGATTGCACGGATCAACGTGTTCTTGACCTGGTTTGAACATTGGAATTTAAAATTGGGCGAAACACCCGATGTCAAGACAGCAAGGTCTGCCGCCAACGTGATTGCGTGGAACTTTTGGCAGATGGATGGGCTCAAAGGCGTGCCTCCGCAAGTCAAGAAAACAGAAAGCGGACAAATGACTCTGCCTGGATTTGAGCAGGCCAGCAATTCAAGCGACACTTGTGAAGAAGCCAAGGAATGCCTGATTTACGACTGGCGGAGCCACTGTAGCCGCACCTACAACTCTTTAAAATCAAGGGAGAATGGACGATGAAAAAATTCTTTGCCGTAATCGGAAACCCACCGTATCAAGAAACAGTTGCAAAAATTGACACAAAAAATGGTCAAAAAAGAGTGAGTAGTATTTTTCAGAATTTTCAAATGGAGGTTGATAAAATTTCTGAAAATGCAGAATTGATATATCCAGCCAAAAGATGGATTCATCGTTCAGGAAAAGGAATGGCTCAATTTGGATTGGCAAATATAAACGATTCACATTTGTCAAAATTAGTTGTTTATCCAAATGCAAAAGACGTATTTCCTAATAATGCTGACATTTCTGACGGTATATCTATAGTGTTAAAGCAAAAAGGACATAGTGGAAAGACATTCAAATATGTGAATGTTGAAAATAATGAGTCTTATGAATTAGAAATAGATTATCCAGGAGAGTCGCTGCTTCCTATAAACCCAAGGGATCTTTCAATTGCTTGTAAAATTGAAAAATTATGCAAAGTAAATCATCTAAATCGTTTGTCGGATTCGGTTTTATCCCAAAAGTTATTTGGTATAGAAAGTGATTTTGTAGAAAGAAATCCTAAAAAAGTGAGAGCATATAAAGAGGGTGTTTTCTTTGACAGAAATACAGAAATCAAATTATTTACAAATGACAAGGCTGGAAAAAGCGGCAGAGCCACTTGGTTTGTTGTTAAAAAGAATGTTATCGAGAATGGGTTAGATTATCTAAACAAATGGAAGGTTGTTGTTTCTAGCGCAAACGCTGGTGGTCAAAAGAGAAGTAGTCAAATTTCAATTTTGGACAATTACAGCGCATTTGGTCGTTCTAGGGTGGCTTTAAAAACTTTTAAAACAAAAAAAGAAGCGGAAAATTTCAAAAAATATTGTTGTTCTAACATTATAAAATTTGCATTCCTTTTGACAGACGAAGCACTGACATCTTTAGCGAAAATGATTCCCGATTTTCAGGATTATTCTCAAAACAATAATGTCCTTGATTTCAATAAAGACATTGATGAACAGATGTTTCTTCTTTTAAAGCTGAATGAATCTGAAAAAAAATATGTTGTTGAACGAGCCAAAGAGTATAAAGAATAAGGAGATGGTCTAATGTCAAGCAGCGTTACCCAAATCAAGACGATGCGGCCCGTAAACCGTGCCATCTACGCATACACTACTCCAAACGACAAATCTCACGACGGATGGATAAAAATCGGCGACACTGAAGTCAACATCGGAGAAAATCTGAACAAGGCCGTCAGCGACCGTGTCAAGCAACAGACTCATACATCCAATACGTTTGCGAACATTGAGTGGACTGGCAAGGCAGAATTTGAAGACGATTCCACACCATTCCGTGATTACGATTTCCATAAATACCTGACAAACAAGCAGGATATTGAACGCAAACCCAAAACCGAATGGTTCAAGACCGACGCTACTACATCTAAAAATCACTTCCGCGATTTTAAGGAAAATCACGGAATCCTTACCGAAATGGAAGGTGTCGAAATTTATGAACTTCGCGATGAACAAGAAGAAGCCGTCAGAAAGACCGCCAATTATTTCGACAACCACAAACTGGTGAAAATTCTGAAAAAGGACAAGGCACCCGAATTTCTGTGGAACGCAAAGCCACGCTTCGGAAAGACGCTTACCGCATACGATTTTTGCAAGCGTGTTAATGCAAGGAACGTACTTATATTGACCAACCGCCCAGCCATTGCCGATAGTTGGTATAGCGATTACGCCCGTTTCGTCGGGACTGAAGGCGGCTACTACTTTGTAAGCCAGGTGGATGTTTTCAAAAAGAACCCGCAAAGATACAAGCATGTTTTAACGAGGGAAGAGTTCACTCACGCCGCAAACAAAGAACGGCTGGGCTGCATCGAGTTCATCTCCTTGCAAGACCTCAAGGGAGCAAAGGCCTTTGGCGGTGATTACGAGAAACTCCGCGAAGTTTCTGAACTTGATTGGGATGTTCTCATCTTGGACGAGGCTCACGAAGGTGTAGAAACCGACAAGACAGATGTAGCCTTGGAACGAATCAAGCGCAGGTTTACACTGAACCTATCCGGGACCCCGTTCAAGATGCTTGCATCCGACAAATTCCCCGAAGAGGCTATATTCAACTGGACATACGCCGATGAACAAGAACGAAAGCGGGAATTTGCCGAAAAGGGTGTAGAAAATCCTTACGAGGACTTGCCAAAACTCAACCTGTTCACCTACCAGATGTCCGATATGATGGGTGCAAAGGCGAATGCAGGAACTCTTATTGATGATGAGGAAACGCAATACTACTTTGACTTGAACGAATTTTTCAAGACCAATGCTTCGGGGTATTTTGAACATCTGGACGACGTAAAAAAATTCCTGGATACGCTCACCGACGAGAAATGCAAAAAATATCCGTTCTCAACAGAAGAACTCAGAAACCAGCTCAAGCATACTTTTTGGCTTTTGAATCGTGTCGATTCAGCCATAGCCCTGAAAAAGCTTTTGACACAGCACCCCGTATTCAAGGAATATACGGTTGTCCTTGCTGTAGGAAATGGCGACGAAGAACAGGAAAACCAGAAAGCGATTACCGCCGTCCGCGAAGC
>JABUUT010000057.1:0-1586 GCA_021443045.1 Fibrobacteraceae bacterium
AAAAAAAGGGCTTCAGTTGCTGAAGTCCTTTTTGAAAAATTTTTAGGTTAGGGGGTTAGTTGCTCCAATCGGTCCAGCATTTGATGGGGAGTGAGCCAGACACGTCAAAGGTAAAGTTTCTTTTACAGCCATCGGTCACTGTTTTATACAAATCATAAAGATTATAGCCTGTTTTCGGGTCGCTCTGATCAAGTTTAATAGTTATACTAATCGAGCCTTCACTTTGTTCACTCGCACAGTTTATTTGGCAATAACCGCTTGCAGGTCCATTAATGTAAACTGTATAAGTCTTAGCAGTAGTGAAGGTAACCGAGCCACCTTTTGTTGTTATGGATGCATCCGGAGTTTCACTGGGGTCTTCAGAGCCTCCCTGACTGCTGCTAGATTCTTCGGGATTTTCAGGTTCTTCAGAACCACCTTGGCTGGAGCTGCTTTGATCACTGGAACTGGAGCTGCTGGATTGCTGCTCTTGAACGCCTGTTATTTGAGAGAAGTCGAAACTCCAGTATTTTCCGTCTGAATCCGCTAATCGAAGTTCGTTTTTTAATTTCCTCTTATATACAATGGGGGCATTGTCATTTTCGCCTGTTTTGGTGTAGAATGCCAATTCACCTGAAATGCTACTCATCATTGAAGGAAATGCAAAAACAACCCTTATGGAATTGCCTTCACTAGGAATGGCATTTTCAAAATGGATTTCGTAATTTATATTGTCGTTCCAGCTTTGACCTTTTCCTTTGAAGCCAACAATCTTTACACCTTCGGTTCTTGGCAAATCCACTTCGAGAAAACTAGTCAAGTGCCCGAATTGAACCTTGTACAAGGAATCTTGTGTAGCGTCGTAAACAGGCTGAATAGCAGAAACCATGTGATGATACTTTTTGGCAACAGAATCCCTCAGATTGTCGGAGTAGCTCCCGTATCGCTGCGTCTTTAAACGATTTACAATACGAGTGACAATCTCTCCCGGTTCATACCAGAAATCACCAGCAGGGTAAAGGGCGATACACTTAGATTCATTAGATATGCTTTCCTCACAGTATTTGTCATCGTTGGTATATATGGGGGCAAATTCCGCATCGGTTCCGTTAGACAAGATGCTTGTAGCCGTGTAGGTAATTTTGTGGATACTTGCACTATCTCCAATAGTAATACCTTGAAAATTATATGGATTACTACCTGGAACGGTAATGAACTTTTCGCTCAAGTCTTTCCAACGTACTGTCATTGAATTGCCGCTAGCATCGTCAAAAACGGTGGCCACAGTGGTAAAATTGCCGTTCTGTAGATTCACCTTGCGGAGGGCTTTGCCCGATTCATGGCAGGGGCTATCTTTGTCGGTATTGTCGCAACGGGTGGAGGCCACCATTTTAATGTAGCCCTGGCTGGCGGTGGGGGTAGCCTGGGTGGAAGATTCAGAACTGCAACCTACAAAGGCTACAGCGAAACCGGCAGAAACTAAAAATTTAATCATTTTACTCATAATTCCCCCTTAGTCAGCAAAAATGTCGCTGTTTGCGCCGTGTCTTTCGTAATTAAGGTTCTTGAAACTTTGCCCACCATTGCCATGCATCGTTGGGTCGCCG
>JABUUT010000057.1:2834-25962 GCA_021443045.1 Fibrobacteraceae bacterium
CCTCATTCCTCAAAGCGACGAAGTCGCGACCTCACCGCTGACCACCGATAACTGATAACCGACAACTGAAAACCAGGTATTATCTGATACATGATTTTGCAGTTGGTCCATATAAATGGGATATAGAAAAGGACTGATGTTTTCAGTCGAGAGCATTGGAAAGTCACCATCACTCAGGCAAACAATTCCGTGCAACGACAGACAAAGTACAAAATGTTCGCAATAGAAACAAGACTTTCTGTGAAAAATACATAGGCTATAGAATCCAAAATGTTTTCTTGGACTTTATCGTGCCGTTGGCACTCCAGGGTGACACAAGATTTTGGGGCGATATGCGGAAGGGAATACCTTTTACCTGGTTTCCAGGGCTATTAATGTTTCCAAATGGGGTGTGCCAGGGAAAAGGTCCATGGGGAGCGCCTCTTTTACCCTATATCCGTACCTTTCCCACTCCTTTAGGGCGGCGGGTATTTCGTCGGTGCCGCAGAATATGTGGACTACCCGCTTGGGGTGGCGTTGGGCTAGTGCGTGGATTACTCCGGGTTCGGTGCCTTTGCGGGGCGGGTCCAGGAGTATTTTCTCGCTTTCGCCTGGAACTGGCCTAGGGAGGCGCATGTGGATAAAGTCTTCGTCTATTTTGCCTGCAATAAAGCGGTAGTTCTTCTTGAGGAATTTTGCGGAAGCCTTGGCACTTTCGATGCTGCCGCCTTCCCATTCCACGCCTAGCACGCTTTTGGCTCCTTCGCCCAGGGCGAAGCTGAAAAGTCCGTACCCACAGTAGAGGTCTAAAAAGTGGTCTTCCTTGGTAAGGCCCATAAGGCGGCTGGCGGCCTTTATCAGGTTGTGTATCTGGCTCTCGTTTATTTGGCTAAAGCCGGTTACGGGGTACTTTAGGCGGAAGTGGCCTAAATCTAGGGCCATTTCACGGGGGCCGTAGAGCTGCTTAAAGTTGAGGCCTTCGGTGGGGCGCTTCGCTTCGAGATAGTAGGCCGACTCGGTGGTGTCAATGTAGGCGTGGGCGGCGGTTACTTTGTATGGGCTCCGTTGCAGCACTTCGCTAATTTGTTTGAGTTTTCGCACTATGCTGGCATCGATTTTTTTGATGTTGAATATAACCACGCGGTACTTGTAGGTGCCTCGTATTATTATCCAGTTGAGGGCGTAGGCCAGGGGCTTGTAGGCTGGAGTGATGAGCTTTTCGAACAACAGCTGGTAAATGGCGTTGTGCTCCTCGGGTTCCAGCATGGAGTCTTGGCGGTCGAACTGGAGGTTGCCGGGTTCCATGGCCACACGGCGCTTGCTGGTGGTGCGGTAGTTTCGGGGCATGGGGCTTGCCACCACTTTTTGGGGGTTCCCTGCAAGGCGGTTCACTTCCCAGAATTCCCGTAAGGCCTGGTCCTTGACTTTTAGTTCGTCCTTGTAGTCGAGCATGGCGAGGGATTCTCCCTTGGCGCAGTCGGCTTCGCGGGTGTAGCTTGGGATAAAACGGGCTATGGCTTCTTCAAACAGCATTTTACCACTCCTACCTACGGGGTTTGCTTAAAATGTTTTAAAAAAAAAGCCCTATTCCCTGAGGAAAAGAGCCTTTTTTAAGCGGCGGACCGGGATCGAACCGGCAACCATTAGCTTGGAAGGCTAAAGCTCTACCATTGAGCTACCGCCGCAACAAGTACAAAGTTACTAAAAAAATGGTGTTTTATAAAGGGGTAATCCTAAAAGATATTGCACTTTTTTTTAAATCTTTCTAAATTTGTGTCTCCCAAAGGTCATAAGACTTTTGGAAACACTTAACCAGAGGTTGCTTTCTTGCTTCAAAATCCACGCGATCGTCGCATGCCAAACCGTCCCAGTGATGGCACTCGTATTAACGAGGACATTCACATTTCCCCAATACGTCTTGTAAAAGAAGATGGTGAAGCGGTTATTATTGAAACACACAAAGCTCTTCAGATGGCAAAAGATGCCGGACTGGACCTGGTGGAAGTGTCTCCAAATGCAAAGCCTCCTGTATGCCGCATTATCAACTACGGCAAGTTCAAGTTTGAACAGGTGAAAAAGGCTAAGGCTGCAAAGGCCAAGCAGCATGTGGTAAAGCTTAAAGAAATCAAGCTGCACCCCAAGACTGCCGAAAACGACTACCTGTACCGGATTAAGCAGGCTGGAGAGTTTTTGCAAGATGGAATGAAGGTAAAGCTTATCATGCAGTTCCGTGGTCGCGAAATCGCCCACATGGACTATGGTAAACGCCTTATGGAACGCGCCAAGGAAGACTTGGCTCCATTTGGCGAAATCGAAATGGACTCCAGGGTTGAAGGCAACACCATGCTTTCTATCTATGGACCAAAACGTGGTGCGGGTTCTGCCAAGAAGGCCGAGGCTGTAAAAGCCGATGCTTCCAAGGCGGACCAGGCACCGAAGCCCGTAACCGAGCCCATGGCAGCAGGTGAGGCTTAATTATTAACCTACGAGGTAAAAATGCCTAAAATGAAAACACATAGCGGTTCCAAGAAGCGCTTCCGCTTGACTGGCTCTGGCCACGTTAAGTACAAGCACGCTGGAATGCGTCATATTCTCGCCAAGATGAACACCAAGCGCAAGCGCAACCTTCGCAAGGGTGGTCTCGTTAAGAAAGTTGATCTGTATCACGTCAAGCGTCTGCTTGTGGTAGCTTAAGGAGAAGTAAGAATATGCCACGTTCTAAATCTAGAGTTCCTTCCAGGGAACGCCGCAAAAATATCCTGAAGGCCGCCAAGGGTTTCTACGGTCGTCGCAAGTCCAACATTCGTCTTGCCATTGCCGCCGTTGCTCACGCTGGCCAGTATGCCTATGCACACCGTCGCGACAAGAAGGGTGACTTCCGCACTTTGTGGATTACCCGCTTGAACGCTGCTGTTCGTGAATACGGCATGAGCTACAGCAAGTTTATCTATCAGCTTTCCAAGGCCAACATCAAGATGAACCGCAAGGTTCTGGCTGATATGGCTGTTGCCGACCCAGCTGCTTTTGCAGAAGTGGTTAAGGCTGTGAAGGCTGCCTAGTAGATATGCCCTGTTGCTGATTCTGTTAGGATGATTCATGGATAACCCCGCGAGGTAAAACTCGCGGGGTTGTTTTTTATAGGAACTTTTGGGGCGCTTATAGACAACCTGGTGAAGGCAAATTCACGGGCTTGCCTTTTGCAGCCTCACATGGTAACATACGTGGGGCTGCGGCAACCTCGTGGGGGGCATCTTCGCCAGGTCATATTCGCGAGCCTTTCTTTTAATAACCTCGCGATGGGTATATTCTTGGGGTAAAAGAAAACCCCGGCTGGGCCGGGGTTGGAGGTTGGAATTTTGAGGACGCTCTACTTTACGGAAACGGCGTGGGTTTGGTTGCCGTTCTTAACAAGGTAGGTGCCGGCGTTTCCGAACTTGGCCTTAATGGTTTGGCTCAGGGTGAGGCCGGTATTCTGCTCTACGGTACCAAGGTACTTGCCCTGCATGTCGAACACCATGTAGGTGTTGCTTGCCATTTGGAACTGTACGTTGGCAAGGGCTGTTGTGCCGCTGCTTGCTGGTTTTTCAGAAGAACTGGATTTGGGTTCTACAGCACTGGAAGCTGGTGTGGAGGAGCTGGAAGCGGGCTTATCGCCTTCCACATAGACCTTGACGTGGTTGAAGTCATAGTAGGCGGTTGCTCCGCTACCACCGGCTTCACCGAGAACCTTGGCTTCGTAGAGGGCACCGAGTTTCATACCGAGTTCTTCCCACTTTTTAAAGTGGGCGGAAATGTCGATGAGACCGCAGTCGCGCTCGTCCTTACGAATGCTCCAAAACTGGCGGAAATATTTGTTGTCGCCTTCAATGGAGTAGGATGTGCGGTCGCCTTCGATAACCTCGTACTGGGCTCCGTCAATTTCGTAGAAACCGTGGTTTTTCTTTGTGCTTCCTCCGGTAACCCAGTCTTGTGGACGGCCCTGGCTTCCCCAGGTATCTACGATGTACCATTCAACGAGAGGGTTTCTTGTCCAGCCATAGATGCCGATGTAAGAATAGTTGATGCCGGAGAATTTGCTTTTGTCTTTCTTGAGGCTGAATTCGGCCATAATGTGGCCGATTTCGGAATGGCTCTTTGTGTTGTCCATGCCGTAGGAAAGGCCTGCACGGCAAAGGTAGTCCGTGGCGCCGGAAATGGTGCAGGTGAAGGAGCCGTCTTCATAGAATGTTGCGGATCCGTGGTTGCCTCCTTCATTCCAAAGTTCGTAACCAACATTACCGATGGTTCCGGTTTTGTTTGAGGTTACTTCGACTTTCTGACCGGTGTGGCCTGTGTCGTTACAGAAGTCTTGAGCAAAGCTGCAAGACAAACCAAGTGCAAGGACTGCACCTAATACAACTTTTGTGTTTTTCATACACACTCCTTAATGTATAGTTGCTTGAAATATATATTATTTTGAAGGGGTTTGTGTTTTTTTTGTATAGAATGTTGCCCCTATTTATGCCTTAAAGGTGAAAAGGACTGGGGCTGTATATTCTTGTGGATTCTTGCTGTCCTTCGGACAGTTCCGCTAGCGGCTCGGTCGAATTAGTTGTCAGTAGTCAGTTGTCAGTATTTAGTATGGCGAGTCTNCATACAGGTTCGGAGGCTTTGCCTCCTAGAGGTTTGAGCTCAAAGTGAGCGTAGCGAACTGCCTCACGCCTCAAAGCGACACCGTCGCGACCTCACCTCTGATAACTAACTACTAATCACCAACCACCAGCCACCGTTTACCAACCACTATTTTATTATCTTTTCTCTCATGAAGTCCGAAACGATAACCATTCAATATCTAGACAACACTATTCCACGCCTCACTTATGTGGGGGGCAAGTCCGATTGGATAGACCTTAGTGCTGCAGAAACGGTTTTCCTCAAGAAAGGGGAGTTTCGCCTGATACATTTGGGTGTGGCCATGAAGTTGCCCGCTGGTTACGAGGCCCATTTGGCCCCCCGCAGTTCTACCTTCAAGAACTTCAAAATTTTGCAGACAAATTCTGTAGGAGTGGTGGACAGCAGCTACTGCGGGTCTGGAGATTGGTGGAAGATGCCCGTTTATGCTACGGAAGATGTGGTTATTGAAAAGGGGAGCCGCATAGCCCAGTTTCGCATTATGGAAATCCAGCCTACGCTTACCTTTGTGGAAGGCTCCCTCGAAGAAGAAAATCGAGGCGGCTTTGGAAGCACCGGTGTGAAGTAATTTTTTTTCGCTTTGGTACTGCACATTCAGAGTGAATTTAGACGAAAGACGGTTGACTATAGAGGGCTTCAATAAAAATCAACTTTATGAACCTTGAGTTCTTCATCCTGAAGGGCGTAGCCTTGAAGGAGCCTGTGAATGTCCATATGAGTATCTGACAACCGAAAACTGACAACTGATAACCGTTTGCCTGCCACCATTTTGCCTCAGTGTTTTACAGGCACCCTAATAAAAATGGTCTATTCAAGCCTTAAAATATGCGGTTTGATTGCCAAAGAGAATATTTTTTCCTAAATAACAGTTACGTAATAGTTTAAAAGAAGGGAAAAATAATATGAAAAAGTGGCTACACTACAGGGCTTGGTATACCTTCGTTGGCTCGGTTTGGCTAGGGCTCAGTCTTTCCCTTGTCGCCTGTGGCAATGATTCTTCCAGCGGTAATGACAAAAACTCTAACAAAGATGGCGTTAGCGAATACGAGTCCAAGGAAGAAATGGTGCACTGCACCAAAAGCCACTATGGCGAAATTGCCTATGTTGTGGAGACGGATTCTGTTTACGAGTGTACCAGCAAAGGATGGGTTGTTACCGATTCCTCTAAGATAGAATCATTAAATAGTTCCGATAGCAAATCCAACGACGAAAAAAGCTCTAGCAGCGAGAAGACAAATAAGGCTGACACAGCCACAGTTGAAAAAATCAAGGTCGACTCGGTAACCGTCAAAGGAGTCGCTGAAAAGGGACCATTTACCAAGGGTGGCGTAGTGACCGTCTACGGTCTCGATTCCCTATTTGCAAAGACCAAGCAAACCTTTAAAGGTAGCGTCATTGATGACAATGGAAATTATTCCGTTACAGGTATTACGCTGGAAAACCAATATGCCTTGGTTGAGGTAAATGGCTTTTTCAAGAACGAAGTAACCGGCAAAATTACCTCAGGTACAAAGACAAAATTATCTGCTTTGGTGGACCTTAGTAAGGGTGGAACCGTAAAGGCAAACGTAAACATTCTTACGCCTCTTGAAATGAGCCGTGCTGTATACTTGGTACAAAACGAAAAATATAATGTGCCCGCAGCCAAAAAACGCGCCACTCGCGAAATCCTTTCTGCTTTCGGCTTTAGTGCAGATACCGTAGCGGCCACTGAACTTAGCCTTTCCGACGAAGGTTCTTCTGCCAACAACCTTTTTGCCGCCTCCGTAGCCCTTATGGGCAAACTCTCACTCTACAAGTTCAACTCCCGCATCCTTGATTTATCCGAAAGCTTTGCCACTACTGGAAAAATCAGCGATAACTTGCGTGCTGAAATTGCAGACCAACTGAGTTTATTGGATTCCACCGGTGAAAATTCCGAAATTATTAAGAATATCAAGTCCATAAATTCTAAGGCTACCGATGTTGATGAAATACTCTACGAATTTTGGTACAAGGAATATGGTCTTCCGGTTTGTAACGACCATAACGAGAAAACTCAGGAAAATAATAAAAATAAATTAAGTGAAAACTATGGTGCTGGCTATGCATGCACAAGCAATCACTGGCACAAATCCACCCCATTAGACAGTGAACTGGGCCTTTGCGTAGGTGATGCCGAAGGCTCCTACAAACAGAGTAAGACAAAAAAATATTACACCTGCAAATCTGGCCAGTGGCGTGAAATCTCAAGCCTCCAGTATGAACTTAAAGAATGTACCGATTCCATCGCCAATGACGACAGCAAAAAGTATAGGTCTGTAGATGACAGAAAATTCTTCCTTTGCAAGGACAAACAGTGGGAAGAATTGAGCGCCGATGAATTTGAACTGAAGGACTGCACTAAGGATAATGATAAGGATATTGTTGCAACCAAGAGTGAGAATGTTTATGTATGCGAAGACGGTTCTTGGCGGGATGCATCCGCTCAGGAAGAAGAATTTGGCTACTGTTCCACTGTGGATAGCACCAAGTTTAAGGAAATGAAAGACAAATACTATGTGTGCCTTGAAGATGGCTGGACTGAAGTGGATAGTTTGACGGCTGAACTTGGATTCTGTATCAAGAAGGACAGTTCCAATTTTGAAAAACTTGGCGACAATTTTTATGCATGTCTTGAAGATGGCTGGACCAAGGTCAGTGATGTGGTTGCTGAACTTGGTTTTTGCACCGACAAAACGGAAAGTTTTGTTGTGGCCAAGTCTGGGAATGTTTATGCCTGTGTCGAAAACGAGTGGATAAAGTCAAGTGAAATGGCCATGGTTATTGGAGAAATTTGCGATTCCGAAAACAGAGGAACATTCAAAACAATTGTGGATGAAGACTTTGAACATTATGCATGCCTCGATGGTGACTGGGTAAAATGTGACATGTCAATTAATTTATTTATAGATAAAAATAATGCTGTTGTGTGCGATTGGTTAAGGTGGCGAAAAGCCTCTGACGGTGAAATGGCAACAGGAAGGGTCTGTAGTGGTGAAGATTTTTGCAAAGTGGTTTCCGGCTACGCCTGTGATATCAAAGATTTGGATTTTCTTTGGCGGGAAGCAAGCGAAGCTGAAAAACAAACTGGTTTAGTGTGTGAAAATAGTATCAACAATAAAGTGGTGGGTAATTATGTTTGTGAAAATTCCGCTTGGAGAAAAGCCAGTGAAGCAGAATCTTATACAGGTTATGTATGCGGAGAAACAATTTCAGTAGGAAAACTCGCTCTAGGCTCCAATAATACCTATTACAGTTGCATCAAAGAGAATACAAGCTCCTTCTCTTGGAGAAAATCGAATGAAGCAGAAATTGCAACAAAGCGGGTTTGTTTTGAAGATAACTTAGATTCCATTGCAGTAAAAGCCGGTTATACCTGCGTTCTTGAAAACAGTAATTATAAATGGAGAAAATCTACGGCAGGGGAACTTGCCACAGTCCAAATTTGCTCCGCTGCCATAGTAGATTCCGTTTTTACGGAGCAAGGTTTTACCTGTGTAGACTCCTCTGGCAAATATTCTTGGCGCACCGCTACAACTGCGGAACAAAAGACAAAACAAGTATGTTCAGAATCTAAGAATAAGTACAAAGTAATTCAAGGATATGCTTGTGATAAAACTACCGGTGGATTTGAATGGAGATTGGCTAAAGGATACGAAACGAATACGGGTCATGTCTGTGAGGTGTCGGTGGAACTAAGTGACTACTATAATTATGTTTGTGCAAGAAATTCAAGTGGTGTTTTTGAATGGCGAGTTACTGATGAATTTGAAAAATATTTCGGATTATGTGGGGGTTCTCACGGTGGCAGACAAGTAGGATATTTAGCATATTATTATGATTACGACCATAGATATAAATGCACTAGCAACAATAAATGGGAAGCATATACTCCAGTAAAAGAGAACATTGGAGGAACTCTGTATTCTGTTGTGGAGTATGCCGGACTAAGATGGATGGCTGAAGATATGAGAAATGCTCCTTCAACAGGAAACTACTATTGCTATGACGACGCAACCTCGTGTACAACTCGATTGTACGACAGATCTGCAGCAGAAAAGGTTTGCCCAGCAGCGTCGGGTTGGCGATTGGCTGGGATTGAGGATTGGTCGATCTTGGATTGTGAACTTTCTTATTATTTTGAGTCTTATACTAAATATAAAAATGATGGATACGGTTTCGAAAGAACTGTAGATAGATGGGGGCTTTCACTGAATGCTACTGGAGTTTATATGTCCAGTAGCATTAATGGAAGTGGATATGTTAGTCCTGAGAATGGTTTCTACTGGGCTTTAGGGGATGGCTCTAATTTCCTTGAAGTCGGAAAGTCGTATATTTTTACAAGAAGTGGCAGCGGTTATCCATACACTCGTGCCGCAGTTCGTTGCGTAAAAGATTTATAAATAATTGTACAAAAAAGGAAAAAAGATGAACCTAAAAAAAGTTATTGGCATAGGTCTTTTAGGTCTAGGAGCCACATTTGTTCAGGCTGCACCAGCCCCTAATGAAACTTCTGCACCTGCACCGGTAGCAACAGAAGTGGCTACAGAAACTCCTGTTGATTCTGCATCCGTTGCAGCCGAAGCTACACCAGTTGATTCAGCTGCTTCGGCTGACTCTGTTGCCGCTCCTGTGGCTGCTGCCGAAGTAGCCCCTGTAGAGGCAGCCCCCGTTGACTCTGCAAAGGTTGAGGAAACGAAGGCCGAACCTATTGCCGTGCCCGCAGCTCCTGTGGCTCAGAAGCAGGATGCTTGGTTTGCAGAAGCCGCCAAAACAGAACCTGTTGTCACTGCCACTGATACAGCTGCCAGCACAGCCGCTCCCAAGAAGAACCCATTCGATGTTCTCCATGGTTCGGCCTACAACACTGTAGGTAACGAAGCTGCTGCCGACAATGTGGATGGACTTTTGGCCCGCCCCGACAAATTTGCCGGTCGTCAGTTCTTTTACATTGAACCTTCCCAAGAACGGGGAGTGTTTTCTGTAGGTAGTTTATTCGGTGCCCTGGATATTTCTGGGGATCTTGGCCGCGGAACTATCGGTTATGCTAATCACGGCTTTGGCATTTCTGTTTTTGCAGCCCTTGGCCAATATTACTTTGATAGTGATGACGGTACCCGTTATTATACCGAAGCAGGCGACGATATTGGTTTAAATGCTTCTAAAGTGCTTGGCAACTACGCCCTTGTGTTGAACGCTCAATGGACCACCTACAAAGCCGAAGTGGGGCTAGACCCCAATTTTGGAGCTTCTTCTAACGAAATGTATCGCGATCTCAAGGGTAGCCTTGCTATTACCAATGCTCCAGGTGCCTCGGGAACCAACTGGACTTTAGGCGTAAAGGGCGTTCGTCACGAAAGCCTTGTGGAAGTTGGGGGAAAGACTATTGATGATGGTGCAGATTCCTATGTGAAGTTGGCACCCTTCTTCAACTTTGGCGCCCTTGGCCTTAAGTCGGAACACGCCCATTTGTATGCAGGTGTAAATGCCTCTGTGCCTATTGTATTTTTTGATGAATACGAAAAAAATATGAACGGTAAAAAAGTAGATCAGGGCCTTGTGGAATATGGTTTGGAACTTATACCCAACCTCCTTGGTGAAGTGGCCATTACCGAAAGTGTACTTATCTTTGGCGAAGCCAATCTCGATTGGATGGCCCTTGCCTATGGTACAGGCACTGACGAAGCAGGCTCCGATTATACCGCCTTGCAGAGCCAAATGACAAAGTCTACTGCCACGGTGGGTTTCCGTTACCAGCATTTGGATTTCGCAGCAATTGAATTTGCTTTTGGCGACACCTTCTTTACCGATACAAAATCAATCTTTAACGGCCAAGGGGTTTTTGTGTCCTTTGGCGGTTTCATTCTTTTTTAATGGAGGTGTAGCATGAAAAAGATTATTCTAGCCATTGCTGCATTGTTTATTGCATTCCTTGTCGCTTGCTCCAGTGACTTTGGGTCCGGCACATCACTGAATTCCGACGAAAGCATTATTACGGTGCCTTCTAGCCACGATGCCGCTGATTTCGATGAATCTGCAATAGAATCATCTGAAGATTCCGAAGATGAAGAAGATTCCCCAGCATCCAGTTCCAGCACTGATGCAGGTTCTTCAAGCAACGCTAAAAAGTAAGGAAAAGGAATGAATATGAAAAAAATTGCACTTTTTGGACTCAGTTCCATTTTCGCCATTTCTATGGTTGCTTGCACTGTCGGTGAAACCGATGAAGGTGAAACAAACGAAGTTTCCAACTATGAAAACCTACCGGCATGCTCCGCCAAAAAGAATATGGCGGGTATTAGTTTTATTGGCCAAAAGTTTTATGTTGAAGAAGAAGATGCCTACTACCTTTGTAAGGAGTCTGGCTGGGTTATTTCTGATGCAACTCCAGTGGATTTTGGCCCAGAACCAGTTGTTGTTATAGACAGCAGTACCGTTGTTGGAACCGCTTTTGTAGGTGGCTACTTTGAACAGGGTTCTCCCGTTGTTTTGAGAGAAGTTAAACTGGACGCTAAGAAAAGTGAACTCAAAGAAACCGGCATTACCTTCAACGATGAAATTTCCTCTGCAAAGGGCGACTTCGTTATTTCCAATGTAAGCCTCTACAACGGCTACGCTCTCGTGGAAGTTACTGGTCTATATTATGATATGAACACAGGTCTTCTTTCTGAAGACAGCATTAAACTCAGTACTCTTGTAGACATGGGCGATAGTGATGAGGTCAAGGTGAACCTGTTCAGCGAAATGGAACTGCCTCGCATTAAGAAATTGGTAAAAAATGGATATTCTGTAAAGGCTGCAAAAATCCAGGCCGAACACGAATTGCTCACCGCCCTTGGCTTTGGTGGCTCCGTTGCTGATGTAGATGCCGCCATGCTGGCTACAGGCATTGTCTTTCGAAACACTGGCGATGTGTCCGATATGATAAATGCAATCAAGGCTTTCGGTGAAGCTTTTGCCGAAAATGGCGTATGGAACGATGAAAAGTCCAAGACCATTTTTGCCGACTTTGCCTACGCTCTTGAAAACCTTAAGATTCGTGACGAGGACAATGACGATGTAATTATGCGTACAGGTTTTTTCCGTAAAAATTTGGAATCTTTTGGCTTGGCCAAGGTTCCAGGCTTTGAAGCCTATGTATCCAAGTTCTGGAATTCCAATTATGGTTTGGGCAGCTGCGGATCCGCTCGTGAAAATGCGGTGGTCAAAAACCAGAATGAATCTAGCGATAGTGCCAGTGCTTACTTTATTTGCAAAAGCTCTTCTTGGATTACCGCTTCTGATTTTGAACGGGACACTGTTGGTTTAGGAGCCGCACTCGATGGCACCATTATGGAAGGTAACGTAGATAACGAAAAGTTGTATGTTTATGATACGGCTGGTCTGGGTCGTGGTAATCCCACTCGTTGGCTCCCCATTGAAACCGCCATGCTAGATGAAGGCCGCAAAGACAATCTAATGGCAGACTCTTTGGTTCTGGAAAAGTGGATTGGTTATGCCTGCACCGATTTTGAAGACGTGCGTTACACTATGGCCATGACCATCAATGAAGACGATGATTCAACCTACTGGGGCTGTAACAAACGCCATTGGGCACAGTACGATGCTTATGTGTACAAAGTGGGTAACCTTTGCCACGAAGGTATTTACGACTTTGACAAGGTGGAAATTGTAAAGGTGGGAAATGTTACTCGTTACCTGCACTGCGACAGCACCATCTCGGAAGACAAGAAAGACACTACCTGGACTTGGATCCAGACCTTGAACAAGTTTGATGAACGCTATGGCATTTGCGATTATAAGCATGTAGACAATATTGGTAAGGTTATTAAGTATAAGGAAGATGGCAGTGATAAATATGCTCGCTGCGTGCATTCTGGTACTGAAAAACAATTCTCTTGGGTAGAAGGCTTTACGGAAACAGATTACCTTACCCAAGACGAAGAGTCCTGTAACCCTGAGAAAGTGGCTGAAATAGGTAAGAATTTTTATGTTTGCACCCAGGTCGAAAAAATGAATAAGGACACTCTCTATTTTACCTGGAGAAAGGCAACCCCCGCTGAAAAAGATGTGGGAGAAGTGTGTGGTAAACATATTGCTGGCAAGGTTACATCCGATGGTGCAAAGACAGATACCAAGTATTATCGTTGTGAATACTCCTATTCCCAGTGGATGTGGGTGGCTTCCAACGAGTATACTTTTATCAACTACGGAGAGCCTTGTGACATTACATCAGTATTGAGTACCACAAAGGGAAATTTTGTTTGCACCGATTCTGTGAAGGCTATTTACGATGTTGGCGAAGAAGATTTATACTATAAATATTCTTGGCGAGAAGCGACTAAGGCCGAAGCAAAGGCCGGTAAGCCCTGCACCATCAACACCCTTGGCGAAAAGGTTACGGTAAAGGGTGTGGTGTATATGTGTGCTCAAACATACACGGATTCCTTCTCAGATCCTTTGAATCCGCAGAGCTATCTCCTCATCAATACTGATGATGTGAATTTCTATTCATCTATACCTGTTTCATGGTACAACACCGAAGACAATATAACTCAACTTCAGTAATTTTTCACTGGATAACAGATATGGAATAAAACATGGATTGAGCTACAGGAATTATGACAAATGCAGCAAACCATTAAAACTTGTGCTCCAAAGTCCTATTGCATACACTGATGCTAAAAGGGTGGAGCACGAGGCATCTGCCCTGCGAAATAACAAACTGGATAGTTTCTTGTTGAGCGGGNGTAGCGAACGGCCTCATTCCTCAAAGCGACGAAGTCGCGACCTTATCGCTGATAACTGAAAACCGATAACTGATAACCATCTACTCTCGCCTTGGGGCGTACGAGGCGAAGCCTCGATAGGGTGGCAACGGCTAAAGGTACAATAAATTTTTAGTGCGTCAGTTTCTTGTACACAATTTCCAAAGAAAGGTCTACGGTCATGGGGCGGCCTAGCATGGTGATTTCTACGGTGGCCAGCCTTTTGTGCCTATCAATTTTTTTTATCAAGGCTTCGTGATTGCGAAGAGGGCCCTGGGTAATAAAAATCTGATCATTTTCCATAAATCCGTAGGAACATTCCACTTTTAAAACAGAAATATGGGGATCCGTTTCATTGTCCCTAGGCACTGTAATTTGACGGATAAATTCCACTTCTTGAGGGCGCAGTGGCACAGGCTTTTTTTCAAAGGAGAGAATGCGTGCAAAGTTACTGTAATTATTGGCCAAAGTAACTTGCAATGTGGATAACCCCATGTCGGTAAAAAACACATACCCAGGAAACATGGGCTTTTCTTCGTCGTGCCAAGCCTGAAGGTACTTTTTTTTACGCACATACACAGGGTAGATCCACTGGCAGGCAGCCCCCTTACGGTTCAGTTCCTGTATGGTTTCCATCTCTTTGCCTGTGCTCACCCAAAGGGCATACCAAGCGTCTTTTATTCCTGTTTGTGGTTCAGACTCACTCATAACAAGATGTTCCATTAAAAAATATAAGGGCAACTCTAAAATAAAAAAGAATGAACTACTTATCTAGCACATGCCGCCGCCACCTGCCCGTTTTCCACCGCCACAAGAACACAAAGGGCCACAGGCTATACCCGCACACCACGGCGCACCAGGCATAATTTGCCGGCAAGTGAAAAATATAGGCACTTACAAAAAGCGTACTGGTAACACACCAGTTCATGCAAACCGAGGTGAACATCACCCACAAGGTATCCCCCGCCCCGCGAAGGGCCCCAGCAAAAATAACAAGCAATACCTCCGAAACAATGTAGAACAAAGCAACGCGAAGCATGAATATGCTCATAGGGCGAGCCTCGTTAAATACATCACTTGCCGTATCGGGGCTAAAAATATCTACCAGCACTCCTGGCAAAAGTAAAAAAAGCATCGCTATGGTCAATGCATACGCCCAGCCGATTTTTAAGCCGGAAATACAGCTGCGCCTGGCCGCCGCCGCATTTTTTGCACCCACATAGCGGCCCACCAAACTAGTTGCCGCAATTTCAAGGCCCATCAAAGGAACATAGGCCACCATGTCCCAGTTGAACATAATGGAAGCCGCCGTGGCAGATACCGCCCCCATTCCATGAAATAAAAAGAGCAGGCTCTGGAAGGCGAACATATTGAGAAAAAATTCAATGCCACAGGGAATGCCTCGCCCACACAGTTCCTTCATGGTGGAGCCATCCCAGCCAAAATTTTTTGAAGTTCCAAAGCGGCGGCGATTCTTTTTGTTAAAGTAGACTAAAGCCATCATGGCAACCGAAGAAAAAGTGCCTAGCAGCGTTCCATAGGCAGCTCCAGCAATTCCAAGTTTTGGAAAAGGTCCATAACCAAAAATTAAAAAGTAGTTGGCAAAAATATTCACCAACAAGGCCACAAAGGCCGACTTCATAATAATTTTTGTTTCACCGATGCCGGTAAAAAAGTTTGCAAGCACACTGCGGGCAAGCACCAGTGGGCTTCCAAAAATCAAAATCTTGAAGTAGAGCTTTTGCGGTTCCATCTGCAGAGGGTCCAGATGCTGCAAGCCAAAGAGAAAATACCCCAAGGGAATGGTTAAAAAAATAAACGGCATACAGATGAGGGCAAAATACATGGACTGCACAATCACCTGGGAGCATTCTCCGTTTTTCTTTGCCCCAAGGCGCTGCGCCACCATGGCCGTGGCATAGCTCAGAACCCCCACAAACAGGTTGGTCATTACAATCTGGGTGCCGCCACCCCCTAAAGCCGCATTCATTTCAAAGGGGCTCAGCTTTGCCAAAAAAAGCCTGTCCACAAAAGTCATCAGCGTGTCAAAAGACATGCTGAGAAGCATGGGGAGAGCCACCACCAGCACATCGCGAGTGCCGCCATTCTTTTTGAACTTTGGCTTTAAGGTTGTCCTTAAAAAAATAGATTGCAAAACCATGGCGTGCAAAGATAGAAATATTTGAGGAAAGCCCTTCTATGTATTTGCCCAAATTCCAGTAATACTCAACCAAAAAACTGTTTACAGAACACGCCGCTTTTAATTGTGTGGTAAGATAACGAGGGACTTTAATTCTTTAAGCCAAGTCTGATAATCTGTTGGTTTAAGTTATTTTTCCCATAATTACACCTTATGCTATTTTCCTTCTACCACGGTGATTTCTTCCTGGGTGAGTCCGTAGAGTTTATAAACAATTTTATCTATCTCCATTTTTAAACCCGACTAACTTATTTCAACAACTTTCGGCTTTCAGTTTCTTCTAAAACCCGCATCTGCTGAATAGCGATTTTGTTTAGTTTAATAAGACGTTCCGATTGAGGTGCACCATCATTAATCAGCATAGCGTTAATGCTTTCCATATTTGAAAGGCAGATTAACTGATTTATATTGGCATAATCTCTCATATTGCCTTTAGCATCAGGATTTGATTATCGCCATTCTTTTGCCGTAATACCAAACATTGCCATATTAAGAACGTCTGCTTCTTCTGCATAAATAAGTGATGCCTGATATGGTGTGACTTTTTTAGGAATAAGATTGAACTTTATTGCATCCGTGTGAATATGGTAATTAATTTTGGAAAGTTCCCGTTTTGCAGACCAGCCGATTAACTTTTGCTCTTCCTGCTTGAGCCGCTGGAATTCGTCTATAAGATACAATTTAAACGGAACGCTAATGGCACTTCCAAATTCAAAGGCAATATCCTTATGTGCGAATGTACCGCCATAACGCCCTTTTTTTACAAATATTCCTATAGCATTAGTTTTTTCTATCCATTCTGATACGCTTAAAACAAACGAAGGAAGTCCTGCCTGCATTTTAAAGTGGTCAAATTCGACCACTTTAAAATCCGGATTGTGCAATAATTCCCATGTCCCAAGGAACTATATAGTATACCTTGTGCGAATCCAGTTTTTTATAACATCCGCAGCCCTTACCTCGTCTTTTTTAGCACCAGCCATATCAGTCAAAGATATAAAATCGTTATTTTCAATAGTCAGAACATTTACACTGGTATCGATTACTTTTATTTGCGCCACTTTTTACTCCTGAATTAATTTGCCCAGGGGGTCGAATTCGATCCCCTGATATGATTTTTACTTTTAATTGTGGCGAATTCGCCATAATTAAAAGTAAATTGGTCATGCTGCACTCGATTCAGCATCTACTTCCCTTCCACCACGTCAATTTCTTCCCGGGTAAGTCCGTAGAGCTTGTAAACCTGGGCGTTTATCTGGGAGTCGATGATGTCACGGCGCTGTTCGTACATGGCACGGTCTTTGCATTTGATATCAGCCATTAAACAACATCCTCAAATTGTATCATTTACAATCAAAATACATTTTTCAAAGTTCTACAACTGATTATTTTTATCCTTTGGCCATAAATTTCGATATTTTGGGAACTATAGTTAACATCTCGATACTATTTTAACGAATTTTTAAACTGCACCAAAATAAAATTTCTAACTTTACCCCCACTATGTTTTCACAATTGACAGAATCTCTAGAATCTACCCTCAAGAATCTTCGTGGTCAGGGCAGGCTGACCGAAGAAAATGTTGCCGAATCCCTACGCGAAGTGCGCCGAGCCTTTTTGGAAGCCGACGTGAACTTTAATGTGACCCGGGACTTTGTAAAAGCCGTTAAGGAAAAGGCTCTGGGCAGCGAAGTGCTTAGCTCCGTGACCCCTGGTCAACAAATTGTGAAAATTATCCACGACGAACTTGTGAGCGTCATGGGTGGCGAAACTAAAGAAATCAACCTGAACGCTTCTGCTCCCGTTGGCATTATGATGGTGGGTCTCCAGGGTTCTGGTAAAACCACCTTTGCTGGTAAGATTGCCCTTTGGATGCGTGCCAAAAAGAAGCGCAAGCCTCTATTGGTGGCCGCCGACGTGTACCGCCCCGCCGCCATCAAGCAGCTCCAGGTGCTGGGGAAATCCATTGGCATTCCTGTGTACGACGAAGGTCAGGGCAACCCTGTAGAAATTATAAAGCACGGCTACCAGTACGCCAAAGACAACGGCTTTGATTTGGTAATTTACGATACCGCTGGCCGCCTGCAAATAGACGAAGAACTGATGCAGGAACTGGAAAAGGCCCGGGACGCGGTTCACCCCGATGAAATTCTCTTTGTGGCCGATGCCATGATTGGTCAGGAAGCGGTGAATGTGGCGGCCGAATTTTGGAACCGCCTAAGCTTTACCGGTGTTTGCCTATCTAAAATGGATGGCGATGCCCGAGGCGGTGCTGCACTGTCGATTAAAAAGATGACTGGCGTTCCAATATGCTTTATTGGTGTTGGTGAAAAATTGCCCGAAATAGACCTGTTCCACCCCGACCGCATGGCCAGCCGAATTTTGGGCATGGGCGACGTGGTGAGCCTTGTTGAAAAGGCCCAGCAGGTGATTGACGAAAAAGATGCCAAGGACCTTCGCAAAAAAATCCTCAACAACAGTTTTGACTTAAACGACTTTTTAAAGCAGCTACGAACCATAAAAAAACTGGGCCGCATTAAAGACATTCTGGGCCTGATTCCTGGGCTTAACAAGCTGCCCATAGACCAGATTGACGAAAAGGAGCTGGTGTATGTGGAAGCGGTTCTCAGCTCCATGACCCCCAAGGAACGCCGCAAACCGGAAATACTGGACGGAAGCCGCAAGGCCCGCATTGCCCGGGGTTCTGGCACAAAAATCGAAAGGGTAAATGCCGTGCTAAAGCAGTACGACACCATGAAGGAAATGTTCAAGAAACTGGGTGGTATGGCTAAAAAACAGAACAACGGAGCCCCCATCGGAAGCAACTACACCCCTCCGAAGGTCAAGAAAAAACGCAAATAACGTGAATAAAATTTCCTAAAAATGTATCAAAATCTTCATTTTTATGCAAAAATCATCATTTTTGTCCATTTAAAAACTTAATTTATACGAAAAAGACGGAAAAATTTACATTTCCGTCCTTTACATACAAGATTTTATTTCTATATTTGGCGTTAGAACAATTAAACCCGGTTTTTCCGGAAACCCCAAAAAAGAGGTTAAAATGTCTACAGTTATCCGTCTCGCTCGTTTTGGCAAGCGTCACAACCCAATCTACCGTGCCGTAGTTATCGACAACCGCAAGGCTCGCGACGACAGCTTTATTGAACAGGTTGGTTTCTACAACCCTAACAAGGCCAAGCCAGAAATCAGCTTTGACCAGGAAAAGGTTCTCAAGTGGCTCTCCGTTGGTGCCCAGCCATCCGACACGGTTGCTTCCCTTCTCAAGAAGGTGGGCATTTCTGACTTGTTCCACGAAATGAAGGCCAAGCGCTCCATCGAAGGCAAGGTTGCCACTCCTCGCGCCGACAAGGCCAAGAAGAAGGCTCTGGGCCCCAAGGCCAAGGCTCGTCTCGAAGCAGAAAAGGCTGCCAAGGAAGCTCCAGCTGAAGAAGCTGCTCCAGCCGCAGAAGCCTAATCAAAAGAGAAAATTTGAAAAAGTCATTCGCCCGGGGCGTTTGACTTTTTTATATGCCCAGTCCTACCCTACTTTAACCCCATCCACACCCGTTTAATCACTTAAACTTCTGCAAAAATATGGACTTTCAGAACGACTTTATTTCTGTGTGCCAGCTCATGGGAACCCATGGCGTGAAAGGCTTTATCAAGGCTTTTCCCCTAACCCACGACCTGAGCCGCCACGAAAAACTGAGCCAGGTGAGCGTTCAAAAAGTAAACGGACAAGTGCTGGAGCTGGAGGTGGAACAGTCCCGACTGGCAGGCTCCATTTGGCTGCTAAAATTCAAGGGGCTGGACAATCCGGAAGCGGTAAAAATGCTGGTAAACGGCTACGTTGGCGTTCCCGAAACCGAAAGGCTCCCTGCCCCCGAAGGCATGTACTACTTTTCGGATTTGGAAGGTTACAGGGTGCTTGTAAAAGAACTAGGCACCCCAGGTAACGAACAAAAAAACGAGAACCAAACAATTCATGTGGGAACGGTGCTTGAAGTGATGGAACTCCCCACCATCAACGCGTTTCACATAGAATTTTTAAAGGAATTCCACAAGGAATATTCCAGCAAAACAGTTCTCGCACCCTGGCACGACGACTGCGTCATTGAAGTGAACGAAGGTGAAAAAGCCATTGTTTGCCATGCAGAATACCTTAAGAACCTTTGCCCGGACAAGTAGTGGAGAAAATAATGATTATTGACTGTGTTACTATTTTTCCGGAAATGTTCACCCCCATGAAAGAGTCCATTATGGGGAGGGCCCAGGCCAAGGGTCTGCTGGAATTCAACACCGTTTACCTGCGGGATTTTGCCGTGAACGATTATGGCCAGGTGGATGACGTTCCCTACGGGGGCGAACCAGGCATGGTGCTCCGGCCCGAACCACTGGCAGCCGCCATTCGAAGCACAGGTATAAAAGAGGATGGCGGAAAGGTGATTTACCTTACTGCAGACGGCGTTCCCTTTACCCACAAGCTAGCCAAGGAACTTTCCCAAGAAAACCATCTGGTTTTAGTTTGCGGCCACTACAAAGGCATCGACGACCGCATACGCCAGTCCGAAGTGGACCTTGAAATTTCCATAGGAGATTTTGTGGTAAGCGGAGGGGAACTTCCGGCCATGGTGGTTACCGATGCGGTGGTAAGGCTTTTGGATGGAGCCTTGGGAAACCGGGAATCTGGAGATACAGACTCCTTTGCCCAGGGCGTACTGGGGTGGCCGGTCTACACTCGGCCCGAAGTTTTTGAAGGCAAAAAAGTGCCCGAAGTGCTGCTTTCGGGCCATCATCAACGGATTTTTGAATGGAGAAAGCAGGAATCTTTAAAAAGAACCCAAGAAAGACGCCCTGACATCTTTAAAAATCTTGAAATTAATACTAAATTTGGCGACAAATAAAACGAGGTCACAATATGTCCCTTAATATCGAAGCTATCCATAGCGAAAACATGAAAACAGATATGCCTAAGTTCCGCGCTGGCGACAGTGTTACTGTGAACGTCAAGGTTATTGAAGGAACAAAGGAACGCATCCAGCCATTCAAGGGTGTAGTCATCCAGCAGAAGAACGGCGGTATTTCCGAAACGCTTACTGTTCGCAAGATGTCTGGTTCCGTTGCCGTAGAACGCATTTTCCCTCTCCACTCCCCACGCATCGACTCCATTGTGCTCGATCGTCCAGGTAAGGTTCGTCAGGCTCGCATTTACTATATGCGCAACCTTCGCGGTAAGGCTGCTCGTATCGACGAACGCCAGGCCTAATCGCCTATTCCGCCCTGCTTTCTATTCATGAGGTATGCACCGGTGAATAGTTTAGGAGATGGTAGACAACAAATTATCCCGCCCACGAGGCAAATCGTGAAGGCGGGTTTTGTTGTATATAGTCCCGAAAAGAAAAACCGTTCCATCGTGATTCTGGATGAAGGCGAACTGGTTGCGGTAGAAAAAAGCGACGGATTAAAAAAGACCGTCTTTAGAATGCATCCAGGTGATTTGGTGGGAGTTGCTGCACTGTTGGAGCGGGAGCCTTTTAAGTACACCCTCGAAGCCACAAGGGAATCTAAAATTACCTTGGTTAACGAAGAGTGTATGGAATCGGAACTCAAAACACTTCCCGTGTGGCTACTAGCAGTAATCAAGGCTTTGTCATCTAAAACAAGAAAGCTTAAAGAAGCCGTCTTTAAAGCGAGGGTGCAAGACACCTTGTGCAGTTTGGCCCAATTTTTAAGCCTTTCCACAGCCGAAGAAAAGAAAAGCACCCACAAAGCCCATTCCCTTACCTACCGCAGATCCACCGACGAAAAAATAAAAAAGATAAAGCTCAGGGATATCCTAGATGAATTTCACTGGCAAACCAAAATTCCGACCAGTGTTATTCAAGAAGACCTTAAGGCACTAGCTCGCCGGCGTTTTATAGAGTTTGAAAAGCAAGGTGATGATACATGGGTAAAAGTATTGGATGGATTCTTATTGGACATTTTTGTTGATTATCAAAAGGCCCAAAGCGAAAACAGGCCATGGGCACCATTTAAGCTTTCGCTGCAGCAAAAGAAAATTCTAGTTACTTTATCTATAATAAGCAATGAACAAAAAGCTGAAAGCCCCGTTTGGTTGTCGCATTTGCAAAAAAAATTCCCGCAGGCCGATGTGGGTGAATGGATTGCCATGCAAAATTTGGGCTGGTTTAAGGAAGGCCCCAAAGGCCAATTTTCCGTTAATTCAGATAAAGTAAATTACTTTTTAACCGCTCTGCGTTACGAAACCAATTTGAAAGGGGTTCTGTAATGCAAATAAACAAGGGCGAATACTTAACCTTAGAAGGCGACAAGGGAAACACCCTCTTTATTGTAAAGAGCGGCATGCTGGTGGCCCAACGTTCCACCCCCGAAGACGGGGATTACCTAGAAAACATTGGCCCGGGAACCATTATTGGGGAATTGAGCCTTTTAGAGAGTGCTCCTCGAGAGTACACCGTTAAGGCCGCAGAACCTAGCGAGCTGATTGTAATTACTCAAGACATGCTCGAGGCCACGCTCAGCAACAAGCCATCCTGGCTAAAGTCTATTTTAGACTTTTTAACAAGCCGCTACCACATAGCCCAAAAAAACAAAAAGAAGAACGATTTAATTCAGGCTCTGCCTACCCTACTTTTTGTAATTTCGTCCAAGGTTCGACAAAGTGGCGTAGACACAGTGCTCTTGGACGAATTGTACATACAACTTAAGTGTTTAAACAACACCTCCGCCGAAGAAACAGACCGTCTATTACATTCCTTGGAAAATCTGGGTGTGCTCAAGGTTCAAGAAAACGGAAGTTCGCAAAAAATACTGCGAGTGGAAAGTTTGCAATTGGTGCCCCTTCTGTACGAAACATTACGCTACCGTGCATTAAACAAAAAAATTTCGCCAAACATTCTGTCGATGACAGACCAGATGATACTGACCACTTTTATTAAAGTGGCTAAAGAAAAAGGAAAATCATTGGAAGGCGGATTTTGCTCCGTTAGTACAGCCGACTTGACGGCTGAAGCCAAAAAATCCATGCATGGATTAACGCTGACATCTAGAACCATGTACAGTTTGGTAGAAAAACAATTGCTTAATCCATCCCAAACTTTTAAAATTCAGGATTCCCTAGAGACCGTTCCCAGCTTTTACGCCGATTTTGATAAAATTTTAGATTTACTGGAACTAAATCGAGTGTTTCCGCTGCTGGATAAAAAACTCGTGGAAATTTAGAAAGAGGTTGTCAGAGGTCAGAGGCCGGTTATCGGTTATCGGTTATCGGTTATCAGTTGTCGGTTGTCAGTTATCAGTGATTGGTATTTATATGGACATTCTACTGGATCCCTCACGGCGTATGCCGTTCAGGATGACACGCCCGAAGTAAAACCGATATGGAATAAAACATGGATTGAGCCACAGGAAAAAGGAACAGAGCTGTGAGCAACAAGCGACCGGTATTAACCGGTCGTGAGTGCGA
>JABUUT010000058.1 GCA_021443045.1 Fibrobacteraceae bacterium
TGCGAGATAACAAACTGGATAGTTTCTTGTTGAGCGGGGCAGTGCCGTGGTGCGACACAGAAGTTAAATGCGGTAAACGGTTATCAGTTATCGGTTGTCAGTAATTAGTATTTATATGGACATTCTACTGGATCCTTCATGGGCTAGGCCGTTCAGGATGACAAGGTTAAAAAATAATTTGTAATCGAAAATGCCTCAATCTTTGGATTTTAGCTATTGATTATCTCTACAGTTAATTTGTTGAAGGCAAGCTTACCGTCTTCGCGTATTTTAAGGGCGGCCCGGAAAAGGGTGTCGTTCTTTTGGAAGGCTTCCAGAATGGGGGTGGATTTTTGGGTTAGCAGTGTTTCCACTTCGTCGTCGTAGAATTTTCGGTTGTAAAAAACTTGAGGTATTCCGAAGTTGCATTGGGTATTCATGCAGATGAAAGCGGAAAGGTTTTTGCCCTGGTTGTCGTGGCCTTCGCGAAAGCGCAGCTGGTCGCCACAAAGGGGGCAGGGGAGGTTTCGGCGTTGGAATTCAAACTGGGTGCGGCCTTTTTCGCTCCACTTGAGGCTTGCGGCAAAGGTATTGCCGTTTTTGCTTTTAAAGTCTCTTATGAGGGGTGTTTTTCCGCTGGTAAAGAGAGCTTCGATTTCAGATGGGGTTAGGGTGTGGCTGGCAATTGTTTTGAATAAAGTAAAACTGCAGGAGGCTCCGACTGTGGCATCCAGGTTGTCTTTTGGATTGTTGCCTGGAACGGCTGCCACGGCGGTGCAGAACAGGGCATTCTTATTTTCTTCTAAGGAATTTCCGCAGAGGGGGCACTTGTAATCGGTTTTGGTACCGTGGAATTTGCCATCGTTTTCGAATTTGAATTCAATGGAATAGTCGTCTTTAAGTTGCAGCTTGGCACTAAAACTTTTTCCAGATTTTTTGCTGACAAAACCGTCTAGAACTGGTGTTTCCCGAGTGGAGAGCAGGTTTTGCATTTCGCTGTGGCTTAAGGTGCGGCCTGCAATGGTATGCCCTATTTTAAGGCCGCACTCCTGATTTTTACACACATAACCCCAGGGGGTAATTTCGAGGGGTTGGCTGCATTTGGGGCATTGGAGTGCTTCGGTCACGGTTTCCCGCTCAAATTGGCTTGCGTATTTTTCGTGGAGGTGTTTGAAAAGTTCCTTCACATATTCCACAATGCCGTTTCGGAATTCAACAGGGGGCAGATTCCCCTTTTCTACCTGGGAAAGTTTGTATTCCCATTCACCGGTCATTTCTGGTGATTTTACTTTGTCGTCCATAAGGGCAATCACTTCACGGCCCCGGGGGGTGCTTACCAGGTAGTTTTTCTGGGCTTCGATAAAGCCACGCTTTTTAAGGGTTTCGATAATGCCAGCCTGGGTGGCTGGGGTGCCTAGGCCCCGGTCTTTCATGGCTTCGGCAAGTTCCTCGTTCTCAATTTGCTTGCCCGCCGTTTTCATGGCTGCAAGGAGGGTGGCCTCGGTGTAGTATTTGGGCTTGCTCTTCTTCTTTTTTTGAAGCTCCATGGAGTCGAAGGGGGCGGCGTCTCCCACATTCCACTGGGGGAACGTATCCACAACATTTGTGATTTCATCGGAGTTCCCGCTGTCACCGACTGCGTCGCTCACTTCATCGGTGTCGGTTTTCTTTTTTGCCTTTCGTCTTTCGTCTTTCGTTTTTTCTTTGACCAATGCCTTGAAGCCAAGATCTTCGTTCTGTTTGAGCTTGAGGCGGAAAGTTTCTGGCTTTATTTCGGGCCTTGTTTCGGTTGAGCTTGCTTCGGGGCTTTTCAGCATCACTTCCATTTCGTTCCACAGGTAGGGCCTAAGCCAGGCTTGTACAAAGCGTTCCTTGGCCAGATTGTAGATGTTTTCTTCCATCTCGGGCAGGTTGCTTGGCTGTTCGCCGGTGGGGATAATGGCAAAGTGGTCGGTGACTTTGCTGGAGTTGATGAATACGAAGTTTTCTTCCATACCTCGCATTATTTTTTTTTGCTCTGGTGTAGAAAGACGAGCGGCCAGGTTGTAGGCTTCCTGCTTCATGGTGTCGGGCAGGTAGGCCGAATCGGTGCGGGGGTAGGTGAGGAGCTTTTTTTCGTAAAGATTCTGGGCACAGTCCAGAATTTGCTGGGCACTGTACTTAAAACGCTTGTTGCCTTCTTTTTGTAGTTCTGTAAGGTCAAAGGGCTTTTGGGGGAATTGTTTTTTTTGCTGAACGTCAATGGAGGTAATGATGGTGGTTGCTGGGGCGGAGCATTTGGCAATCACGGTCTTGGCGGGTTCCTCTTTTTCAAAAACCGCCACCTTCATCGTGGGAACATCTTTTGTCTCTTTTTTCTCGTCCTTTATTTTTTCTTCTGGCCGTAAAAGTTGTGCCTGGTAGCCCTTCCATGTTCCTACGACGCTGTAGTAGAACAGTTCCTTGAACTGTTCCACTATGGTGTCCCTCTCCACAATCAGGTTTAGCGTGGGGGTCTGCACCCGACCTACCGAAATCATCTTTCCACGGCCTGCTGTAAGGGTGTAGGCTCGGGTGGCATTGAGGCCCACCATCCAGTCTGCCCGTTGGCGCAGCCTGGCTGCATAGCTCAAGTTCAACCGTTCCGAGGCATCTTCCAGATTTTTCCAGGCCTTATCTAAATCTTTGGCCACATAGCTGTTCACCCAAAGTCGCTTAATCTGTTTCTTCTTAAAATCCGGGGTGTAGTCCAGAATCAAATCGAAAATCAGATTTCCTTCGCGGCCCGCATCGGCTCCGTTCACCAGCACATCGGCCTCGTTCATCATCTGCCGCACCACGTTCAGCTGCTTTTTGGTGCTTTCAATTTCCATAAGGCGGAATTTTTCGGGCAAAAGAGGCAAATTACCAAGCCTCCAGCCTCCTTCAAAGCCTGGGTAGGCATCCAAGGGCGCCAGTGTAATCAAGTGGCCCACGCACCAGGTAATGCAGTGGTTCTTTCCTATGAGGCAACCTTCTCCCTGGGAAAATTTCTCACCTTCCAAGCGTTCTAGCATGGGTCTGTAATGCTGGTTTGCAACGGAGGGTTTTTCTGCCACTAAGAGAATCATGATTTGCAAATTAGAATTTTTATAGAAGAGCTCCTCTAAAAATTACTTTGGTTAAATTGAAAAGGCTGCCATAAAAAATTTTTCCCAAGGAACATAAGCAAAATTTTATTTTTCTTACTTGGCAAAATGTAAATTCACTTTTTACATGTGAGAACCATCACATTTAAAAAAATTGTTCTATCTTTAAATTCAGCAACGTGAGGACCTTGGGTCGATCGTTGCAAACGAGCTCTTGTCACCCCGGCAAGAGCTTTTTTTATGCTGGAGGAAAGAACAAATAGGCTATGGAAATGGCGGCAACGATTCCTACAAAGTCTGCAATAAGGGCGCACAACACGGAGTGGCGCGTTTTACGCACCCCTACAGACCCAAAGTATACGGCTATAATGTAGAATGTCGTGTCGGCGGCTCCTTGGAACATGCAACTGAGTCTTCCTGCAAAACTATCTGGGCCCAGTGTTTTCATGGCATCGATCATCATTCCTCGAGCACCGCTTCCCGAAAGAGGTTTCATAATGGCTGTGGGGAGAGCTGGAACCACGTCGTTTCCTATTCCAAACAAACTAAGCCCATAACTCACACCGTTCATTACCAAATCCATGGCTCCACTGGCCCTGAATACGGCCACGCCAACAAGAATGGCCACCAGGTAGGGAATAACCATTACTGCAGTGTGAAATCCTTCCTTGGCTCCTTCAACAAAGGCTTCGTAGGCCCGAACTTTTTTATAGCAGGCCAAGGCGAGAAAAGTAACAATAATGCCAAAGAGTATAAGCCCGCTTACCAAAAGGCTGGTGGTACCCAAAGCCTCGGCGGTAAGGCGGGAAAAATAGGCGAGGGTTGCAAAAACAACGGCGCAGAGCCCTGCTATCCAAGCTATGGTCACAGGGTCACGGAGTTTTACCTTTTGAAAAAAACTTACGGCAATAAGGCCTGCCAGGGTGCTAAAAAATGTGGCTAAAAGAATGGGTAAAAAAACGTCGGAAGGGTTGGCGGCACCCATTTGGGCGCGGTAGGTCATTATGCTTACGGGTATAAGGGTGAGGCCGCTGGCATTGAGCACTAAAAATAGAATTTGGGAATCGCTGGCCACTTCCTTGTCTGTGTTTGGGTTTAGCTCCTGAAGTTCCTTCATGGCTTTTAAACCCATTGGCGTTGCGGCGTTGTCCAGCCCCAGCATGTTGGCGCTGATGTTCATGAGCATAGTGCCAATTACAGGGTGGTTCTTTGGAATTTCAGGAAACAGTCTGGAAAACAGAGGAGAAACAACCTTGGCCAAAATCTGCACGGCGCCAGCTTTTTCGCCAATTTTTAGAATTCCAAGCCACAGGGAGAGTATGCCGGTGAGGCCCAGGGCAATTTCAAAGGCTGTCTTGGACATGTCAAAGGCACCCAAAATAGTTTTGTTAAAAATTTCGGCATCGCCAAAACCAATCCACTGCACAAGGCAGGCGATAAACGCCCCAAAAAAGAAAATCAGCCAAATAACATTGAGAACCATAACCAAAATATATAAAAGTATAACCAGCTGCATAACAATGTGTGTGGTAAGACAGGGTTTTAATACAATGTATTCGGTTATCAGTTATCGGTATTCAGTTATAAAATTATAGATTAACATTCTTTAGATTCTATTGGTCGTTCCGCCCTCCAGAATGACCCGGCTGGATACCATTCACAGCTTACCAAGCTCTAATAAATGCTTCTTTTGCCACAGTTTTTTTGGGGATCCCTCAAGTCTTTTTAAAGAACCTTTTCCCCGGTTTCCATGTGGTAAATGGTAAAAGTCGGGAAGGTGCCGTCACCTTTGGTGCCACAGTTTTCGCTATCGTAAATAGCGAAGGTTGGGGGGTGGGGTAAAAATCCCTGCCCTGTGACCTCGAACCCCTTTGGCAAACTGGTGGAACCTGGGTTGCACATTACCACGCCCTGGTTGTTCTTTTTTACCAGATAGTTGTGGGTGTGGCCAAACATGTAGATGTCAGCCATTTGGGGCTTCATGAGCTCTGGCTCAAAGATGTGGCCGTGGGAAAGAAACACCTTAAAGCCCTTGTCCTCTACTACCCGATATTCATCGGCAATTTCAAATTCCAGCAGCATCAGGTCTACTTCGGCATCACAGTTCCCCCGCACCGCTGTAATGTAGTCCTTGTGCTTATTCAATTCATCCACAACGCCCATGGGGCCGTGGCCTGTAGGCAGCGGGTTGCGGGGGCCATGGTAGAGAATGTCGCCAAGAAGGAATATGCGGTTGCAATGGAATTTTTCAAAATGTTCCATACACTTTTTTGCTGCGATGCCGGAACCATGAATGTCTGAAATTACAAGAGCTTTCATTTTAACAACTTCATAAAATCTTTTGGGCTTATTACAATGGGATTTGTGGAATTACTTTTTACTTCACAGTAATCATGGGGCTGGTTTCGCTTAAGAGGTAGTTCCATTCTTCCCGGATTTTTTCGTATTCGCTGGGGTCGGCGTACAGGGCGAATGTGGTCCACTTGATTCCGTTTTTCTGCTTTTCAAAGCTTACGTAGTCCGGTGTTCTGGGGAATTTTTTGGAATATTGGGTAACCACCTGGCGGCCGTCAGCGGCTTTTACTTGCAGGCTGTAGCTAAAGCCTGTTTCGTGGGGCATGCGTATGGGGTGGTGGCGCTTGTTCACCTTGGGAAGCTTAAAGAGGCTCCGTTCCCAAACATTGGGGAATCGTCCCTTTAGTTCTGAGCCTCCCTGACCAAAGTAATTTTTGGAGGCGTAGGTAGAAACCATAATCAAGGGCTTGTTAAACTGGTCCAAATTTTCGATGTCAATTTTAGAAATGGATACATCGGGAATGCCGCTTGCCAAAAAGTCTTCCAAAAGACGCTGTTGTTCCTTGGAATCGCGACCGTAAAAACGGTTGCGGATGGTGGAGGCGAATTTGCCCTGAAGTACTAGGGAATCCCTAAATTCGGAGCTTCCGTCGCTGTTGATGAACAGGCGGTGGTCTATGCTAATCTGGTGCTCCTGATCGTCTTCAAGAATCGGGGTGGTTACAACATGACTTTCCTCTCCGTTTATCACCAGGGCCACCTTGCCTTCCATGTCTAGTGGAACGGGGCGTTCGTTGCCCGTTTTGTCGGTGGCGTCTACCCACATTTCCGAAATACGGTCTTGTTTGGGAATGTAGAGAATCATGTGGTTAAACTGCTGGATGGTGGGTAAAAGTTCAAAGCCGGCGTCGGTGAGGTGGATGGCTGTGAGGTAGCTTTTTATGCCGATGGTCTGGAGCATTTCTTTAAGAAGTAGAGCCATGTCTTTGCAGTCGCCACGACGCTCTTTAAGCGTGGTTTCGGCGGTTTGTGGAATAAGGCTGTGGCCACCGAAACGAACATCGCGATAGCGGATGTCGTGGCGCACAAAACGCACCAAGGCTTTTACCGCCTCGTCTCCCAGCTTGCTTCCTTTAACCTCAAAGGCTTTTTCCCGAACAGAAACGGCCTGCTTAAATTGGTGCTTAATCAGGTTCTGGTAGTCTTCGCCCACATTTTTCCATTCCTGTTTTCCGGTAAGCATAAATCCGGCTCCAAAGTCTCTATACACAGGCATGTACAGCTCTTTGCGGATAACAACGGGGTTCTTGATTTTCCATTCCATTCCGTCTTTTAACCCTACCTTCTCCAGTGGGCCATATTCTTCGGTTACAAATCGGTTGGTGTCGGCATAAATGCGAAAACTGGCTTCGCCTACGGGAATGTCACGGCTAGAAACAAAGTCGGTGTAGGGAATCATGCCTTTGCTTTCGATGTTGGTGCGGGAATACTGGTAGTACACAAAGTCGCCTGGGGCCAGTTCCTGAAGAGGGAAGTGGGCTGTTTGAGACTCGTTTTTACCGCCTATTTCTGTGGCGTAAGTAATGTAGGCGCTGTTCAGATTCACCTTCTGCTTCAGGTTCCAATTGCTGTCGTACACTTCAAGGGCGTTAATGAATATGCGGTCAAAGCCTGGTAAAAAGTCAAAGGTAAATTCTCTGTAAATGGCGGCACCCCGCAGGTCCATAATCTCCAGCAGCATTTCCTCGCTGCGTGTCCAGTTGGAGCCTTCGGCTTTTAGAGCTTCCCTACGGTAGTGCATTACTGCTGGAAAATCCCCTTCGTTTGCCATTTCTTTAGCTTGTGGGCTTAAAAGTTTTTTAAGGTTACCTGTGCGTTCTTCCACTGGAGTAATTGGTTTTTGCAAGGTGCGGTTGTCGGCCTTGCCCAAAAATGCCTTGGTGGCGCTTAAAAAACTTTTGGCGTCTTCGTCATCGCTCTTCATGGAGAGTGCCTTTGTCAGCGCCTTTTCGGCTTCTTTGTAGTTGTGGGCGTAAAAGAGAATCTTTCCTCTCATGCTCCAGATTTTAAAGTCGTTTTTATCTTTGGCCAGGGTTTCTTCACTAATGGCCAGAGCTTCTTCGTATCGGCCCAAAAATACAAGGGCGTCCATCATGGTCATGCCCAGGTCTTTGCTCATGCCGAAGCGGCCACGAACACCATAGAGCACATCCACCGCTTCGGCATACTGGTCAAGACCCATGTAGGTCTTGGCCAGATACACGCCCAACCGAGAAGATGGCTGGGTATCGTACAAACGCTGCACCACCACCAAAGACTGGGTACGCTGCCCCAGCCCCCACAAAGCGTCGCTCAAATTAATCACATATTCAGGATTGTTGGGCGTGTATTGCAAAGCCCCTTCTGCACATTCCCGGGCTCGTCCGTAATCAAACAAGGCTTCATACATTTCACCCAAAATGGAATACAACTTTCCGTTTTTACGCACCAGATCCTTTTGGCTTTCAAAGTGGCTGATGCCTGGGCCATAAAGTTCCTTAAGTTGATAAATAAAACCGCAGTTAATAAGGTAGAGGGGTTCTTCGGGGTCCATCTTGTTGGCCCGTTCAAAGTAGCTCAGGGCCACCAGAGGTTGGTTTTCTACAAGGCGGAGCATACCAACCTGGCTCATGAGAGCGGCGTTAAACTTTTTTTGTTTCTGGCTGTTTTCCACCTGCGGCACTGGTCCTAGGGTTAGCCCCTCAATGGCGTTGTCCATCACTTTGCCATATTTTTTCTTGTTGATACCCTGGGTCCAGGAAACTATCAAAATGCCCCGGCTGTTGTTGTTCTCGTCGGTTTCGTAGAGGTAGCGTCCAAAGTAGTAGAAGTCATAGCCATTAACCGTGTGTGTCAGAGAAAATTCCTGTGCGTACATGTTGTCGCCCTTGCCGTTTTTCACTTTTACACGGCGAACCTCCATGCTTGGTTCATTGGGGTCTACGCCCAGGCGAACCAAAAGTACCTTGAACAAGTCGTTGGAGCTTACCTCTTCGCTGGGCAATGTGGCACCATACACAAAAAGCGAAATATCTTCGTCTTTGTTGGCAAGCACAATATCGGGGTCGTTGTTTTGCCGGGCTACACTGCTCCAGTAGTGCCAGAGGGTGTCTTTAACTTGCCACTGGTAGCCCAGAGTGGAGGAGTTGTGGCTCTTAACATTCTGGGGAGACATTTCGGGGCCGCTTTCCTTGGCCACTTCCTTCAGTTCAAAACCTTTAAAGAATTCCTCCCATTCTTTTTTAAGTTCTCCTGTAGACGGTGTGTTGTCGGTGGCAGACAGGGTAAGTGTGTAGACGCGATTTCCTGCGCCCGTGACCAATCCACAGGCTTCGTAGGGAGTGTCGAACCTTTTGCCAGCCACATCAAAAAAGGCTCCAGTGGTTCCAAAGGCTTCCTGGGGCGCCAGTTCGCTTAAATTTGCCTTTTTGCCGCTAGATTCAAAACTTTGGAGCTCCATGCGGGCCCGGTCCATGAGCGACAAAGGTTCCCCCTCGTCAAGAATCACTTCCCTCAATACGGCCCGTCGGCCTGTGTTTGCATTGTAAAATTCGTAGGGTGCCCCATCTTCGCCCCCAATAACGCTCCATTCCTGGCTGGGAAGAGCAAAAGAATAACCCTTTGAGGCGATGTTTCCGTTGGAGTAGGTGGTTTTATTGGAACTTTCACCATAGGAGGTGGTATTTTGCTCGTATTCATTGGCGTAATAAGCCCCCGTACCGGCGGAGCTGGTCTCTTGGCCTTGGTAGGAGCTCTCTGTTAGAACAGCTCCATTTTGGGCACAGGAACCCAGTAGAAGGATGGGTAAAAGTCCAATAACAGGACTAAAATCACAAAATGATAAAAAAATTGGCTTTTTCATAAAAAATTCTTGTAGAAGACTACTCAACTGACACAATTTTAAATAAATTTGAGGTCAATCGCTGGCGACCCAATGTGGGTTAGCTGCAGTTTAACAATAAAAAAAGGATCCAATAATGGCTCTCAAACTCGGTATCAATGGTTTCGGTCGTA
>JABUUT010000059.1:0-9037 GCA_021443045.1 Fibrobacteraceae bacterium
GCCTCACCGATTTTAAATTCAAGTCCATGAAGAAATGAAAGGGTATCAATCCTTTTACTCAAGAAACAATCCAATCAATAAAAGCCCTAACATTTTTAAGGACTACCTCTAATTGTAGATTGCCTACGTTAAATCATGAACTTCTTCCGCACATAAAAATGGTCAACATGTGCAATCTCTCTTTAGTGTTAAAAATCATAAAGTTGCGAGAAATATTGACAATCTGACTTTAAAAGGGTATATTTTGACCAACCTAAAATGTTCGCTAGTCACACTAGCTGCTAGAAACCGCCCATCAACAGATTATACCTTATGAATGAATGCAAATATAAACTAACTTTATTTATCATTCTTGTCTTAAGTGCAGCAATCTCATGGGCATCCACAACACCAGTTATTCAATTGTTGAGTGAGCGTCACCGCACAGAATGGAATTGGGTAGAATATCGCATAGCATTGAAAAACACCTCGAATGAGCCCCTTGAAAACCCAAGAATCCGTTATTTTGCAGAAAATCCAAGAATCCAACACTGCAAAGCTAATCCAAATAATGTAAGTTGCGTTGGAGCTGGATTGAAGGTCATTGATTCAACCCTAAGAGTCGTTGTGGATAACTTTTCTACTGTAGATTCCGTCAATCCTCAATTTTATTACGGTCCAAATTACTCCGTCGTTTCCTTAAAATTTTTTGGAATAATTCCTGCACACGGAGAATCAACTATAAACTTCCGAATCATGAAGGAAGACTATTCAGCATGGGATTGTTCTCAGGACTACTCATTCCAAACAAACGTGGGCGTTCAAGAACCTCACTACAAAATGGCAGTCTATGATTCTGAAGGCCGCATTCTTTGGGGAAGCGATCCTTTTGCCTTGCAGCATGATTCTAATAATATTTATTGGCAGGATCGCTTAGGAACATCAGTTATTTCACAGTATAATGGACTTGATTCGGCAAAACATTTTAAAGGGCGATTCTGGTTACTTAAGGGAAGTCCCTTTAGTATCAAAGAAAGACAGGCTTTAGATAGCGTTGGGGTAAAACTCCTTGAAACAACACGTTATCAAAATAAGGGTTTGCATCTGCTAAAAGCCGTGGTTTCCGTTTCTAAAAAAACTTTGAGCGCAATACTAAATAACTTTTACAACGCACTTGACGTCAATGACACCTCCGCTCTGAAATTGGACATTTCATCAGAAGACCTTTATAATGAAAAAAAAATTTGTATTAACAAAGACTCTTGCCCATCTGTTGTGAGTGAGCGAAGCGACTTTAATCTAGTTGTTGAATGTTGGCCAGATGTACAACTATTTGCTTGTAAGAACATCATCCATGGTTGTGGAGGAGATAGTACATATATTGACCGAAGCATAATTTTGACCAAAATACCAAAAAAATCAATTCAATGTTTAGAAACTAACGTTAACGTGAAAGCAATCCATCTTAATCGACAACATCCGGTGACACTGGACAATAGTCGTGAAACAATAAATATATCACCTCTTCAAAATGATCCAATCTGGCAAAAAGCTCTACAAGTTGCAGAAATATCAACAAATTGGTTAAACGGAGCAAATTACACTGGAGAGGGAATTGTCGTCGGAGTTTATGATACTGGGATAGATTTTTCTCATCCAGGATTTAATGAAAAACAGCTAAATGGGAACAACAGAGAAAGAAAAGACTTCGGCTATGATAATGGTCAATCTATTACAAGTTCTCATGGAACACACGTTGCAGGCATTATCGGAGGTAATGGACAAGGTTCTTCGTTGCATAAATATCGAGGAATCGCCCCCAAAGTCCTTTTTCAATCGGGAGGATCCAGTTTCGATAACCAACGAGGTCACGTAACCAACCACTCTCACATAAGCCATGAAGAAATTCGGGAAGAAGAATACGAAGGTGAAGATACAAAGGCAAGATATATATGCTATTATGGAGAAAAAAGCAGAAAAATAGACCATAACATCTTCTATAACTGGAAATTGAGTACAGATAAAGGAGATTTAACCACCAAAGCAGTTGTTGTCGCTGCTGCTAACAATGGCTTAATAGCGCAATATGGATCCTCTAAAGGGTTCCACTCTATATTAGTAGACGCAAAGAACCCAATAACTGTTGGAGCTCTTGATGATTTAACTTTAAGAGGATCATCTAGTTTAGGTCCTACCTGGGATGGACGAATTAAACCAGACATAATGGCTCCAGGAACAGAAATTATATCCAGCGTTCCATACGCACTTGAAAACAATTATTATATAAAAAAATCAGGAACATCAATGGCAGCACCCCATGTTTCGGGTATCATAGCCTTAATGTACCAAGCGTTTCAAAAACAAACAAAAAAGCCATTAGACCTTTATTCGATGCGCAACTCAACCGTAAAAGCTTTGTTAATTCATTCTGCAATTGATATGATCGGAGTCGGGCCTTCAGAAAATCCAGATTTAAGCCTCAAGGTTCCAACAGAAACCCCTTTTGCAAAAGGACCCGATTTCGCTACAGGATGGGGCAGAGTTGACGCTAAAGCCACTTTGAATTTGATAATCGATTACAATGTTGAAAAAAATATTTTTGCAAAATTCCGAGAATTCGCCATACATAACAAAGTACAAAAACGTTGGACAATAACTGTTCCTAGCGGACAAAAACATTTACGTACGACACTAGTCTGGGATGACGCTCCCGGTAATCCTAATAAAAACCTTTATATGGAAACAAAGCTCATTAACGATTTAGATCTCTACTTGGTATCACCTTCAGGAAAGATACACTATCCATGGAGAATAGACCCCCTACCAACACAAAATATTGATAGAGAAGGAAACGATATATTAAACAACAATCTAAATGCAAGAAAATACGGTTTAGAGAGAATAACTTACGACGACGCAACCAAACAAGCAAACCGGTTTTGTCCTTCAATCTACAAACTTTCAGACAATTGTTTTGATCGCTTAAACAATGTAGAAGTTGTCGATGTGGACAATCCAGAGACTGGTGTATGGCAGGTAGTCGCGAAAGGATACAGAGTGGAAACCGGCAACAGTGCCTATGGTACAGCACAAATCGCATCTATTGTTTGTGATTTACCATTAACAGAACCAACATCTAATGGAAATCATCCATATCAAGCAAATATGCAGACAACTGAAATTCTTGATTTAGGTGATTTCCTTGAACATTACGTGACGTTTGGTCCAGAAACGTCTCTTGGTGAAGGCGACCACATCTATCTCTACGACGGGTGGGGGCATTTAATCGGAGATTTTACTGGAAATTCCTTGGCAAACCAACGAATTCTTGTTAAAACAAGATTCCTGCAAATCGTTCTAGATAGCGATAATGATCAGAATCAAGGGTGGGGATATACAATAAGCAAAATAGAAAACATTCCTTATGGCATCTTACAGGTTTTATTTTCCCCATATAAGGAGGTGAACTAAAATGAAATTTTCATTTATTTTATCCGTTTTACTTTTTAGGACAATTGTATTTTCAAGTGCATGGGAAGCAAATTTGGAACAATGTCAAGACTTTGGTGGTTTTTGGTTTCCGGGGCATCCCTTAGCAGAAAAAAGCGAACCCTGGATAAAGCCATTCCCGAATGGTGGATCCCTTGAAGATTTTGGTGAAACGGGAATGTCATTCAATTATGATATGCCAGGTTGGTCATGTTCTCCTTCCCTAGAAGAAGAATGTATTGCTGTTGAGAATACATTTAACATTAGAATTACTCAACCAGTCACTAGAAGCGACTTGGAAGATTCTATATTCTTTTTTTTCAAATGCGAATTTGATTCCCTGGGAAATAAAGTAAGTGAAAAAAATTTTTCTTTAGAAAATCTTGCAATTGAGAATTTTAAGCAAGCAAAAAATAACAACATGAATTATTTCACCATTGATTCTACAATTTTTTCATTGAATGACTTTTGCTACGAGATATGCAATTATAGAACAGGCGTTTTTTTCATTTATAAAAAATACTCTAATAAATTCGAGTACAATGCTTTATGCAACATATCCCTAAAAGATTTTTCATACAAAATTCAGTGTGAATTTCAAGACGATGGTTCATTAAATTTCAACAAAATCCCCGATGCAAATTCAATTCCGGATAATTTCTGCTCAACTTACACTAGCTTGAAAATACAATCCAAAAAAAAACTAAAAACAAATATTTTAAACCAGGGTGTTTATTATAAGATCAATGGCGCACTCCTCATTAAAGGTTCGTCTAACATAATCATAAACAACAAGCAACCAAAGCTGCAACTAAAAAGGAGACCACTAAAATGAAAGGATTAATTCTAGCACTCCTCACCAGCGTAGCAATGTCTTTTGCTGCGGAACAGTGTAATGACGGAACGAAAAATATGCAGATTCCACTGGGGTCTTGTTACAATGATGGCTATGTTTGTCAAATTTCTTCAGAAGCTTCGGGAGCAGTCCGTTTTTACTTAGGCAAAACATCAAATTGCCAAACTTTTGAAACAACTAATTTCACAACATACCCCTATAGAGATGACGGAACTTTAAATACGACAATCCCAGAGAACACGTTAAGGCCACTCATCGTCGAAGACCCCATGGAAAATGTCGGAGCATTAGGCGTTGCAGTAAACACAGCTTTTATCATTAATGCGTTCAACGAAAAGCTGAAAGTTCGAATAATTTACCATCGTTCAGGAAACATCGCCGACATAAATAGTGTTAGATTACAAGGAATAACAGAAATTCCTTAATTTTGGCTATGTTTTCGTAATATTGCATAAAAGCGGAAATATATAATTTTCCGAAAGTTCGCAACATTTCGTTTTTTTTAACTAAAATATTCTTTGCCCATCAAAATCAGGGTTCGGTTTCAACATAAGCACCCCAAAATTCTATATTTGACGAATAAGTTAGGGACAGTCTCCAAAAAAGGATAAAAAAAAATGAATTACTTGGACAGAAATGAATTCAATTTCGAACCGTCTGAAAAAGTACTTGATGCCGTAAAGAATTTCGACCCTGCGCAACTCTGTTTTTACACCCGCATCTACGACGAGGGCAAGAAGAGCATCGTTTCCGTGAAGTTGAGCGAAATCTACAACGTTCCCGAAGAACAGGTGTTGCTGGGCTATGGTGGTGAGGACATTCTGAAGAATGCAGTCCACTACTACCTCATGAAGGGAGACAACAAGACCATCATGATTCCTGAATTTTCGTGGTGGTACTACAACCGCATCGCCGGTGAATGTGGCGGTTCCTTTGAAATGTACCCTCTTTACGAAAAGGAAGATACGTTCGCCTACAACGTAGAAGAAGTCATTGCATTAACCAACAAGATTCATCCTCGCATGCTTCTTTTGGCATCCCCGAATAATCCTACCGGCAACAGCCTTTCTTCGGAGGAAATCAGCCGCATCATGGAAAACATTCCTGACGACACCATGGTGCTCATTGACGAGGCATACGCGTCCTTCATCACGACCGACACGGCCTACATCGCACCGCTCGTAGAAAAGTATTCCAACCTGATTATTTCCCGCACCCTTTCCAAATTCTTCGGTTTGCCTGGACTGCGTATGGGCTTTGGCTTCATGGGCAAGGGTCACGATGCATTCCTTAGCTATGCAAACAAGTACCTTGGCTACAACCGCTTTAGCGAAGCGGTCGCCATGGCCGCACTGGATAGCGAAGACTACTACCGCCATGTTGCAGACGAAATGGAATGGGACCGCCAGCTCTTCAAAAAGGAACTGGGAAACCTCCCCGGTTTCAAGGTGTACAAGAGTGTCGCAAACTTTATCCTCATCAAGTACCCGACCCGCATCAAGGAAGCCCTGCAAAAAGCTTTGGCAGAGCAAAACTACAAGATAAAGTTCATGACAGACAAGGGGCTTGAAGATTGCCTGCGCATCACGCTGGGTCGCCGTGAACAGATTCAAGTTGTTGTTGACTCCATCAAGAGTTGCGCCCTATGAAAGCAGTGATTCTCGCCGCAGGCATGGCCTCACGCCTTCGCCCTCTCACAAATAACACGCCCAAGTGCCTTTTGGACGTAAAGGGACATTCCCTCCTGGAGCGCTCCATGAATGCTCTCATTGGCTGCGGCATTCGTGATTTCGTCATCGTCACCGGTTACCTGCATCAGATGATCGAGGACTTCGTAGGAAGCCATTACAAAAATTCCATAAACGTCGATTTCATCCACAACGACATGTTCGATTCCACCAACAACATCTATTCCCTGTGGCTAGCACGCAAGGCTATCGACGGCGAAGAATTTCTGCTGCTGGATAGCGATTTACTGTACGATCCGCAGATTGCCAAGATGGTCCTGGACAACAGCGCAGAAAACGTGCTGACCCTCATTCGCCACGAGCTAGGCGAAGAAGAAATGAAGGTCGTGGTTGATAGCCAAGGCAAAATTACGGAAATCAACAAGACCTGCGACCCCAAGGTTGCCGCCGGCGAAAGCCTTGGAATAGAAAAATTCGGAAAAAGCTATTCCTCCGCCCTGTTCAAGGAACTAAAAAAAATGATGGACCAAGAACACCTTGAAAACAAGTATTACGAACTTGCTTTTGAACGGATGATTCCTCAGGGACACACGTTTACCGTTGTGGACGCCTCGGATTATTTCTCCTGTGAACTGGATACCGTAGAGGACTTCGAAAACGCAAAGTCCACAATTCCGCTGGAATAATTGAACCATTAAAATATATTTGAAGGAAGCCTACCATGTTTAAGAAAATTGCAATTGGCGCCGACCACGCTGGCGTAGAATACAAGCAGCCCCTTATCCAGTATCTGGAATCCAAGGGTTACGAAGTGGTAAATGTGGGTACCGATACCACCGACTCTGTGGACTACCCCATTTATGCAAAAAAAGTTTGCGAAGAGGTGACCAGCGGCCGTGTAGACACAGGCATCTTGATTTGTGGCACAGGCATCGGCATGAGCATGATGGCCAACAAGCAAAAGGGCATTCGCGCAGCCGTTTGCGGCGACACCAAGTCCGCAGAATTCACTCGCCTTCACAATGATGCCAACGTACTTTGCATGGGCGCACGCATCATCAGCTTTGACCTTTGCAAGCAGATTACCGATGCCTACCTGGCAGCCGACTTTATGGGCGGCAAGCACAAGGTTCGCATCGACATGTTCGAAAAGTAATCCTTCAACAAAGCACGAATAATAAATGAACAGTCCACAACTCCTCTTTTACGCACAATCCACTTTGCTGGAAGGCCCCGTCTGGAATAAGGAGCTGGGTTGTGTGCTGTGCGTTTCCATTGAACAGGAGCGAATTTTTCTCGTTTTCCCCAAGGAGCAGGTCGTAAAGACTTTCAAGACTCGGGGGCAGGTGGGCTTTGCGGTTTTTGACGGAAACGAGCATATTATCTATGCAGCCTACCAAGGCGTATTCCGTCTGAACATTTCCACTGGCGATGAGGTCTTCCTCTATCACTTGATTAGCGACCCTACCATACGTTACAACGACGGCAAGCGGGACCCCAAAGGAAGACTGCTGCTGGGAACAACGGGCTACAAGCGTTTCAAGGAAAAGCAGTGCACCCTGTACAGCCACGACGGTAATTCTTCAAAGATTCTCGTAAGCGGCACAAGCATTTCAAACGGTATCGGCTTTTACAAGAACTTTTTGTACTTTATCGATACGCCCACCCGGAAAGTGGGCCGATACATTTACGACGAAGAAGGCAACGCCACCTTTGACAAGTACATTGTTTCCATTGAGGGCGAAGGTGTTCCCGACGGTATGGATGTGGACACAGAAGGAAACTTGTATGTAGCCATCTGGGGCGGCTCCCGTGTGGAAAAATACAATCAGGCCGGTGAAAAAATTGGGGAAATCCGCATTCCCGCATTGAACGTTACGTCAGTCTGTATCGCAGGCGAAAAACTGTACATCACCACAGCCATGCACGACGACGGTTCAGAAAGCGAACCCATGGCCGGTGGGCTTTTTGTGGCAGACAAATTCTAATATCTCAAGAGTTTACAGCAGGTAAATTTATGACAGAAATTGACAGAATCAAATCAGAAGGATGGCTTCCAGAAAACTTTTGGAACGAGGAAGTTCGCGACGAGTATCTGGTGACTGCCGAGATGAAGAAAGTCTGGGCCATAGAAATGGATTTGTACCGGGAATTAGCCCGAGCGCTGGGCAAGCATAACCTTCGCTATTTTGCCGATGGAGGTACCACTCTGGGTGCCATACGCCACAAAGGATTCATCCCTTGGGATGACGACTTTGACATCTGTATGCCAAGAGCTGACTACGAAAAGCTTCAGGAATTTTTCGCCGACTTCAAGGAGCCTTATTTTTTGCAAACCACCGTCACGGATCCTGAATACGGTTACTCCTTCATGCGGTTGCGCAATTCCAATACTTCCGTGGTAGTCAAGCCTTTCACCCATGCCAAATTCAATCAGGGACTCTATATCGACATTTTCCCGCTGGACAACGCCACCATAGAAGACATAGCCCCTCGCATGGAAAAAATAAACAAATTAATCCTTAAAAACTCCGCCTATATGCGCAAGGACTACCCCGATAAATCCGAAAGGGACCTTCAGAAACTTCGTGACGACTTCGATCCCAACATGAAACCCATCGACGTGTGGAACGCCGTCAACAAGGAAGCCACCGCCGACAATCACATAGAAACAGGCTACTGGTCACCTATCGTCACTACATTTTATGACCCTTTAAAAAACATCTATCCCAAGAGCATCTTTGACGATTACAAAGACGTGCCCTTTGAAACCATCAGCATACGCGTACCTGCAGGGTATCACGAAATGCTCACGGCCTACTTCGGGAACTACATGGAATTTCCTCCCGTGGAAAAGCGAGGTACTTGGCACAATATGGAGTTCTATCCGGAAGTCCCATACAAGCAATTGTACAAAGAAAAATTTGGCGTAGAGATGTAGCTTTTACATCAACGGCTTTTGAGAGATGAAAGACCTAAGCTTAAGAACCACAAAATTCAGCGACTCCATGATCCGCCAGATGAC
>JABUUT010000059.1:9610-11373 GCA_021443045.1 Fibrobacteraceae bacterium
TTAGTTTGTTCGTCACTTTCCAAAACATTCTCCATTACGGGATGGCGTTTGGGCTACGTGATTTCAAGCGAGCGCATCATTGACCGCGTAAAGAAGGTCCACGACTTTTTAACCGTAGGGGCCTCCGCCCCCTTGATGGAAGCCACGGTGGTGGGTTTAAACTTTGGCGACGAATACTACACCGAACTCCAAAACCATTACACCCACATGAAAAACCTTTTCACCCAGGGTCTAAAAGATTTGGGAATCACTTTTACAGAACCCCAGGGAGCCTACTTTGTGCTGGCAGATATAAGCAAGTTCGGCTACAAAAGTGACGTGGATTTTTGCGTGGACCTGGCACAAAAAATCGGAGTCGGAGCAGTTCCCGGTTCCTGCTTTTTCAAGGAAGATGTCCACCACCTGATTCGTGTTCATTTTGCCAAAAAAGACGAAACATTGAACGAAGCTTTGAACCGGCTTGAAAAAATCAACACCCTGATTAAATAAAGGTTAAAAAGGCACCCCCTAAAATGCTGAACAAGACTCAAGAAGAAATTACCGCAAAATGGAAAAGCATGGATACGGAACATCCCCTGGTTTCCATCAAGTGCCTTGCATTCAACCAAGAAAAATATATCGCCCAGACTCTGGACGGTTTCTTGATGCAGGAAACGGATTTCCCCTTTGAAATCATTGTTCACGATGATGCCTCCACAGACAAAACCCAAGACATTCTCAGGGAATATCAGGCAAAGTATCCCCTGATTCTCAAGCCGGTCTATCAGAAAGAAAACCAGTATTCCAAACGGGACGGCTCTTTGACACGGGCCGCCAACGCCCCACTCAAAGGCAAGTACATTGCCGAGTGCGAAGGAGACGACTACTGGACCGACCCGCAAAAGTTACAGCGACAGGCCGATTTTTTGGAACAAAATCCCGACTACATCGCTGTTGGTCACAATGTCCGCATTGTGGATGATGAAGGCAACCCCATGAAAAAAGACCACCCCATTTACAGGAAGTGGTTCGACACCTACACCAGCATGGAAGACCGGGATTACACACTTCAGGATTTTGAAAAGGGCGTTATGTTCGGACAAACTTGCACTCGCATGTACCGCAACATTATTAACCCCATGCCCAAGGAAATCGAAGAAAAATATTTCGCCATGGACTACACCAACGGCGATGTGGCCATGTCCCTACTCTGTTTTTGCCTGGGGAAAATTCGTTGCAGTTCCCTAGTGGGAGCAGACCACCGCAAATCCATATCCAATGATAGTTGGACATCAAAGACTTTTAAAAAGAACATGACCCGGCGAGATATTCTCTCCCTGATAGAGCAGGAAAAATTTGCCAACAGCTTTAACATCTTCCCCGATTTTACCGACCAGCAATACCGCCATGTTCGCAGATCCTTCACGATTTTTAAACAAAGTAAAAGCTGGAAGGATTTTTCCATATTTATTGGCAACTTGCGGATTATAAAGCATAAAATTAAATTTTTAAAAAGGCTTTTTAAGCTGGGTTAGCAGGAAAAAAGAGGTTCCCATGACATTTGTCTATGTTCTCGTAAGCAATGAAAAAGATACTTATTATGAACAAACTATAATCAGCATCACGTCTCTTTTACAGCATAACAAAGATGCAAAAGTGGTTCTTCTCGTGGACCAGGGAACCGCAGCCACCTTCACAGGCAAACGCACCCAGCATCAAAAGCAGAACCTTCAAGTTGTAACCGTACAGGTTCCCGAACAATACAACAATCGGGACCGTTCCCG
>JABUUT010000059.1:13244-18004 GCA_021443045.1 Fibrobacteraceae bacterium
CGACGAAACCTACCAGGACGGCGACAAAAAGCGATACCCATCGGACCATTCGCCCGTTACCATTTTCTTAGAATTATCCCTAACACCCACTCCAATACCAAAAGCCTCCTCCAACAATTAGTATATTTATATAATGAGCATTCTTGTTCTGTTATTTTTCTTTGGGCTTATTGCCGTCATGTTTTATACCGATGCCGAAGGCCGGTTCATGGCGCTTGTCATGGGAACCATATTGTTTCCAACCACAGCCCTGTTCATCAAGAATCCCTCCATTTCTCCACAGCATATTTTTCTTTACGCCTATTTCTTTATTGAATTTTTCAAGGATCGCGGAAACTTCAACAAAAGCCTTTTTAAAAATCTTCTAACTATACCTATTTTTTTTAACCTCGTAAGCTATGTCTTTACAGCCATCTACAATTCTGGTTTCGCCACCAAAGATATGTATTACGGTATTCGCGATGCCATTGATTGTCTTGGGTATATCTACGCTGCGTTTATATGCGGACGTCAAGTAGACATTCAACATTTTGCGTATAAATTAATTCCATTCATCTACATTGTTTGTTTTTTTGGCATTGCAGAAATTTTGCTAGACGATAATATTCCCTATAAACTGGTTAACGAAGCGTTTCCTTACTACGACGGAAACCGTGATCTTTCGGCCACCATGAGCCTTTCCCAAAGTTGGCGTTTTAGGACCTGCTTTACCACAAAGCACCCCACCGCCTTTGGCACCCTGTTAATGACTTTGTTTTTATTTTATGCCCCCCTCTACAAAAAAGATTCTCCCAATGCACAAAAACTTGGTCTTTTAATTTTACTATTGGCATTAAACATCTTTCTTTGTGGTTCCCGCACTGCAATGGTATGCGCCTTATTCGGCTTATGCCTCTTCTTTTACGACAAACTTAACATTATGTTAAAAATATTGATTGCTGGAATTATCATTTTTTCTTTTTCAGCGATTACCGCAATTATGTTGGAAAATTTTAAAACAAATACCGATCATGGCGGTTCCTCTCTAGATTTCAGAACAAAACAGTTACTTTTTTCCTTTGCCACCATATACAATTCTCCCATTCTAGGCAACGGAAACAAATACACATCCCATGTTATTTTTGCAGACGAAAGTAGAGCTTCCGACAGTAGCGGAAACGATTTAGGCGGTCTGGAATCTGTAGTATTTACATTACTTATAGACCGCGGTTTTCTGGGCTTATTCTCTTACTATCTGCTTCTGATATGGATGTTCATTCTGCTATTCCGATTCCGTAAACGGATTCCAAAAGTTAGGAATGGCTTTGGGCTTATTGCAGGAGGAATACTATTCCTTACCTTATCAGGAACCATCGGAAACAGTTCCTCTTTTATCTTCCTCTTTACAGGGCTTCCGCTAGGCTACATTGCTCAGTGCAAGGAAACCGCCTACGAAAATAATTCCGATATTCTAGAAAACACCTCCGAGGAAGTTAACTAGGAAATACTTGCCAAGCATAATCATTTTATCTTTGTTCGCAATTCATACATAAAAGCCACAAAAAAACTTCCATGTATACGAAGCATTTTTGCGAAGCTGCGTTCATTTCCACAGAGTTTCAAATCACTCGATTCGCGTATGGCATCGGCGTAAGGGCTAGTCGCAAGGAGTTTTCGATAAGTTCCGTAACGTTTAAAAAAACTGCCAACAGCACCCTTGCTAAAAAAGCTGCGGAGAGCCATTTTTTTTGTAAAGAACAAAGCCCTCGAAAGATAAGCATCACGCAAGTGCTGGGCTTGATTTTTTTCGATAAAATTCCATACTTCACCAAGGATTTTTTCACAGTCCCTAATTAAACGATTTTCATTAATATGGCAAAGGGAGTTATTCAAAATGCGGTAATGGTAAGTCGGAACACTTCGGTAGGCAATGGTTTTAGCAAGCTGAAACACCTGTAACGCTACCAGGCCGTCCTCAAAAAGTTTCAGTCCACCGCTAAATTTTATGACATTTTTTGTCAACAAAGAACGTCGTATCAATTTTGTCCACAAGGCCGAAAACATATACCCGCAGGTTTTTGACGGATAGGGGGAATAGCCCCGATACAAAACCGTCTGCTGGATTTTGCGAATGTCCTCTAATGACTTCGCTGCAAAATCCCGCGCAAAAAAATGATTCGTTGTCTCCACACCCTTTTCACGCCAGGTAAAATGGTCCGTAATCACCACATCGGCATCATCACGGGCAACCGATTTCATCATGATTTCCAGGGCATTTTTTTCCAGCCAGTCATCGGAATCTACAAAAAGCACATAGTCGCCAGAAGCGCTTTCCAAGCCGTCATTGCGGGCTGCGGACACGCCTCCATTCACCTTATGGATAACGTGAAACCGGCTATCTTTTGCAGCGTATTCATCCAGCATTTTCGGCGATTCGTCCACGCTTCCGTCATCAACGGCGATCACTTCAAAATCTGTAAAGGTCTGGCACACCAGACTGTCCAAGCATTCCCGCAAATACTTTGCAGAATTGTAAACAGGAGTGACAATGCTAATTCGAGGAGGCAACATTATTTTCTGCAACCTCGATTTTTTCCAACCCGTGATGGTTTCGATCATCCATTTTTGGCGGAGTCATGTAATCACCGTACAGTTGGGTACAGACAAAGTCATAATCATCCGGCCCCCAAATGGTTGTATCTTCAAAGGGGTAGGCACGGCCTTTGCCATAATACTTCTTATGGAACATTTCCCTAAACTTGTAGGCCCCCATGGCGTTTACCAAGTAGTTAGACTTGGAATACGTCTCCGAAGTCAGACTTTGTTCCAGCCAATTCAAACATTTCTTTGTATCAAAAAAATGCTTTATGGGAGTATGGAGTCCTATCCAAACCAGAATCCGCTCGTGAAGGGGCCGTCCTTTCTTGTTCACATCCACCAGGCGGTCAAAGCCGGAAAAGCGGAACATGGCCCGCAGCAAAAGCACATGATAGACTTTCAGCTTGCGCAGCAGTCCATTATTGGGCATGGCATCCAGCGGAAACAGGTCTATCCAAGCGTAAGTTTCTTCCGCCTTCATCTTGTCGTGGCGGACGATTTTAAAGCTTGTATCTTCCAGGTGCCCGAAATAGCGGATGTAATCCTTGTTGTTGTGGAATGTATGAAAGCGGACATTCTCGCCCAGATTTTCCTTCTCCAGAATTCCGCACAAACGCTCATAATCGGGTCGGGGAATCCCCACGTCAATGTCATCGTCCCAAGGAATAAAACCCTTGTGGCGCACCGCCCCCAGAAGGGTTCCGCCCAAGGCAAAGTAGGTGATATTATGCTTCTCGCAAACTTTCTGGAACAACTTCAGCAGTTCCAGTTCCTTCAGTTGCAGCTGCCTGAGAGAAGAATCCGACATGGCTATTTCGCCTCGTCAGTTTTACCGTCAGGTTTCATCATGTGAGCTGCATGAACATTCTTCTTGCAGTCTTCCGGTTCCTTCATATAGTCACCGTACATTTGACTCAGCACTTTATGGTAATCCTCAGGGCCCGTCAGTTTCATGCCTTCAAAGTCGTAAAGAGCACCATTCCCGTAATAGGACTTGGGGAACATTTCCCTAAACTTGTACTGCCCCATAAAGTTCACAATCCAGTGGGAATCTTTCACCTTGTACTTTCGGAGCAATGCATCCAGCTTGACAAGCCACTTCTTGTAGTTTTTCCCACCTTGAAAATGGAATGTCTTTACAAGGGCGATAATCATGCGTTCCATAAAGGGTCTGTTGGGGCGATGCAAATTCACCTTGTCAAAGCAAGCGATATGATACCACATTCGTACCCAAAGCAAACGGAACATGTGGACTCTGCGGACAATACCGTTGTTGGGCATGCCATCCAACGGGAAAATATCCACCCACAGGTTTTCCTTTCGGGAAACGATGCTCCCCTCGCGACTCATGTAAAAGCGTTTGTCAACAATGCGGGAGAAATAGTAATGGTGATCGGACGCATCACGATAAGAGCGCACTTCAAGGTGCGCTGGCAAGAACTTTGCCACCGACTCTACAAAACGCTCGTACTCGTCTCGTTCAATGCCAATGTCAATGTCGTCATCCCAAGGAATAAAGCCCTTGTGACGAACAGCACCGAGCAATGTACCGCCCAGCAAGAAAAAAGGAATGGATTCTGCATCCAAAATTTTCTTGACATGTTCAAAAATATCAAGTATCTTAGCCTGTGCATCCGACAACGCCACTTGTTCGTTTGTCTTTGTACTAAAGCCCATTTCTCAATCGATCCTTTACCCCTGCAAAATATATACTACTCAGCCTTTCCCTTACCGATGCAGACAACTTCGAAGCCAATCCTTCTCAATGCTTCGGCGTCCAAAATATTCCTTCCATCGAACACAAAAGCAGGCTTTGCCATGGAATCGTAGATGCGCTTCCAATCCAATTCGGCAAAGCACTTCCATTCGGTGCAGACCACTACAGCGTGGGCACCTTCTACCGCCTTGTATTCGTCGGGTTCAAATTCTACCTGTTCCAGCACATCCTTCAAATCCCGCTTGGCGTCAGGAATGGCCTTGGGGTCTGTCACCACCGGCAGTGCATGTTCGGAAAGCAAATCCCGCACCACCAGGTTGGCAGGGCTTTCGCGGGTGTCGCCGGTATTTGCCTTGAATGCAAAGCCGAACACCGCGATGCGTTTACCGGCGATGGTGTTAAACATAGATTCCAGCATGCGGCTTACAAAGCGGTGGGTCTGCCATTCGTTGATCTTCACCACGCT
>JABUUT010000005.1:0-1320 GCA_021443045.1 Fibrobacteraceae bacterium
CAGACAGTGCTGCCGGATAAACAAGATTTAATTAAGCTTTTGGAAGATAAGTGAATATGTATTCAAAATATGAAACAAAAATCTCGCCAGAGGTAACCCATGAAAAAACTTCTTTCAATAATTTTCCTGTTTATGATGGTTCTTCCTAGTAGCATTACTGCTACTGAAAATGAGGAGGATTGCATCGGAAGGTATAAAATATACCAGACGGACAATATCTACAGCTTGTTGAAACTTGATACAAAAACCGGTAGTTTATGGCTTGTATACTGGAGTCTTGAAGACAATGGTGAAGGAACGTATGTTCTTCATAGGGAAACGTTGGTTAATGAAAAATATGAGAAGTGCCATGCCTTTGAATTGTACCCAACAAAAAATATGTACCAGTTCATTCTTTTGAATACAATCAGTGGTCAGCAATGGCATGTTCAGTGGGGTTTTGAATCTGCAAAACGATGGATTCGAAAAATTTATTGATATTCGCACGAATCAAGAGGAAAACCTTAATTCTAAAATCCGTGGCCGGATTATGTGCCATTCCGAGGCCGTAAAAAATCGCCAAGATGGTGCCGCGCCATTTCGATTATTCCATCAAGAAAACTGAGGAGGGCGATTCACCCAGGCTCGAAACGCACCCCTTCTGGATAGACATGCCACGGCTTTTCGAATTGTTTGTCTATGGCAAGCTGAACGAAAATCCCAAGTACCGCGAGTGTGTCAAGTTCCAGGTTCGAGGTTAAGATCCCGGCTCCCCGGGTCAAGCCCGCCGGGATGAACGGAAACTCAGGGTTTGTAGTCGGCCTGAACATCGGAAATGAAACCAGCGGCCTCAGCCCTGGCAAGTCTTGCCCTAAGCAGGGTGATTTCGTCTTGAAGTGCCTGCCGTTCCTGTTCGCCTTCGGCACGGCCCTCGGCTCGACCTTCACGGCGTTATTCACTGAGAATGTAATGAAATTCCATGTAGTCGCTCCTGGTTTTGGGGTTGCTGCGGTAGAAATCCACCTGGCTCTGAAGGCTCCTGGCCGTGGGCGAGTTTACTTCGTTGGTGGCGAAGTATTCCATGTATTCACGAACAGTTTCGTCGGTGAACTCCTTGTACTTTTTAAAAATACAAAAAATCTTGTAGGTGAGGTCGCCCAAAATGATGGAGTGGTCGTTTTTCTCAATGTTTTCGAACTCGTAGATGGGACGGCCCTTGGCGAATACGTCTTCGGGACAAAGGAAAATGACGTACTGTTCCTTCAGTTCATTAAAATGCTGGCCGGAACCCAAGGTTTCCACATCGCAGATACTCTGGTAATACCGAGCACGAAGGGGAAG
>JABUUT010000005.1:3105-7576 GCA_021443045.1 Fibrobacteraceae bacterium
AACCATTTTAAGATTCACTTTTTGGCCTTTTCCTCATCGTAAGGGTCAATATGAACCAATGCGTCTACAATATTTTCTCCAGAGTTTATTAAAAGACCTTCCACTTCTTCGGCAGCATCGTGAGCATCCCGCAAAGTCATTTGGGCATCCACCACAATATGCAAGTCGATGTGAAGGTCGCTGCCCACATAGCGGGTGCGAAATCCGTGAATACTTATTACCGCAGGGTGATTCAAAGCAATGGTTCTTAACTTTTCTACAGTAGCTGGATCGGCACCTTTATCGGCCACCTGATGAATACCAGGCCAAGTAATTTCAAAACCAGAAAAAATAACAAAGCCCGCCACGATAATGGCACCCACAGCGTCGGCAAACCAGAGCCCAGGGAACAACATGGCTACCACTAGGGCAATTACAACGGGAATGGAACTAAAGGCATCGCTGCGGTGGTGCCAGGCGTTGGCTTCCAGAGCTTGACTGCGAATGGCCCTGCCGGCACGACGGGTATATTGAAACAGAATTTCCTTTACCACCACAGAAACTAAAGCCATAACGGCCGCTATCAGTTCCGGATGACTCTCTTCGCCAGCTATCAAATTTTTTATGGCATTGTAACCAATGCCAACCCCCACCCCAATAACCGCAAGGCCAATAAAAATTGTAATCAAAGTTTCAAAACGGCGGTGGCCATAAGGATGTTCGGCATCCGGTGGAGAATTCCAGTATCGAGAACCCACCAGCACCGCAATATCGGTAACAAAATCCGAAATACTGTGCACCGCATCGGCAACCAAAGCCTGAGAACCACCCCAAATACCCGCCAATAGTTTTCCTACGGACAAAAGAACATTCCAGGCAAGCCCCACCCAGGTTACTCGGCGAACATCCACACCATTATCTTTTCTTGCTACGGTAGTCATGTTTTTTAAAGTAGCAAAAATCCATGCAACTTTTACACCCCTTCAATCATCTAAATGCAGGAATTCTAGATTGTATGGATAAAATTCTAGATACAATGAAACCTTTCAATTTGGACAAGTCGTATGAAGGCACTTTTAAAAATTTTAATAGTACTACTGGTACTAGGGGCCCTTGCCTACGGTGTAAAGCTCTACTTTTTTACAACAAACCCAAGCCAATCCCTTGGCGAAATGGTCAGTGTTAAGGTGGCCAGCCAAGATATTTCCACGTCTATTTCGGCCACGGGATCCTTGGAACCCGTAGACCAAGTGGAGGTGGGCACCCAAGTTTCCGGCGACATTTCCAAAATATACGTGGACTTTAACTCCAAAGTGACCAAGGGCCAAATTATTGCCGAACTTGATAAATCCAAGCTCAAGGCCACATTAGACCAAGCCCAAATAGCCTACCAATCTGCTGAAAACGATTACAAGTTTAAGAAAAGTTCCTACGAGCGGGTAAAAAAGCTGGCCGAAAGCAACAGTGCTTCTGCCGTGGAATTGGAGCAGGCGGAATACAATATGAATGCAGCCAAATTTTCTATGGAACGAAGCAAGAATGAGGTGGACCAGGCCAAGTTGAACATAAGCTACTGCACCATACGCAGCCCCATTAACGGTGTTATTTTAGAGAGGGCTGTTGATGTGGGGCAAACAGTTGCCGCCTCCATGAGCGCCCCCACCCTGTTTATCATCGCCAAGGACTTGTCACAAATGAAGGTGATGGCAGCCGTAGACGAAGCCGACATTGGTTCTGTAAAAGCCGGGCAAAAAGTTTCTTTTACCGTTGATGCCTTTCAAAACGAAAAGTTTAACGGCTCCGTTCAAGAAGTTCGCCTAAATCCGGTGACCACTTCCAATGTGGTCACCTACACTGTGGTTATTGCCGCTGAAAACCCCGATTTAAAGCTGCTCCCAGGAATGACTGCAACCTGCACCATTGTAACTCAAGAAGTTCTGGGAGCCATTTCCATTCCTGCCAAGGCTCTTAAGTTTACCCCCGCCGAGGGAACCCCTATGGCCGAGCCTCCCCAACACCCCCAAAAGCGGCCTGATCTTCCAGGCAAAACCATGGATCCACCCCCCGACTTTGACGCTCCCCCTGGGCCAGGCCCTGATCAGGGGCCTGGTGCTTTTCCTGGCAAAGGTGGATTTGCGAAAAATGGCTTTGGAAAATTTTCCGGAAAAAAGCGCCCCCGAGGCCAATTTAAGGGCAACACCGTTTGGATAAACATCAATGGGAAAGTTGCACCCCGTCGGGTAAAAGTAGGCATTAGCGACGGCATCAATGTGGAAATTCTCAAAGGCCTCTCTTTAGAAGATTCTGTGGTGGTCAGCCAGGAAGTACGCTCCACAGAAACCCCAAAAGAAAATATTTCAAGTCCATTTATGCCAGCTCCTCCGGGAAAAAAGAAAAAATAATTTTCGGACCACCTGCAAAATCATGTGTCAGGTAATACTTGGTTTTCAGTTGTCGGTTATCGGTTTTCAGTTATCAGTTATCGGTGGTCAGCGGTGAGGTCGCGACTTCGTCGCTTTGAGGAATGAGGNAGTGATAAGGTCGCTTCGCTTTGAGGTGTGAGCTATGAGCTCTATGCTGTGCGCTGATACCCTCATACCTCTAGGCGTTTACGCCGAACCTCATTACTGGCCACTGACTACTGATAACTAACCTGGTTGTAGTGGATGGGATGGGTTGTCAGGTCGGTACATCTGATTGATCTCTATTGAGTGAAAAATTCGATAAGTACTTTTACTGATGAGCCTTGCTATCGGGACGTTTAACCCTTGAACTTGGCAAACTTGATGAGGTACTTTAAGGTTTGCATGGGCGTTTTGAGGAAGGATGTTTTTTTGTAACCGCTTAAGGCAAAGTTCTGAAGAACCTTGTAGAGGCCTACCTGCTGGGGTCTGTCTATGGACAACAGGAATTTTCGGAATTTTAACTGGAAGTCGTGGTTTTTGCCAAAGTAGTTGTAGCAGCGGTTTTCGTAGGTTTTTAGGAAACGCTCACTGAGGTTGCCTGCGTCTAGGCCCTCGTTGACGGTTTGGGCACAAAACCGTCCGGCCCGCATGGCGGCCGCGATGCCGCCTCCGGTAAGGGGGTTGGTGTGGTGGGCGGCATCGCCAACGAGGGCGAAGCGGTCTAAGGTATATTTTTTAAGGGTGCTGGAAACAGGAATGACTCCGGCTACCATGTGATTGATTTTTACACCTGGGAAAAGCTTGTTGAGCCATTCCAAGGTAACGTCGTGAATGTTGGGCTGGCCTGGCTTTGGAATAAGGAAGCCGGCACCAAACTTGGTGACGTTGCTTTTTTGTTTTGGAAAACTCCAGATGTAGCCGTCGTTAATAAAATCGTGGCCCTGCCAAAAGGTAAGGTAATCGGGGCGGGTGAGAATGCCTTCCACTTCGATGTCGATGCCTGAGCATGTGGAATTGGGTTTTTGGCCGCAGTCCAGACCCACCATTCGCCCAATGCGGCTTTCAACACCGTCGGCGGCAATCACCATCTTGGCTCGAATTTCGTGAGTGCTTTCTGACGTTACGGATCCTTTTCCGTTTCCCTTGCCTAAAACCACGCGAACGGTTCTGTATTCGCCTTCTACGCCTCTAACATATTCGGCTCTGGCACAGGTAACTACCTCGGCTCCGTCTTCTTCGGCCAGGTGGGCAAGCCATGGGTCGAATTTTTCACGGTTGAGCATAATGCCGGTGCCTTTTTGTGGCACTTCGATGTTTACGCTGTCGGGGCCGTAAATGTATAGACCGTTGATGATGGTTTCAATGCAGTCTTCGCTAATGGGGCCGTAGGTTTGTAAATCTTTAAGGTTGGTACTGGCTTCACCACACCTAACGGGGTATCCGATTTTTTCCCGCTTTTCAATAAGAAGAACTTTGCGGCCTTTTTGGGCCAGGTTGCGGGCGGCCACGGAGCCTCCTGGGCCGGCTCCAACAACAACACAGTCGTAGGTGTCAAATTTAAATCCGCTCATTTTTTACACCTCCCCATCGGCAGGTTTTTCTTGAAGGCTCAGGGCTCCCGGAGGGCAGGCTCTGGTACAAAGACCGCATTTGGTGCATTTTTCGTGATTGATTTGCAAATCGAGGCCATACATGTCTAGGGCCATGGCAGGGCATACGCCAACGCATCCGGCGCATTCCAGGCATTTTTCGCGATTATGTACAAGAATTTTCATGGTTTGTAATATATATAATTGGCGGAAAAAAGTGCTTTTTTAAATGGAACTTTGTGAATAAGTCTACTTGAATCGAACGGCGGTTCCGTAGGCGATGATTTCGCCTCCGATGATGGTTTTTAGATTGGCCATGTAGTCGCGAACGAAGTTCTTGGAGTGAACAATGCTTCCTTTGACCAACTGTATGGTTTCCAATTCGCGTCCGCTGATATATTCGGTGTTTACAATAATCATGGGTTCCTCGGAGGATTGTAGGGCACCTCTAAAAATTCATTTTTATGATTTGTTCAATAACACTTCGCGCTAGTTTGT
>JABUUT010000005.1:7619-30383 GCA_021443045.1 Fibrobacteraceae bacterium
CTGCTATCGCTTGGTTCTTGAACAAATCACTTGACCAAAGCAATTTTTAGAGGTGCCCTGTAAAAGTTTATTGCCGTGAATGTAGATAAAAATGGTGACTTTTGTGTTGTAAAATGCTATTTTAACCCAAAGATATGAGTAAAATAGAAGAACTTGAGGCCCGCATTAAGCAGGCGGCTACCGATTACTATAACGGAAACGAATCTATTTCCGATGGGGAATACGATATTCTTGTTTCGGAATTGAAGGCTTTGGACCCTCAGAATGCCTTGGCTGGTGGTGGCCTTGCGGCTGCCGACGATACAGGAAGAAAAAAATACAAGCATGTTCTGATTACCGGCACTCAGGAAAAATGCAAGGATATGATTGAGTTTGAAGCCTGGTTTAAGAACCATGATGCTGTGGAATATATGGTTAATGCCAAGGTGGATGGTGCCGGCGTGGAACTGTTGTACCGAAATGGAAAGTTGGACATGGCTATTTCTCGTGGTGATGGCTTTACAGGTGAAGATATTACTTTATCTGCAATGAAGTGGAACAACGGGGTTTTGGAGATTCCTGGGTTTGAGGGGTCTATTCGAGGTGAATTTTTGCTTCGTGAAAGTGTGTTTAGGGCCAAGTATTCTTCCAAGATGAGAAATGCCCGGAACGCCAGTGCAGGGCTTGCAAAGAGGTTGGATGGAGAAGGTTCTGAAGATATGAGTTTTATTGCCTACGATGTTTTGCAGGCTTCTAACTTTAAAACGGAGCGTGAAAAGATGGAGTGGTTGAAGTCGGTGGGCTTTGATGTGCCCGACTGGAAGATGGTGAACTCTGTTGGGGAGGTGGGGGAGTTTAGGGAGTATATTTACAAGAACCGCCAAGAAAAGATTGACTATGGTTGTGACGGGGTGGTGGTAAAACAGAATGTGATTGATTATGAAGACCTGAAAAATCGGACTCCGAAAACCCAGTGTGCCGTAAAGTTTGCACTGGATACGGCTATTACCCGAATTGTGGATATTGAGTGGAATTGCTCCGGAGCCTACCTGAGCCCTGTGGCTATTGTGGAGCCTGTGGAATTAAATGAAACCACGGTGAGCCGGGCTTCTTTGGCCAACTTGAATAAAATTTTGGAGCTAGGGGTTGAAATTGGAAAAATGGCAAAGATTAGCAAGCACGGCGAAATTATTCCTGCTGTAGATGAGATTGTCGGGTAACGGGGGGCAAAAATGATTACTTCGAAAATAGAAAGATTTGCCAACCTGAAAAACCTGAACATTCCTACGGAATGCCCTGTGTGCCGAGGAGACTTGCTCATTAACGAAAATGGTTTTATAGAGTGCCTCAATCTGGATTGCAGCCAAAAGCATATCCACAAGTTTAACTGCTTTTTCGCCGGCCTGTCAGTGGATGGAGCGGGCGATAGCTTTACTTCGGCTCTGGTTCAGGAATGTGGCATAAAGTCTATCGCCATGCTCCTCCGGGTAAAGGATGAAAACCCCAATATATATGTTACTGCGGCCGGCGGAATAAATGGCGACAAAATTGTAAAGAACTTGAATGGAGCCTTGAAGAGGCCTATTTCGTTGGGCAAATTTCTGAGCTTGTTTGACTTGAAGGGCTTTGCCGAAAAGAAGCTTTCTGCCTTGGAAAGGTTGAACCTTTTTTCGGATTTTTACTCATACCCTGCCGAAGCCCTTAGGGCGCTGGCCTTGATGCCGGTGGATTCTTTTGTGGCCCTGGAAATGGAGGGGGTGGTTTCCCCTGAGGTTAAGGAAGGCTTGTTTCTAGAAATTCAGAAGAAACTGGAAGACATGATTGAGTCTGTTCCTTTCTTTAACGTGGCCAAGGAAGAGTTGGAACTGGCCAGCAGGCGTTTGGAGGGTATGTCTTTTTGCTTTACGGGAAAAGCGGAGCGCTCCAGAAAGGAACTGGAATCTATGACGGTGGCTCATGGTGGCTCGGTGAGCGCGGTAAAGAAGGGGCTTACGGCCTTGGTAACCGACGATACGGAAAGTGGGTCCAGCAAGAACAAGAAGGCTCGGGAACTGGGTATTCCTATTATGACATCTCGAGAATTTATAGACCTTTGCGAAAAGTGATGCGTAATCTAACTTGTTGATTTATAAGGAGTTAGCCTTGCTTTTTGCTCTACTGCTATGGGGGCTGCCTAGTCTTGTTGGGGTTTACCTGGTTTTTGTTCTAGGATAATTGTGGGGGCCTTGTTTTACGAGGGCTCTCATTTTTCTACATTTGACCCGCAATGTGTTGGATTTCCGTTTTAGGGGATGCAACATTTTGAGTTTGTTTTACATAAGGAACCCTCTAATGAACACTGAGGAAAAAACAGGCAATTTCATTACTACGTCCCTAGACTTTATAGTCAACTGGGGGCGTACCAATTCTCTGTGGCCGTTCCCCTACGGTACGGCTTGTTGTGCTATTGAATTTATGAGTACGGAAGTGGGCCGCTACGACTTGTCCCGTATTGGTTCTGAATATGTTCGCTTTACGGCTCGTCAGTCTGATGTTTTGTTGGTGGCGGGTACTATTACCTACAAACAGGCTCCTATTTTAAAGCGCATCTACGAACAGATGGCTGAACCTCGCTGGGTTATTGCCATGGGTGCCTGTGCCTCTTCTGGTGGCTTTTACGACTGCTACTGCACGGTACCTGGTATAGACCATATTATTCCAGTGGATGTGTACATTGGAGGCTGCCCCAGCCGCCCTGAAGCTTTCTTTGACGCCATGTTTGACTTGCAGAACAAGATTAAGGACGAGTCTTACATGAAGCAGCGTGCTGAACGGGTTAAGGAACAATTGGAAATGATTAAGGCCAAGACGGCTGAGGCTACGGCCAACGCCAAGGAATTGGCTCACGAAAAAGTGGTAGACTTTAGGGACTACATGGCCGAGAAGGAACGTAAATTGGCCAAGAAAGTTCAGGTTTGGAAGGAGTAAAAGATGGAAAGCATGGAATCTTTATTCCCTGTCCTGGAGTCCAAGTTCGGTGTCAATCGGGATGCCAGGGACAAATGGGGCCTTACGGTTGTTGTTAGTGCCGATAATCTTCATGGCTTGGTGGAATTTTTAAAGAACGACTCCGCTACCCAGTTTGACATGCTGGTGGATATTGCTGGCATCGACTACCTGGGGTACAGGAGCGCCCTTAGCGAACGGGAACATGAGGGCCCCCGCTTTGCAGTTAAGTACAACTTTAAGAGCATGAAAAATCCAGGACACCGCATGAGCGTTAAGGTTCTGGTTTCTGAAGATAGTCTGAGTGTGCCTACCATTTCGGATTTGTTCGAAATTGCCAACTGGCAGGAACGGGAAGTTTGGGATCAGTATGGCATTGTGTTCAAGGGGCATCCCGACCTTCGCCGCCTGCTGAACCATGTGGAATTTGTAGGGCATCCTCTTCGCAAGGACTACCCTCAGCAGAAGCGTCAGTGGCTTTCTACAAATGATTTTTTGCTTCCTGCATTGGAAGCCCGCCTAGAAACTCTGGGTTACAGAGTTATTGAACGCTCTAAAGAAGTTGAACCAAACCCAGATGAATTTTTGGAAGGGAGCATCAAAGAATGATAGTCTTGGATAAAGATGGCGAAAAGCTGAACTTGATGCCTTTGAATGTGGGGCCATCCCACCCGGCTACCCACGGTTGCCTTCGTTTTTTGGCTGCCTTGGACGGTGAAACCATTGTGGCTAGCGTCGAAGAAATTGGATACCTCCACCGTGGCTTTGAAAAAATGGTGGAGAGGGGCACCTGGCAGCAGGTGATTCCTTATACCGACCGATTGAACTACTGCTCTGCAATTATGAACAACATTGCGTTCTGCCGTGCGGTTGAAGAAATGTACGGCATTGAAATTCCTGAACGCACCAAGGTTCTTCGCGTGATTGTGAACGAACTTTCTCGAATTAACGACCACTTTGTTTGTGTGGCTGCTGCCTCCCAGGATTTGGGTGGCACCACGGCCTTTATGTATTGCTTTAATCCTCGCGAAATGATTATGTGCATTTGGGAAAAGCTTACGGGGGCTCGTTTGACCAACAGTTTCTCTCGCATTGGTGGCCTGTACCGCGATAGTTACGATGGTTTTGAAAAAGACGTTTTGGAAGCTTTGGACGCTACTGAAGTGGCTCTTAAAGATTGGCATGCCTGCATGGACCGCAACCGCATCTTTTTGGACCGTACCGTGGGTGTTGGTAAAATTTCTCAGGAAAAGGCTATTTCTTACGGATGGACTGGCCCTTGCCTTAGAGCCACTGGCGTTGCAAGTGATTTACGCAAGGATGAACCCTACTACGACTACGAAACCTACGACTGGGAAGTGGTTACCGGTACCGAAGGCGATGTGAACGACCGCCTGCAGGTTCGCATGGCCGAAATTGAGGAATCTGTGAAGATTGTTCGCCAGGCTCTAAAGCGCCTCTCTCCTGGCCCTGTGGATATTGTAGACCCTCGCATTCGCATTCCTTCTCACAAGTTGGCCTACCAAGACATGGAAGCCTTGATTGGTCGCTTTAAGGGTGTGTACGAAGGTATCCGTGTTCCTGAAGGGGAACACTACTGTGGCTCCGAAGTGGCTAACGGCGAACTAGGCTTTACCATTGTTTCTAGTGGTTCTGGACACCCATGGCGCATTAAGGTGCGCCCACCTTGCTTTACCCAGTTTGCGGCATTCCACGACTTGGTGGAAGGTACTCAACTGGCCGATTCCATGGCTACCCTTTCTAGCCTTAACATTATTGCTGGAGAACTTGACCGATGAGAAATCATATTCAAGGCGCAGTGCAATTTGTTGCCAACAACCGTTTAAAGTTCGACCGTCCGGCACAGCCTATTGAGGCCCTTCCGGATCCGGCCCAGTCTTTGGGCCATGTTCATAAAGCTGTTGCCCAGCCTAGTGCCAAGGAAGTTCTGGATAAACTTTCCACCCCAGAGGTAAAGGCCCGCTGTGCCGACCTTTTGAGCCGTTACCCCGTGCCTCAGGGTGCCTTGCTTGAAGTTCTCTGGGTTGCCCAGGGTGTTCTGGGGTGGTGCCCCCGGGAAGCCATTCGCTGGGCTGCAAATGTTTGCAGTTGTGCTCCGGCCCATGCACTTGGTGTGGCAACGTTCTACACCATGTACAAGCACGCTCCCACGGGACGATTTTTGTTGCAGTTCTGCCGCAACATCAGTTGCTCTATTAAGGGGGCTGCACCTCTGATCAAATATGTGGAAAAGTCCTTGGGCATCAAGAGTGGCGAGACTACTCCCGATGGGCTTTTCACCATACTCCAGGTGGAATGCCTGGGCGCCTGCGGCAATGGCCCGGTAATGCTGGTGAATGACGAGTTTGCAACGGATGTTGAAAACGGCCAACTGACCTTGAAGGTGGGCTCCCACCTGACCGAAGAAAGCATTGACCGCATTCTCAAGTGGTGCTATGCCCGTGAAGAAAAGTTCCCTAAGGGTGAGCCGGTTCGCGATGTGCTGGGCGGCGAGGTGAAGGGCCATGGTGGCCACCCTGGTGCCCCTGGTGCAAAGGCCCAGCTGCAATCTAGCGATTATGCTCCTGTGAGCCCCGTGCTTAATGTAAAGGCCGAAGTGGATGCAAATGGCGCCACCCTCACTTGGAAGGCGGCTCCCGAATTTACCAAGCTTGTTGTTGAAAAGAAAAACGGCGCCTCTTGGGCATCCGTGGGCGAACCTGGTGTTAAGGACAAGTCCTTTGTGGATGCAAAGGGCAAGGTAGGTGATGTCTACCGTATGATTTCCACCACTGGTGAACGGGTGGCTAAACCTTCTAAGGAAGCTACCGCAACCCAAAAGCCTGAACCTGTAGAGAAGGCGGTTTAACTATGGCAGAATGCGTAAAAGTTTGTACAGGAAATTTTGGCAAGGGTGCCCAGGATATTGAAGTTTACAAGAAACTGGGTGGCTACGGCGATGCCTTGAAGCGTGTTTTTGAAATGTCTCAGTTTGAGCTCATCGACTACGTACAACGTAGCAACCTTCGAGGCCGTGGCGGTGCTGGTTTCCCCACAGGCATGAAGTGGAGTTTTGTGCCACGTAATTCTGGTAAGCCTGTGTACATTGTGGTAAACGCTGACGAAGGCGAAGGCGGTACTTTTAAGGACCACTTCCTTATGATGGAAGACCCACACCGCTTAATTGAAGGCCTCATTATTGCGGCTTGGGCTTTGGGAACACGCACGGCATACATCTACTGCCGCGGCGAATTTTTGCCTTGCATCGAAAGTCTCAACAAGGCTTTGAACCAGGCCTACGCTGCAGGTTACCTGGGTGAAAATATCATGGGCACCAAGTTCAGCCTGGACATTTTTGTTCATCGTGGTGCTGGCGCCTATATTTGCGGTGAAGAAACGGCCCTTATCAACTCTTTGGAAGGGCAAAAGGGACAGCCCCGCCTAAAGCCTCCTTTTCCAGCGGTGAGTGGGGCTTGGAAGAGCCCTACCTGTGTGAACAACGTGGAAACCATTATGGCGCTCCCTTGGATTTTGCAGCATGAACCTGAAGAATATGCCAAAATGGGTACACCCCGTGCTGGCGGAACCAAGGTGTTCTGCATTTCTGGTGATGTGAAGAATCCTGGAGTGTACGAGGCTCCTTTGGGAACGCCCATGATGACCATGATTAATGAATATGCCGGTGGCGTTGTAGGTGGAAAATTAAAGGCGGTTCTGCCTGGCGGATCCTCTTGTGCTCCCCTAAATGCCGAAGAAGCCGCTGTGGCCACTATGGACTATGAATGCCTTGCATCCATGAAGACCATGTTCGGTTCCGGCGCCATGATTGTGATTAACGATACCCACAACATGGTGGACCTTTTGAATGTGCTGGGTAACTTCTACAGCCACGAATCCTGTGGCCAGTGCACGCCCTGCCGTGAGGGTACCGGTCTTTTACACCGTATCTTGAATCTTATTGTGGATGGCAAGGGTCACGACGGTGATGTGGAACTGATGCAGAGCCTTTGTGGTGGCTTTGGGGGTGTTACCATTTGCCCTCTGTCTATTTCTCTGGGTGGTCCTGTAAGTTCTTATACGGCCAAGTTCCGTAAAGACTTTGATGAATACATTGCAAAGAATCCGGATCATGCAAAACCCCGTGTTCAAGAAACCTATCGTCCTGGAATTTTCTGGTAAAAATCATGAGTAATTACTACAATATGCCAAAACTCCCTACGGAGAACAGCCCAAAGGTGGAAATCTTTGTGGATGACAGACCCGTAATGGTTCCCGGTGACACCAACCTCCTGGAAGCCCTCAAGGCTGTGGGGATTGAAACCCCTCACATTTGTTACCATCCTTACCTTCCGGTGTCGGGTAACTGCCGTCAATGCTTGGTGGAACAAGAGGGCCCTCGCGGTCGCATGCTTGTGATTTCTTGTTACACTCCGGTGGTTCCAGGCATGAAAATTTATACTCCAGCTTCCAGTGAACGGGTAAAAAATGCCCGCAAGGCCACTCAGGAATTTATGCTGGTAAACCATCCTCTGGATTGCCCCATTTGTGACAAGGCTGGGGAATGCACCTTGCAGGAAAATTTCATGGAAGCCGGCCAGAACGAATCTCGGCTACGCCCGGAAGTGGGTAAAAATTACCATGGCAACCCGGACCATCAGTTTGTAGATTCCAAGGGCCAGGTTCGCGGTGGCAAGCATGTGGATATTGGTCCTAGAATTTTGCTAGACGAGGAACGCTGTGTGCAATGTGACCGTTGCGTTCGCTTTATGCGTTCTGTTGCTGGTGATGAACAGTTGCAGTTGGCTGGTCGTGCCGACCACACTTACATTTCTACATTCCCGGGTGAAAAACTGGACCATGAATATGACCTCTGCGTTACGGATATTTGCCCTACAGGAGCCATGACTGCCAAGTATTTCCGTTTCCAGAAGCGTGTATGGCTGCTTTCCCACACGCCTACGGTTTCCATGGATGATTCCTTGGGAGCAAACATTTGGCTGGATCACGCCGATGGGAAAATTTGGCGCATGATGCCCCGCTGCAACCCTCAGGTGAACCGCAGTTGGCTTTCTAACACTAGCCGCATGGCTTTCCAAACTTTTAGCGAAAATCGCTTGCCTGCTATTGACGCTTCTGCCATTAAAATTGGAGAAGGAAAGGTGGCCATAGTTCTTGGTGGCACATGTACCATAGAAGACCTTGCTGCTGCAAGAATGTTAAAAGACTCTCTGGGTGGCCGCGCCGAACTTTTCGGCGGCACCTTCCGTGCCGTTGGCAAGGCCGATGGCATTGCCAAGAGCGGCGACCCTATGGCCAACCGCAAGGGCTTTAAGGTTATGGGAGTTGGCGACAACAACCTGCAAGATTTGGTAAAGCGGGTTTCGGAGTTTGAAACTTTAATTACCGTTAACGCAGACCTTTTTGGCGAGGATGCGGCTGCTGCAAGCCCTCTTGAAAAAATCAAGAACCGCATTGCTCTTTCGGCCTTTGACGATGCCACCGCCAAAAAAGCGACTGTGGCTTTTGGTATCAGGCACTGGAGCGAAGTACAGGGCACAATGGTTAACAGCCTGGGCATTCTTCAAAAGTTGAATGCGGCCCCCACGGCTCCAGAAGCGGAACTTCGCCCTGCTTACGAAGTGCTTTCTCAACTTTCGGGAACTGCAATCACTTGTGCTTCCAAGGCTTTTAAAAAGGCTGGCGAATATGCGAGCGTCCTTGCTGAATATTCTTACGACAACATCAAGAGCACCGGTGCTCTGTTGAATGGAGTTGAAGTATGATAGAAATAATCAATTCTAGGCCATGGATAGAATGGCTGATTACCATTGCAAAATTTGCATTTTGCTTTGTGCCAGTCCTCTATATTCTTTTACTTATCCCAATGGAACGCCGTGGTGCTGGTTTTATGCAAGACCGTCAGGGCCCCAACCGCTCCTACATCAAGATTCCCTTTTTTGGGAAGATTCGTTTGTTGGGCTATGTGCAGAACATGTGCGATGGTGCAAAGTTGTTCTTTAAGGAACAGTTTACTCCTAGTGGCGTAAACAAGTTCCTCTACAATTTGGCTCCAGCCATTCCTTTTGCTATTGTATTCTTATCCCCTTGCGTTATACCTTGGTTTGGCCCAATGGTGTTTGAATGGGGTGGTAGTGTGGTTCGCGTTTCTGGCTCTATTTTAGATTCCGAAATAGGCGTGCTTCTGCTTTTTGGTTTTTCTTCTTTGTCGGCTTATGGTGCCGTACTTGCTGGTTGGGCTTCCAAATCCAAGTATTCTTTCTTGGGTGCTCTTCGTACCAGTGCCACCACCATCAGTTACGAAGTTTGCTTGGGCTTATCCCTCATGGGTGTGCTTCTTCTGGTGGGCTCCTTCAATTTAACCGACATTGTGAGCTGGCAGGAACATCATGTTTGGGGTATTGTGGCTCAGCCCATTGCCTTTGTGTGCTTCCTCATAGCATCTATTGCCGAAACGGGCCGTGCTCCCTTTGACGTGGCCGAAGGCGAGCCAGAACTGGTTGCCGGTTACCACACTGAATATGGAGCCATGCAGTTTGGTCTCTTCTACATGGGTGAATATAGCCACATCTGCATTAACTCCTTCCTGATTTCTACACTCTTCCTTGGTGGTTATGCTGTTCCTTTTGTAACTACAGAAACCATACAGGCCCACATGGGTGGCTCTCTCTCCATCCTCTGTGGCGTGTTGGCTTTCTTGGTACTTGCTTTTCTCCATTTGCTCTACCGCTATTCCCGCAAACTCAAAAAGACAAATCTCACCCACAAGAATGTGGTTCTTCGGGAATACCTTCTCTACAAGATTTGTGGCTGGGTTGCGGTTCTCGTTTTAATTGCTGGAGGCCTTTGCGCATGGTTCCTCTTTAATCCAAGTGTATCCTTTATTGGTGGCGAAACGGTTTATGGCATTGGAACTGCTTTAGGCACGGCTTTGATCCACCTCCTTGTTCTTGTGGTTAAGAGTGTTGCCTTCTGTTGGGTTTGGATTTGGGTTCGCTGGACTCTTCCTCGCTTCCGCTATGACCACATTATGCATTTAGGTTGGAAGATTATTTTGAACATCGCACTTGTAAACCTTGTAGTAACAGCCATTGTTGCTAAGTTGGTGGGAGGTAACTAATGGCTCGCGTTGTTAGACACAAAGACATGAATTGGCTGGAACGCCTCTACATTTTTGAAGCCTGCAGGGGCCTTTGGACTACCCTTAAGCATGCGGCTCGGGGGCTTTTCCGCTATGAGCAACTTCCTACAATTTCCTATCCGGAAGGGCAACCTGAAATTTGGAACAGCTATCGCGCCAAGCATCGCCTGATGCTGCGCCCCGATGGTACCCCTCGTTGCGTTGCCTGCGGCATGTGCGCTGCTGCGTGCCCTGCAAAGTGCATTTTTATTGAGGCTACCCAGTCTGATGATCCCCGCATTGAAAAACGGGTGATGCGTTTTGACATTGACCATTTAACATGTGTATTTTGCGGTCTTTGTGCAGAAGCCTGCCCGGTGGATGCCCTTCGCATGGACACCAAGGTGGTTTCTTTTGAACACCGCACTCGTGAAGAATTTGTGGCTAGTCTTTACGATCTCACTAGTTGGGACCCCAAGGATTATCCTGATGATGCCTTGAGCCAGGAGGCTCCGGGCGGTACAAGAAATGCCGAAGCCCGCAAAATTTGGGGCATGGAGGTAAAATAATGCTTGCACTCATCTACTTTATTATTTTGGGTGTTATTGCTTTGGGCAGCGCCATTTGCGTTTTCCTTTCTAGACACCCTCTCTATGGAGCACTTTCTTTGGTTCTTTCCATGGTTTCTTTGGCTGGCATCTACGGCCTTTTGGGTTCTCCCTTTGTTGGCGTGGTGCAGATTATGGTTTACGCTGGCGCCATTATGATGCTCCTGACTTTTGTGATTATGGTGCTAAACGGTGCCCGCGACAGTAAAACGCCTATGTTCGACAAGGTTTCGCTCTTTGTGATTCCTGCAGTTCTCGCGCTCTCTGGCCTGGTGGGTTTTGCCTTGGTTCAGGCTCCTATTGCTTTTGATGCCTCTGCCCTTCGCGGCTCTGTGGCTCTCACGTCTCAAACACTTTTCGATACTTCTTCCAAGGGCCAAGGATACTTTGTCTTGTTTGAAGTTCTTGGCCTTTTACTGCTTTCCGCCATGGTGGCTGCAGTGCTCTTGGCTAAGAAGCGTCTTGGCTCTATTAACGAAGGGGAGGATAAATAATGGAACTTCAAGCTATTTATATCCAATTCCTGGCATTGGCACTCTTTTCCATTGGTCTGGTGGTTGCCATTTCCCGCCGCAACATTTTCTTTGTCCTTATGGGCGTAGAACTTGCCTTGAATGCGGTAAACTTGAGCTTTGTAGGCTTTTCTAAAACATTGCCAGACACTCTCAGCGTGACTGGCCAAATTGTACCGCTTTTCACCATCGCCATTGCAGCTGCTGAAGCCTGCGTTGGTCTTGCCATGGTCATCTTGATCTTCCGCAATCGTGAAAGCATGGATGCTAACACTTATTCCAACATGAAGGGGTAAAAAGATGCTTCCACTTTGGTTCATACCTTTGTTTCCTCTGATAGGCACAATCCTTTTGGGTGCCATCGCCGTTATTTCTTCCGGAAGTAAGAAAGGCCCCGCTGAAGGAATCGTAGGAACTTTGGCTGTGGCTTTCCCCACATTTGCCTTTGCTTCTGTGGTGCTGGTGGCTTATACCATGCCTGTGGGCGGCATTCGTGAAACCCTCTGCAACTGGATAGACATTCCTCTCTTTAGAGCCGATATCGGATTTTTGTTCGATGGCCTTACAAGAGTGATGCTTCTGTTTATCACTGGCATTGGGGCTTTAATCACCCTCTACTCCATTGGGTATATGCATGGGGACCGCGGTTTTGCCCGCTTTTTCTCCTACATTAATTTGTTCTTATTCAGCATGATTGTGCTGGTTCTTTCCGATTCCCTGCTTTTTACATTCCTCGGTTGGGAAGGTGTGGGTCTCTGCTCCTATCTTCTCATTGGCTTCTGGAATAAAGACCTGAACAACTGCAAGGCTGCCAACAAGGCCTTTATTGTGAACAGGGTGGGCGACATCGGGTTTATTCTTGGAATGCTCTGCCTTATTACCATAGGTGGTTCTTCCTTGTTAAACTACGAATCTCTAAATGCTTTTGTAAGAATGCTTTCTGGCGATATGCTGGCTACCGTTCTTCCCATACTTTGTTTGGCTGGGGTTCTGTTCTTTGTGGGTTGCACGGGTAAGAGTGCCCAGATTCCCCTTCTTACCTGGCTCCCCGACGCCATGGCTGGCCCTACTCCTGTTTCGGCCTTAATCCATGCGGCCACAATGGTCACATCGGGCGTGTATCTGTTGGCTCGTCTCTCTAGTATGTTTGTTCTTATTCCTGTTGTTTTGGATATTATTACCTGGATTGGGCTTCTCACTGCGTTCTGGGCTGCTGTGGCGGGATTGTTCCAAAACGATATTAAAAAAGTGTTGGCTTATTCGACTATTTCTCAGTTGGGCTACATGTTCATGGCCGCGGGTGTGGTTGCCTTTGATGCTTCCATTTTCCATGTATTTACCCATGCCTTCTTTAAGGCTGCCCTCTTCCTAGGTGCTGGAGCCATCATTCACGCTTTGTCTGGCGAACAAGATATGCGCAAAATGGGAGGCATGATTAAAAAGACTCCTGTAACGGCTTGCGTCATGATTTTTGCATTCCTTGCCATAATCGGATTCCCTGGCTTTGCTGGTTTCTGGTCTAAGGATTTGATACTTGAGAAACTCTATGTGAGTGGCCCTATGGGCCCAGCGCTTTACGGCGTGGCTCTCCTAACGGCTGTTATTACCGCAGTTTATATGGGACGCCTTATTGTTATGACTTTCTTTGGCTCCTACAGAGGTTCCAAAGAAAGCGAGGCGCACATTCACGAAGCTCCCGTTTGCATGCTTTTCCCAATGCTGGTTCTTTCTTTGGGTTCCATCTTTGCCGGCTACCTTTGGGCCGAAGCCATTGGCCTGGACTTCTTTAAGGAAACCCTGGCTCCAGTTGTGGGTGGTGCCCAAAACCTCTATTTTGCAGCAAAGGGCGGTGTATCTCACGTGAATCCGCTGATTTTTGCTGGATTAGGTACCGCCGCCGCCCTTCTTGGTATTTTCTTGGCCCTGGTACTCTTTGGTGGCCGCGTTCCTCAGGCCAAGGGCTCCAGCGCTCCGGAAGGCTACAAGGCCACTTGGACATTCCTCTTTGATTCTGTTCACAAATACTGTGGCATTATTCCAGTTTCTGTTTTGGCCTGGTTGGCCGAAATGGTGGTAGACAAGATTCTCCAGGGTGTTCAGTGGACTGTGGGGAGCCTTGCGGAAATTCTAGGTGATGGTACAAGGAACCTGCAAGTTCGCAAACTCCGCTTGCAAATAGCCTTGAGCATTGCTGGTACTGCTGCTTTGATCATTATTGTTCTTGTAACAGGAGGGTTAATCTAATGTTATTGAATCTCCTCGTTTTGGCTCCCTTTGTAGCTGCCATTCTCATGGTTGCCACTTCTAAGGAAGACCCTAATTCTTCTTCACGATTGGCCACTTTGTTTGGTATTGGTTTTCTGGTGCTCTCCATTATGCTTATTGCTGGTGGAAACCAGGCCACAACACCTGTGGAGTGGTTCCGTATTCCAGGTACTAAAGGCCCTGTCTACTACTATTTGTACTCTCATGGTCTGGGTGCCTGGATGGTTTTCCTTTCCACGGCACTTTCCTTGGTGGCTCTCATTACGGCTGGCAATACGGCTTGCAAAAACTACCGCAACTTTGCCATAGGTATTTTCTCCTTGATGGGTGCCATGAATGGAACATTCCTGGCTGCCGATGCGGTGCTGTTCTTCTTCTTCTTCGAAGCCATGGTGATTCCAGCAGCGGTTCTCATTGCCGGTTTCGGAGGCTCAGAAAAGAAAAAAGCTGCCATGACCTTTGCCATATACACCTTGGTAGGCTCCGCTCCCATGATGGTTGCTTTGTGGTACCTTTTAACCATTGCCGACAATTCCTTGTTGCTCTCTTTGGCAATCGCGATCCAGAGTCTCTCTCCAGAAACTCAGACTGCGGTGCTTGTAAGCTTCCTTTTGGCGTTCTTGGTAAAAACGCCCATTTTCCCCTTTCATGGTTGGCAGGCCATCAGTTACGCTGAGGCTCCGGCTCCCTTGTCTGCTATTTTGACTGGTGCCATGAGTAAGGCTGGTGTGTTCGGATTTATTGCCTGGATTCTCCCTATTTTCCCTCTTCAGATGTCTTATGTTACCACCTTGATGTGGATGGGGCTTTTCACTGCCGTTTATGGTGGTCTTATGGCTCTTCGCGCAAAGGATGCAAAAAAGCTATTGGCTTTCAGTTCCATGGGGCATTTGGGTTTAGCGGTTGCAGGTGTGTTCAGTCTTTCCGAGGCCATGCTGCCTGCAGTGCTTGTGCTTCTGGTGGCTCACGGTCTTTCTGCGGGTGCTCAGTTCTTCCTCATTGGTATCGCCGAACGCATGACACGCACTCGGGAACTAGACAAAATGGGTGGGCTTTCTTCCAAGAACCCGGTATTTTCTACACTCTTCGGCTTTGCCGGGATCTTGGCCCTGGCCATTCCTGGCACCGCAGGCTTTGTAGGTGAATTTACGGTGCTTCTTTCTTTGTGGGACATGGGGCCAATTGCCGCTGTGGTGGCTGGCTTCTGCCTCATCCTTTCGGCAGCCTATATGCTTCGCTTTATTCAAAAGGTCATTTTTGGCAAGCAGGCTCGGGAATACGATGAAGGCCCCCGCATGACAGGCATGGAGGGTGCTTCCATTGGCATTATGACTGTTTTGCTCCTGGTGTTTGGCTTCCATCCTGCTTTTATAACAAACTCCCTGCACCTCTTTGACGAAGCCGCTATTGAAGAAATGGCTTCTGTTTCCAAGTCGGCGGAAGAAACCGTTGCCGACAGTTCCTCTGTGGTGGAACAGGAACCGTTGGAAGACGGCGTAATTCCTTTGGATGATTCCAATATTGCCCAATTGGATTCTACTTTGGCTGCAGCCGGTTTTTCTGAAAGTGAACGCAAGGCGCTCATAGAACAAATGCTGGCCGCTGAGGCCGCTGAAGAATCCAAAACGGAGGCTTCTGAAAATGAATAGTATCATTAATTTCTTGCCAGTCATTATTGTGGCCTTGGGTGCCTTATTGGCATTGGCTTCTGAACCTTTCTTAAAAGACGAAAACAAGCACAAGGTTCTTCCATGGGTGGCTTCGGCCTTTGTGTTGTTGGGTATGGCCTCTTTTGCTGTAACCACAACGGATACATCCTTTGATTTGTATGCCATGGATCCGATCCGCAAAATTCTTGGTATCACCGTGCTTTTCTGTACATTCCTAGGTGTTGCTGGAGTGCAGTGGACTTTGGGGCATGAGCGTTACAAGGGTGGCGAAGCGTACAGCCTGCTTCTCTTTGCCGGCATCGGTGCCATTCTTATGACCCAGGCCATTGATTTCCTAGCCCTCTTTATTGGCATGGAATTGGCTTCGTTTCCAGTGTATGCCTTGGTAGGCATCCGCCGGAAGTGCGAAAATGCCAACGAAGGTGTGTTCAAGTATTTTGTTTCTGGCTCCATTTTTAGTGCCATTTTCCTTTACGGAGTGGCTCTCATCTACGGAGCTACGGGTACAACCCAGTTTTTTGCCTCCTGCATTGCTGGCCGTGAAGCTCTTTATGGCATAGGGGTGCTTCTGGTTTTGGTTGGACTTTTGTTTAAGGCTGGAGCCGCGCCAGTTCACTTTTGGGTTGCCGACGTTTACACTGGTGCTTCTGTGGCCGTAACAGGCTTTATGGCTGCAGTGGTAAAAGTGGGAGCCCTGGCCGCTTTGGGTTCTGTGTGGCTTGGTATTTTGGTTACTAAGGCTGCCACGGCACCAGCCTGGAATTTGGCTGAACCGGTAACTATTGCCAGCCAATCTAAGGCCCTCTTCTATGTGGTGGGTGTTGTGGCTGTGCTTTCCATGGTCATTGGCGCCTTTTCCGGTTTGGCACAAAAGTCTATTCGCCGCATTTTGGCCTTTTCGGCGGTAATGAATGCGGGCTTTATCGTAATCGGTCTTTTGCTGCCGAATTATGCCGGTAGTGGTTCTGTGCAGCTGAATGCCATGTTCTATTTCCTCATCACCTATGCTGTGGGCTCGGCAGGAGCTCTTACTGGAGTGGCTTTCTTGGCTGGCCGTGATGACCGCAACGAAACGTTGGAAGATATTCAGGGCAAGGGTCGCAAGCGCCCCTTTGTGGCACTCGGTGTAACTATTTGTTTGGCTTCTTTGGCTGGTCTTCCTCCTGCTGCTGGCTTTTTGGCTAAGTTTGCCCTCTTTACAGATGCCTTTTCTGGAGGAATGGGAACTTTGGCTATAGTGGCTTTTGGCCTTTCTTTGGTGGCTGCCGTTTACTACCTTCGCATTGCCTATGCTTTGTTTGCCATGCCAAAGCCAACCGACTGCCAAACAGGGTGCGTTTGCTCTAAGAGTGCTCCATACAGCTACCTCCTAAAGTTTAGCGTTACAATTGCCGCTCTCATCCTTTTGGCTATGACAATCTTTCCGTCGGTGGTGCTGGGGTAGAATTCCCTGCCGCTGATGACGGAAGTTTAAAAAAGGTTCGCTATGGATAAGGTTTATCGCTCTGGAATTGGATTTGATGTACACAAGTTGGTGGAAGGCCGCAAGTGCATTATTGGCGGGGTTGATATTCCCTATGAAAAGGGCCTTTTAGGCCACAGTGATGCCGACGTTCTTCTCCACGCTATTAGCGATGCCCTGTTGGGAGCGGCGGGCCTTGGGGATATCGGCACCTATTTCCCGGATACGGACCCTGCTTTTAAGGGGGCCGACAGTTTGGAACTTTTGCGCAAAGTTGGTGAAGAAGTTGGCAAGGCCGGTTACAACATTGTGAACATCGACAGCATTGTTATGTGCGAGCGCCCCAAGGTAAACCCTCACAAAGAAGCCATGAAGGCAAATATTGCCCGGGTGCTTGGCTTGGATGTAAAACAAGTTGGCATAAAAGGGACTACTACCGAAAAACTGGGTTTTACCGGTCGCGGAGAAGGCATTGCCTCTCAGGCGGTGGCCATGTTGGTTTCTAAATAAAACTCATGTAAAATTCATGTAAAGTTTTTTGACAGTCTTTATTAGACTGTCATATTTTTTTGTTATTTAGAACTTTTTTTGAAACTTTTTTACACACTTTTTACCGTAATTTGTTGCAAATTAAACAAAATGGACGCTTTAAAACAAAATCCCGCTGTTTGGCTATATTGACTGTTTTACTATATTTTACATAGATTTTTCATTGAATTAAATTCATAGGAAAAGGTCCTATATGGCTCTGTACATGTTCAAGATGTTAGGTTGTCTTGCCCTACTCATGTTTGGTATGAAAACCATGAGTGAAGCCCTCCAAAAATTGACTGGTGGTCACTTGCGTGCTGTTTTGGGTACCATGACCAAACACCGTCTTGGCGGACTTCTCACGGGAACCTTTGTTACAGCTTCTGTGCAGTCTTCTACTGCAACCACCGTTTTAACCGTTAGTTTCGTTAGTGCTGGCCTGCTTACCCTTTCGCAGGCCATTCCTGTTATTATGGGAGCCAACATAGGAACGACGGTAACAGCCTGGATTATGGCCATCTTTGGATTCTCTTTCAATATCAGCAATTTTGTATGGCCACTCTTCTTTGTTGGCATAATCCTATTTTTTCAGAAAAAGCCTTCCATTAAAAGTTTTGGTGAATTCCTTTTTGGTTTTTCCTTCCTCTTTCTTGCTCTCTGCACTTTGCGTCAGAATGCAGTAGACATGGACCTTTCCCACAATCAGGCGGTCATCAATTTCTTTAAGTCCTTTGACCCCACCAGTATCACTACCACACTTCTATTTTTGGTAATCGGTGGGGTTCTCACCATGTGTGTGCAGTCCTCTGCTGCTATTATGGCTATTACCATGCTTCTTTGCTCTGCTGGTGTAATGCCTATTTATCAAGGCATCGCTTTGGTCATGGGCGAAAATATAGGCACTACCATTACCTCCAATGTGGTTGCTCTTTCGGCTAGCACCCAGGCTCGACGAGCCGCTCTAACCCATTTGATTTTCAACCTTTTTGGTGTAGTATGGGTTTTAATTTTCTTTAAGCCTTTTATTAATTTAATTTGTTGGGTGGTGGGTTTCGACCCTAATTTTGTACCCAGCAGTCCCGAAGAAATCGCACGTAATGGCATTGTAGTTAACTTTGCACTCTGTGCTTTCCATACCAGTTTTAATGTATGCAATGTGATTATTTTAATTTGGTTTATCAAGCCTCTTGAAAAACTGGTATGCACTATTATCAAGGGCAGGGCTGAAGATGAAGAATTCCGCCTAAAGTTCATTAGTTCCGGCCTTCTTTCTACCGCAGAACTTTCTTTGTTCGAAGCCCGTAAAGAAATAAACCTTTTTGCCGTTCGCAGTAAAAAAATGTTCAACATGGTGCCGAATCTTCTGGTGATGAAAAATGAAGATGAATTCAATAAGTTGTTCAGCCGCATTGAAAAGTACGAAGGTATTAGCGACAACATGGAAGTGGAAATTGCGAATTACCTGAATCGTGTTTCCGAAGGCCGCCTCAGTGCCGAAAGTAAGTCCACCATTCAGCGCATGCTTCGTGAAATTTCCGAAATGGAAAGTATTGGTGATGCATGCTACAACATGAGCCGTGCCATTAACCGCAAGTTCCGCAGTAAAGACGACTTTACCGAAGACCAGTATGCCCACATTAACCATATGATGGAACTATGCAACAAGGCTCTAGACCTGATGATTGACGTGGTGGAAGATAAGCCTGGGGTAGACACCAACAGGTCCCTGAACATGGAACATGAAATTAACAATTTCCGCCATCAGCTGAAGGAACGGAATGTGGTGGATATTAATGATAAAAAGTACGACTACCAGATGAGTGTTCATTACATGGATGTTATTAACGAATGTGAACACTTGGCCGACTATGTTATCAACGTGGTTGAAGCCCATTCTAACAAAAAGTTTAATTTGTAAAAGTTGACGGAGCAGTCACAGCTCCGTTCCTTATTTCAAGCGGCTCAATCCATATTTTATTCCATATCTGTTTTACTTCGGACTTGTCATCCTGAAGGGCGTAGCCCTGAAGGATCCACAGAATGTGTTTAATTGTTAATGATAAATGATTAATAAATGGTCATCTTGGCCCCTGATACCGTCTTTAGCCCTGGAGCGACCTTTAGCCCTGGAGCGCAGCGATAGGGGATAGGGGATAGGGGAGGAATCCTGGCATGAGTCCGTTTAACGTTGTCATTCTGGAGGGAGCCTGCGACCGATAGAAACCACAGAATGTCCATGCAAGTACCAACTACTGACAACGGATTACAATTTTTTAATTTCATCAGGTATTTGGTGGTTGGTATTTGGTTTTTCTTTATAGTGGCGGGCTGGTGCCCGCTATACTAATAACCAGCCACCACAAATTACGAAGGCGAGTGCAAATGATATTCAGTTATCAGTTTTCAGCGGAGAGGTTGCGGCTTCGTCGCTTTGAGGAATGAGGCCGTTCGCTACGCTCACTTTGAGCTCAAGCCTCATAACTCTAGGCGTTTACGCCGAACCTCATTACTGACTACTGATAACTATTAGTGCCGAGTCGAATAATTTGGCAGCGAATCTGCAACCACTAACCACCGATAACCAGCCACTAGTCGCAGACTCTACACTTTTCCTTCTTGCATAAGGGCTTGCATCTCTTCGGGCGTTCTCGACAGAACATCCCAGTCGCCTCGTTTCATAATCTTGTAGGCGTATCCTTGTTCCGTTAGAAACAGTTGTCTATTCATGGCAAATTCCTGCTCCTTGGAATCCTGGGTAACAATGGAGTAAAAGTGTGCTGTGCCTCCATCGGCCTTGGGGCGTAAAACGCGACCCAGACGCTGGGCTTCTTCCTGGCGACTTCCGAAAGTTCCAGAAATTTGGATTAGCACATTGGCATCAGGAAGGTCTATGGCAAAGTTACCCACCTTGGATACCATCAAATTTTTCAGGCTGCCGCTTCGAAATTCGGCGTAGAGCTTTTCACGTTCCTTGTTGGGAGTTTTACCAGTTATCAAAGGAATATTCAATTCCTTAGAAAGACTTTCCAGCTGTTCAATGTATTGGCCAATAATCAGGGTGCGGTCTTCGGGCTTGTTAAAATAATCCAAGAGTCGCTTGGTAATGTCGCCCTTTTCCGGGTTGGTGCTGGCAATGGTAATTTTCTCCCGTGTAGAAGCTAAAGCATATTTCATCTTCAGTTCCGGATTCATGGGAATTCGAATTTCGTTACAGTCTGCAGTGGCAATCCAGCCCTGGCTTTCCAAAACCCTCCATGGAATGTCAAACTTTTTAGGCCCAATGAGGGAGAACACTTCTGTTTCCTTGCCATCTTCGCGAACCAATGTGGCTGTTAACCCTAGGCGGCGGGTGGCCTGCATTTCCGTGCTAAGGCGGAACACGGGAGCGGGTAGCAAGTGAACTTCGTCGTAAATCATCAACCCCCATTTCTGTTCGCTAAATAGAGGGAAATTGGTCAAGATTTTCTTAGCTTCTTCCTCAGAAATATTTTCTTCTTCAACTTCAGTTTCTTTTTTGCTGGTGCGTTTTCTTTGGGTTAAAATTTGGTAGGTGGCCACCGTTACAGGCCCAATTTCCTTGACTTCGCCAGAGTATTCTTTTACGTCGTCCAGCGTCAATGTGGTTTTGTCTACAATTTCACGAATCCACTGGCGGCTGGCAGAAATATTTGGCGTTAGAATAAGAGTCTTAGTTTGTGTCAAAGACATGGTGGCAAGGCCAATGACCGTTTTACCTGAACCGCAAGGCAACACAATAACACCGGAGCCGCCCTTTTCGGAACCAGAGGCGTAAAAAACTTGGGCCGCTTCCTTTTGGTAGTCGCGAAGCTTAAACTCCTTTCCTGCCAAGGTGGTGGTTCTGAGCTGAATTGGTAGGGGGTCGCCCACAGTATAGCCCGCCAAGTCTTCCACAGGGAAGCCTGCGGTGGTAAGAACCATCTTCAAGTGGCCACGACGCTCTGGGTCCATTACGGCACAGGTGTCGCTCACAAATTCCACAACAAAGGGCTCCACATCTTTTAGTCTGCAGATTTCTACAAACAACGTCTTGTCGTCCGATTCCATTAAAAGCTTGTCGCCATCTTTTCTCAGGCGCAACAAGCCATAGCGGTTCATATAGTCTTCCACTTCGGTCACAACCGTAGGTGGAATAGGGTACTTGCTCTGGGATTCCAGCCTCTCTAGAACATCTTTTGCTGTAAGGCCTGTAGCCGCAGCATTCCAAAGGGAAAGGTGTGAAATTCGATAAGTATGAAGGTGTTCCGGGCTCTTCACCAGCTCTGTAAAAGGAGCAATGGCATCTCGGGCAGCTTCGTAGTTTGGATTATCAACCTCGACCATAATTTCGAGGTTACTTTGAACAATGATTGCACCACTTAAATTCATAGGGCGCAAATTTAGTAAAAAAAGAAAAAAAATAAAGGGTTAGAGCCACCCAGCGGATTTGAACCGCCGACCTGCTGATTACGAATCAGCTGCTCTACCAGCTGAGCTAGAGTGGCTTGTGGTGTACAATTTTAGAAAAACACCTCATATTTGTCAATTTCGTTGGCAAAGTTTATTTTTTTTTCTATGTTTGCACAACAAATTTTAAAATGGAAGTCATTATGGCTGAAAATTCTGAATTGAAAGAACTCTTTACGGAACATGCTCCCAAGTTCCTGGTAGGTATCGTTGTTGTTCTGGCAATTGTTGCTGGTGTTGTCCAATATGTGGATTCCCGCAAGGCAGCCTCTGCAGAACAGGCCGAATATCTGGGCAAGGGAATGACCTACCTGTACACCAACCAGAAAGACAGTGCTTTAGTTGAATTTGAAGCTCAAATTGCCTCCGGTAACCTAGACGGGGTAACTTTGGCTAAGGCAGCCCTCTTTGCAGGCAACATCAAGTACGAAAACGGTGATGTGGATGGTGCCGCCGTCCTCTACCAGAAGTCCTTGGACAATGCCGGTTCCGCAGCATTGGTTCGCTCCGCCGCCCTTCATGGCCGCGCTGCCGTAGCCATGGAAAAAGGGGACTACTCTGCCGCTGCCAGTCTGCTTGAAAAGTACATTAGTGAATATGGCAAGCGCACTGGCGACAAGGAAGACCGCTACCAGAAGGAAGAACCCGTTGATGAAGTTCCTATGGTGGCCGATGCCATGTGGAAGCTGACTTTGGTTTACCAGCAGATGGGCAACAACGGCAAAGCCAAGAGCACTGCCGAACGCCTTCTCGAAATCTACGGCGACAACCAGATGTACGCCGACAAGGCCAAAAAGTTCATCGCTTCCCTCTAAAAAATTTTACACTCTATCCTTTGTGGAAGGGGGTAAAAAGTTGAAAAAGAATCCGGCACAAAGTCGGATTTTTTTTTTGCTCATCTGAAAAGTCCGTGTTATTACGAATCTGCCAAATGTTTACTAGACCAAAAGGGAATTGTCATGGCGCTTCGCGCTGACTCTGGGCCTCAGCAATAAAAACAAGCCAGCTTGTTTTTGCAGCATTCGGCCTGCGGGTCATTCTGAGGGGCAAAGCCCTGAAGGATCCAGTGAATGTCCATACAAGTATCAACCACTGAAGACTGATAACCGATAACTGACAACGGATTACCATAAAGGTTCGGAGGCTTTGC
>JABUUT010000060.1:0-8706 GCA_021443045.1 Fibrobacteraceae bacterium
GCACTCGCTCTCAAAAAGGTCGCTTGGTTTCTGACCAAGCGGCCTTTTTTCACGATATGACCGCTCGTGCTAAATTCAGGTGAAGAACCTGCGTTAAGCACTCGCTCTCACAAAAGACGGCTGGTGAATACCAGTCGTTTTTTTCTACATTCCCCACCATGAAATTTTGCCCACATTGCAATGCTGAACTAAAAGACGACGCCTCCTTCTGCCGCCACTGCGGAAGCGACATGAATACAGGCTGGGCTGAAGGAGCTGATTTTACAGACCTGGAAACCCCAGACTATGAGGAGATTTTAGAAAATGAGTTTGGCAACAGCGTAAAGAAAAAAAGCCCCATCACCATAGCAGTGGCTATCATTGTGGCTCTAGCTTTTGCCCTGTTAATGTTTTTTTAGCGCAATTTGGGCATTAAAAAAACGGCTCATCTGCAATTATCCGTGGAAAGAAATGCTTATACAATCCATCCCATCCACGCTTATGGAGTTGGTCGTCTTCGCCCATGGATTCTTATCATTTCATTTGGCCGATTCGTAAAAATACGGACTTTTGCATTTGAGCCAAAAAATCTAAAAAGCTTCTCTAAAGCAAATTAGGGTCTATAGTGGGCTCGTACCCAGGAATCACTGCTTCTTCAGGCAATCTTCCTTGTTTTATAGCTTCTTTTTCTGCTTTTTTACGAATTTTTAAAGCCTCAATTTCTTTACGCTTAGCCCTGCGTTCTTTTTTTGCAGCCATGCGTTCGGCACGGGTCTTGCGAACTTTTACAGGAGCCGCCTCATCTGGAGAAACCACTAAATCATCATAGTGGTCTTCAAAGTTTTCCTCCGCATAGTCAAAGCGAATATCGGCATCAAACTCTCTAAAGCTATCATCTTCACCATAGGCTGGAGCTTCACAGGGGCATTCCTTCCGAAGTAGTTTAAGAACCTTTTCAAAAGGCTTTTCCAAAGGAACCTTGAATTTCATCAGTTTATTGGTGCGAGGGTGTATCAGCTCAATTTTTACAGCCTGCAACAGTTGTGCCGGAGCAATTTCCAAAACTTTTTCAGCAATGTCCCGCATTAGTGGAGGTACACGATTGAGGCATCCATCCCGACCATCGTACAGAGGGTCGCCCACTACCGGGTGGCCAACGTAACGGTTGTGAACACGAATTTGATGGGTGCGACCTGATTCTAGTTGCAGTTCCAGCAAGGTTGCAAAAGAAAAAAATTCCTTGGCAGTAAAATGAGTTCTAGATTCCTTACCGCCTTTTACCACCGCCATTTTTAAACGATTTTTGGGGTTTCGGTCGATGGGAGCGTCAATAACACCTTCCAAGTCCCGAGGGTGCCCCCAAACCAAAGCGTTGTAGGTGCGATGCAATGTTCTAGTTTCTAGCTGGTGAGCCAGATGCCTGTGGGCTGCGTCATTCTTGGCTACCACCATAAGGCCCGGCGTATCCTTATCCAATCGATGAACAATGCCGGGGCGCAAAGGGCCATTCACTGTAGAAAGATTATTTTTAAAATGGTGTAAAAGTCCTGCGGCCAAGGTACCACTCTGCACTCCATTTCCTGGATGCACCACCAAGTTACGAGGCTTGTTCAGCACCACAATATCGTCGTCTTCGTAAACTATATCCAGAGGAATGTCTTCGGGCTCCAACGTAGAAGCTTCTTTTTGCGGCACGCTGTTTACCGAAACCACCATGGCTGTTTCTACCCGGAAATTTTTTGTGGCAACAACGCTGCCTACTTTTACTTCACCTGCCGCAATCAGCTTTTGTACGTCGGTGCGGGAAACATTCTCCAACACACCCACAAGAAACTTGTCGATGCGTTCGCCATTCTTAGTTTCGTCTACAATATAGTTCATCTTTGTGGTCAATTGTTGGTGGTTTGTTCCTCGTTCTTTTGTTTCCGTTCTTCCTTAATTTGTTCGTGAACCTTTTTTAGAACAAAGGGAGAAAGTATAACAATGGCAACGCCTACGGTTACAAAAGAATCGGCCACATTGAACGTGGGAAACCTGGTCATAATAAAATCGGGAAAATCGCAGTCAATAAAATCGACCACCATCTGCAGGCGCATACGGTCTATAAAATTGCCAATGGCACCGCCTAAAATCATCACTACTCCCAAACGGGAAAGGTAATCCCGCTTGTCAATAGATTTGTAGAACCAGAACAGCACCACCGTAGCCACCACAGAAATGAGAATAAAGAAAACGGTGGGTGGCAAAAAAGGCATTAAATCCTGAGGTCTAGAACTAAATGCCGCCCCCTTGTTGAACACCAACTGGAACTGCACCAAAGACCCCAACACAGGAATCACATCGCCGTTGCGTCCACCAAACTCATTGGTAAAGCGAGCCACAGCCCACAACTTTGTTAATTGGTCTGCAACAATGCTAAAGACCACAATAAAAATATGGAACCCAAGAGAGTTTACAACTCTAACAGCTTTCATTTTTTAAACCCTTGTAAGTTTTATCTATCCAGGAGTTGGAGTAAAAGTGACGCATGGTAGATGCAATAATTTTCTTTACCGTATCCCGAGAAATTTTGGCCTTGTTCTGTGAAGCAAACACCACTTCCCCATTGCCAATGAGCTTTAGATTTTCGGCAGCCATGAACAAGGGCCACAAACAGAACAACCTTGTTCGCATGGTAATGTTGGGTATCAGTTTAGTATATTCTATGGCATCATCCAAATGTTTCCAGGCTTTTTGCACTAGCTCGGCCAAAACTGCGGCACGCCTGGATTCAAAAGTTTTGTCTGGATTGTATCCAAAAAGTTCATAGGAGTGTTCAAACCCGTGACGTTTGCAAATTTCTTCGGGAATAAAGCACACATGACGGGTGGAATCTTCAATAACATCCTTCACAATATTGGTAACTTGCAAAGCCAAACCAAAGCTTACATCCAGCTTTTGCAATTGGGCTTTTCGCTTGTCGTTTATAAACAAACTATCTGCAGAGAACACTTGTGTTAAAAGTTTTCCCACTATGCCCGCCACATAGTAGCAATACTCGTCCAAATTTTTTACTTTATCTAAAGTAAACCAACCATTGGTCAAGGCCGCTTCTTGGCGCAGGCAAAATTTAGCCATTCCCCCACACATTTCCACCACCACATTGCGTACGGGAAAGGCATATTTTTCGGGGAGACTTTTAAGCAAAGGCACCACCACATCTGCCTTAAGACATAAATCAAAATTGGCATCCTTCTCGGAATCTTTGGCAAAATAACTAGGCAAGGCGTTTTTAAAGGCTTCAATTTTTTTATCAGAAAGTTCCGGGCTTTTAAAAATGTCGGCAAACAACCCAAGAATTTTTTCTTTCTCAGCAGCCTTCATTACTGCGTCATCCTCAATGGTGTCGGCAATGCGTAAGTAAAGGTAGGCCAAAAGAACACTATGGTGAAGCTTTCCGCTAAGAATATTGATGTTCAGAGCAAATGTTCTAGACACCGTCAGCAGTCGTTCTTCGGCATAGTTCCAAGACGCCTTTTTACTCATTTGCATAGTTGGTCTCCGCATAAACGTCTGGTGGAATTTTCTTTGATTTTGCCATGGCATTAACATACTTCCACAAACGGCCATGAGACTCGGCATTCTTCAATTTTTTGGTAAAACTCCAGATAGTCTGGTTTTGAACATCCATTTCACTGCGAAAGTTGCCCTTGCTTTCGTAGGCATAGCGAACCTTGCGGTATTCCAAAAAATAGGCAGACTTATACAAGTCGGCAGCCTTTGACTTGGCCTTTTGGCAAACTACACACCCCACAATCAAAAAAACGGGAGAAGCGGCAAAGCCATAGAACCACGGCAGGCTGGTCCACTTATGCAAAACCCAAACCGCAGGAACTCCCGAGGTTAAAGCCATAAGGAGGGTAAAAATCACATCACAGGGAACACAAAACCCTTTTATGGAGGGAATATAAACCCACTTTTGCCCTTTTTTAAGCAATTTTTTTAAATAAGTTGGGTAACTAACTCTATAAAACCAGAAAAAAAGACCAACCCAAAACAGAACTGGAGTCCAGAACCAATAATCCATGCTATTCAATATTTCCATATACCCCCAATTTAGAAAATTTTTTTGCCAACGATTAAAAAACAAAAATTATCAACATTTTTAATAAAAAATGTCTTTATTAACAAAACTTATCAACAATTCTAAAATTTTTTGTTAAATTTATAAGCCTATCTGTTGATAGTCAAAGAGTTACAAGTGCTGTTGCTGAGGAATAGAAGATGTCTGCTGAATGGGAACGTTGTTTAAATTACCTCCGTGGAATGCTTTCTGACACGGTTTATAAAACTTATTTCGCACAAACCAAGCTGGTTAACAACACCACTGGTCATGCAACCATTTCCGTACCATCCGGACTAGACACCGCGGTCTATTCTGCATACAAAGAACTTATCCGCCTAGGCTGGAAAGAAGCCACCCACTCCGAAGAGCCTGTGGAATTCGAATTCCAGCCTCAGGAATACGCACCTCAGGCAACCCCTTCTTTTAGCTCCGAAAACAACTTTAAAGATTTTATTAAACCAAGTATTCCCCTCTCCCCTAGTTTTCGTTTTGAAAACTTTGTTCCGGGCGACAAGGCCCAGCTCGCCTTTAACGCAGCCATTGCTGTAGCCCGGAACCCCGACGGTACGCACTACAATCCTTTGTTCATCTACGGTTCTTCTGGCCTTGGCAAAACTCATTTGTTGCAAGCCATTGGAAACGACATTCTGGAAGAAGACCCCTCCAAGCGGGTGTGCTACCTAACCTCTGAAGATTTTTCTCAGCAGTACATGAAGTGCCTCGCCGAAAAGCGCGTTACGGAAATGTCTGACTTTTACCGCAACGAAGTAGACATACTCCTTATTGACGACATTCAGAACTGGGGCGGGAAGTACGAAACCCAGAATGAATTCTTCTTGATTTTTAACGCCCTCCACCAGTCTGGAAAACAAATTGTTCTTACCTCAGATGCTCCCGCTGTTGAAGTAAAAAGTTTGTCGGACCGCTTGGTGAGCCGCTTTGCATGGGGCCTTACCGTAGACATCCAGCCACCCGATGTAGAAACCCGCGAGGCCATTCTCCACAAAAAGGCCGAAGAGCGCCATCTGGAAATTAGCGACGAGGTGCTTCACTACTTGGCAGAACATATTGCAAGCAATGTCCGTTGCCTTGAAAGTGCCATTATTAAATTAACCTTGCAGTCTAGCCTAATGAACCACGATATTGACATGAGCATTGCCCAGAAAGTGGTGGCAGAAATTGCTCCCGCCCTTCGCCGGCGCGTTAGTTTAGATGCAGTACTCCATGCAGTGTCCAAGCACTACGAAGTTCCAGAGTCCAAGCTTACAGAACCTGGACGCGGCACCAAAGAAATTTCAAAAGCACGGCAAATAGCCATGTTCCTGATGCGTGAATGTTCCTCCATCAGTTTGCAGAGTATTGGTTCCCGTTTTGGCGGAAAAGACCATTCTACGGTGGTTCATGCCATTAAGAGTGTTAAAAAAGAAATGGAGACAGACCCGTCTTTTGCAAGACTTATCGAAGGCCTAAAAAATTCTATTCACGATTAAATTTTTTTACGGAAATTAGTTTATAAAAAAAGTAGCCCGTTGAGACTACTTTTTTTATTGCTTACAAATTATTTTTTCTTTTTGCTTTTGGATGTGGGCTTGGCATCGGACTTGGCTTTAGACTTGCCATTCTTTGCAGCCTTCTTTTCCAAATACTCGGCCCATTCTGCATTGCGTGCTTCTTTTTCGGCCTTTTCTGCTTCGTCTTCAGCTATTTTAGCTTCTTCGGCCGCTTCCTTTGCGGCTAGTCTGGCAGCCTTGGCCCGTTCCTTGGCATTATTGGCTCTTTCCCGCAAAGTTTTGGCATCGGGCTTTTCGGGCTTAACCTCTGTAACAATTGGAGCAACCTTTACAGTATCGGGCCCCACATCGGGGCAAACAATGTTGGCTCCACCCTTGGTACCATCGGCACATTCCATAACGCCCTGGAACACGCCCATCTTGTAGGTGCCCCACTGTTTTTTCTTAAGGCGTTCCGTGTGGCAAACTGTATCTCCAGGCATCCACTGGTAGCAGGTATCCTTTATGGTCCAGTAGAAAATTTTTCCGTTTGGCAACCCTTCGTGGAACACGCCACTGAATTCGCCAAAGTCTATATTGCCTTCAAGTTTACCATTGTCAAAGTTAATGGAAATGTTTCGCTTCTTAAAGGGATTGCGCACAGTAATGCGACCTTGCACTACACCCTTTTCCATGGGAATTTCAGCCATTAAAAAACCCGTATCACTGTACATTTTGGTTGTTCCAGTAATTGCATTTTGGCTGTAGCGAACTTCAAGATGTTTAAAGTAGTATTCCTTGTCGCTACCATCGGCAACGCTAGACTTGTATATGGTGGCTATGCCATCTCGTGCACCTTCTTTGTTCTGTGATGTCCAAGCAATTTTACCCCACTTGTCCCCTTGTTTCACCGGGTAGGTTGGGTCGTTCAAGTAACCAATTTCTTCACCGTGTAGTAAGCCCTCGCTATTTACATGGCGGAGATTTTCTATAACACCAGTGTAGGCAAATCCAGTAAGCTCCCCATTGTCTAGGCAACGCACATCGCTAAAGTCGTGCATGCGGCCCACAGCATTTGGTATAAGGTTTTTAGGAAGGCCAGAAACGTTAAATACATTGGGGTCTTTTAAATCATCGGCAGCTGCTTCACTGGGGCGCTTGTGAATGTCCACAAAGCAATCGATGTCCTTTGCTCTATCCTTTCGCTTGTTAAAGTATTCTCCAAAGGGAGTCATGGACCAACCGTCACCATAAGTCAGTGCCACAGCACCTTCCATTCCACCACCCTTGGCAAAATCAGAAAGTTTAATAGGCTCCCGACTAAAGTAATCCATGCACTGGGTTAAGCGTTCGCTATCCATGCATTCACCATTGGGGCAAGCCACAATTTTTGCTTTGGGAATGTCCCACACACGGCTTACCTGCTTGTCGCTTTCCCGAATTTTAAAGCAACCACAAAGGGCCTGGTCGCCTTTAAGGTTGTAATGAACCTTTTCTAAGTTGCCAACCTGACTAGCAGGTGCAAGCCAGCAGTCAAAGTAGTCGGCAAAGGAAACAGTACTGGAAACCATTACCACAAGGGAAACGGAAACCGCGTTTTTCAAAAAAGCAGATTTGTATTTCATGGTAGTAATTTTAAATAATTTTTTTTGAAAAGAAAGTTTACAAGCCACAGAAGCACTGAATCTAGGGGTAAAAAATAGAAAGGTTAATAAAAATTTATAAAAACGGCAAAACAAAAGCACATCCGAAGATGCGCTTTTATTTTTTTGCTACAAAATTTTTTGCTGTTCTTACAGGCAATGGGCGCGAAGGTCTTCGTCGCTCAAAGTGCTCAAGTATGCAGGAGGAACGTCCAGCACAGTAAAGCAACCAGTCTTGCCTTCGGCCTTCATGCGAAGGGCGGCACGAACGTATGCTATAACAACACTGGTAGTGAATTCAGGATTGGAATCCAGCTTCAGGTTATATTCAACAATATGCTTATGTTCCCCGTTCATTCCTGTTTTGCCAGAGCGAATTACAAAACCGCCGTGGGCCAGACCACTGTGGTTCTTGTTGAATTCATCTTCGCCAATAAAGTGTACGGTGGTGTCATATTCATCAAAGTAGTTGGGCATGGTCTTAATGGCGTTTTCAACATAGGCTGCATCGGCACCTTCCTTAAGCACCACAAATACTTCGCGAGTGTGCTTTTGTCGGGTGGTTAGTTCTGGGTTAGAACCGCTGCGAACGGCTTCCAAAGCGGCCTCTACAGGGCAGGTGTACTGCTTGGCGTTCTTTACCCCTTCAATGCGGCGAACAGCATCGGAGTGGCCCTGAGAAACGCCCTTACCCCAGAAGGTGTAGTCTTTGCCGTCTGGAATAATGGAAGCCGACATCACGCGGTTTACGCTGAACATGCCTGGGTCCCAACCCACAGAAATCATGGCGATGTTGCCAGACTTTTTTGCAGCGGCGGAAACGTTTGCAAAGTGTTCAGGAATTTTGGCGTGGGTATCGAAGGTGTCGATCACATTGAACTTTTCGGCATACTTTGGGGTCATGCCTGGCAGGTCTGTAGCGCTTCCACCACAAATTACAAGCATGTCAATCTTCCCTACCCAATTGTCCAGTTCTGCAGCATTCAGCACTGGAATGGCTGGAGTCTGGATTTTAACGGAAGAAGGATCACGGCGAGTGAAAACAGCCACCAGTTCCATATCCGGGGCGTTCTTGACGGCACATTCGATGCCGCGGCCAAGGTTTCCGTAACCAAGAATTGCAATCTTTTTCATAAATTGAATCTCCGAGGATTGTATTTTTAATTTCCAGTGGAAAAATAACAAACTGTTTTACGCCCATCCACAACTTTTTTTGAAAAAAAATAGTCAAAAATGTAAAAAACAGCCTATTTCTTTACATTTTATGTAAAAATGCTAATTTTTACATATTTCATTTTACAATTTTTGTAAATATGCTTTTTTACCACCAATTAAAAAAATCGGCTCATATGCAATCAGCCATCAGTGGTGGCTGGCTGTTTACCAGCCTCCAACAACTAATCATCTCCTTTTAACCACAGCGTTGCACAACGGCACTGCCCCGCTCAACAAGAAACTATCCAGTTTGTTATTTCGCAGGGCAGATGCC
>JABUUT010000060.1:9626-11662 GCA_021443045.1 Fibrobacteraceae bacterium
GACTCTCGCCTTGGGGCGTAATCGGCTCTTCGAGCCTCCAGAATGACACGCAGGCCGAAAGCAGCAAAAACAAGCTTGCTTGTTTTTATTGCTGAGGCCCAGGGTCAGCGCGAAGCGTCATGACAGGAACGGCCCTACTCCCCAAAGTGACGAAGTCGGGACCTCAATGCTGATAGCTTTTTTCCACAGTTTTTTACAGGTGCCCCATTATCCCGGGTAAATAAATCTATTCCCGGGTAAGGCGGATGGTGGATGTGGCTGCCTTGGCGTTTGGAATGGCTCCAGGCTTGCTGATGGTTACTTCTGCAGAAAGTGCCTTGGGATAGTTAGATAAAATATACTTGGCTGTTTCAACAACCAGGGTTTCTTCCAAATTAAACTTGGATTCTCGAATAAAGTAAATCAAATCGTCCGACAACTGGGCGTAGTCCACGGAGTGGGCTAGGTCTTCGTTTCGGGCGGCTTCCATAAAATCGAGCCAAATAGATACATTAAGAACAACTGCCTGCTCCACTTCCCGTTCAAAGGGAAGTGTGCCCAAAATGCAGTCGAACCTTAGGTCCTCGATGGATATTTTTCCAGGACCAAAAATCATGGGTTACCAAACAAACAGAACAATGGCTGCTGTGAGGGAAACGGCTGTTACGCCAAACCAGATGTTGCGAGCCATGTAGTAGGAATCTTGAGTGTCCTTGTTGGTATTCATGCGTTCTTCAAGGCTAGCGTATGTCCAGTTGTCACTTACGCCAAAAATAGATGGGTCTTTAGAATTTTTAAGGGCGATAACGCACTGCTGGTCGCCTGCGCAAACGTCATTGATGTTGGCCACAATGCCTTTTTTCACCTTATCCAACTTGTCGTTGGCATCTTTTGCCTTTTTACCTTCCATGTGCTGGAGAACGCCTACAACGGCGCTGGCTGCAGCTACGGCAGAAAGGCCTACAGCACTCCAGAAGCGAACTTCGTCAGCAATACCGAAACGGTCGGTCACATCGCCAGAAGCCTCGCTGGCAGCGTAATCCCGTTCGTCAGCGTCTCTGTTGGTTTTGCTGGTGTTGTAGTAGTCTGTGTCGTCGTCGCAATCTTCTTCATCTTCGTCACATTCTTCTTCGTCTGCGGTTTTGGCTGCTACAGCCTTTGTAGAACCGCTGTCGCAATCGTCGTCATATTCGCTGCATTCGGAAGAGGAACTGGATTCTTCTTCAACCTCAGGTGCTGGTACGGCGGCAGCAACCGGAGCGTTGTCGCCGGCTTTAAGTTCAATCATGGAACCGTCCACATAAGCCACTGCAGAAGAGGCTCCTGGAACATACACGGACTGGCCATCGAAGTAGACCTTTTCGAAGTCTTTTTCTGCAGGAGTGCCGCGGCTTGGGTAGATTTTAGACTTTACCACATCACCGTAAGAAACTCCCTCTGGCACACTGAGTGCGGTCATGGAAGAAAGGTCTCCTGCGCCACCTTGATACAGCTGGTAAGATGTTTCAGATTCGCCAAAGGGGTCTTCAAACTTTTGACGAACTATCAGGCGACCGCTCTGGAGGGATTCGACTTCGTCTGCTGGTGCAGTTTTTAATTCACCGCCAAACTCGGCAGTAATATATTCGTCGGGGGTGCCAACATCTTGTGCTTCAAAACTGTCGATTTCGTAAGGACCGGCAAATGCAGAAAGAACAAATGGGCAAAGAGCCAAAAAAAGTACACGTTTCATCATCTAACTCCACCAAAAGTTTTGCTTTGGTTATTTTGACAATTTTTTTGAAATATATAAAAAAAAAAGCAATTGTTTATGTTTTTTATTGTTTAAGTTCTTTAATACAGGAAAGAATGCCCAAAAACACTATTTTTTACACCATATCCACGCCGATAATAGTGTATTTTCACAAATCGTTGGGTTTTTGGGTAAAATTTGCTACTTTTAAACCGCAAATTTAAACTTCAACCGTCACTTAACACAAAGGTAAAAAGATGGCAAAACTTTCTATCGAAGATCTCGAACTCGCCGGCAAGCGCGTGTTCATCCGTGTCGACTTCAA
>JABUUT010000061.1:0-8534 GCA_021443045.1 Fibrobacteraceae bacterium
AAAACAAGCTTGCTTGTTTTTATTGCTGAGGCCCAAAGTCAAGCGCATTGCGCAATGACAGGAACGGCCTCACCCCTCAAAGCGACACCGTCGCGACCTCATTGCCAACCACCAGCCACCAATCACCGACTACTGATAACTTTACTTTTCCACAGGGGACAATCTTTCCACAATTCGGAACAAATCGTTGTATATTTCCAAAAAGTCTTCCACCCAAATTGGATCACGCTCCCCCACAATATGGAAGGTTTCTTCCAATGTATGGCGGGAATTGTATGGCCCCACAAGGCTCCCTGCAGGTAGCGTGGAACTGGTTCCGCTATAAGCTGTGGTGGCAACAATGCGAGCGCGAAAAGAGCGTCGCAAGCGGGCAATCAAAGAAGCCCGCAGCGACAAAAGTTCATCATGAGCTTCAAGAAACTTTCCGTTTTTTACCCATGATTCCACTAAATCCAGCCTTCTCAAAATAGAATCTCGTTCCGTAGAGGGCACCAGCAAACGCTTTTCAGATAAAGTTTTTCGAATATTTTTTGAAATTCGTTCCAACAGATCCTGATTCCAAAATACCATAGGATTACTATCGTCAGCCCCAGTATTTTCATTAGATTCCCTATGAGAATCCACCCATCGTTCTAATTTGCCTGCAACACGCTGGGCTTCATTCAAACGGTCAACAGCCACATACTCACGGGCACGTTCCAGCAAAAAATCAGCATAGCTCATGCGCCAGTGCGGGAGCCTTCCCGACTTGCGGATATCATCCACATTGGCCTGAATTTGCGCTATACGTTCTTCCATACTTTTTCCTAATTGCCCGATTCCAGTTTTCGAATAGGAGTTACACCAATTTCCACACGACGGTTGAGACGACGGTGTTCCTCACTGTCGTTGGAGTATTTGGGCTGAAATTCGCCAAAGCCTGCGGCAAAAAGCCTGTGGGAGGGAAAGCCGTGATTAATCAAAGTTTTAACCACATTAACAGCACGTTCTGTAGAAAGGTTCCAGTTGGTATAATAAGGGTGCTTGGCATCTTTAAAAGGCACGTCATCGGTAAAACCCGACACCATAATCACATCACCCGTGTCCAGCACATCCAAAAGACCCTTGCTAATACCCTTAATAACCTGCTCCCCTTCAGAAGTCAAATTGGCTCCATTCACAGGAAACAACAAAGAAGCCTGAATCTGGATTTTGCCATTTTCAAGAGCGATGAGCCCCGCTTCAATGGATGTGTGAAGGCTCTTCGACAACAGGGCATTGCGCTCGCTGGCAATTTTACGCATTTCTTCCTGGCAGCTCAGCACTTCTTCCTCGGTGCGGGTCAAGTCTTCGGCCTTCTGCTCCTTTAAAGTGGCCATGGCCACAAAAGCCAAAATAAAAAGTGAAACCAGAGCCACTCCTAAGTCGGTGTAGGCCATCCAGTGATTGCCGTTATCCTCGTTGGGTTTACGCATAAATTAGCCTTCTGCCTTTGGAGGTTGAGCAGCAATAGAAGCCCGCTGGATCTGTTCCATCACTTCCAAGAGAATTTCCTGGGTTCTTACGGCATTTTCCATAAGCACTTCGGAGGCTCTTTCGTGGAAGGCTTCCAAGGATTGGTTCAAATGTTCTATAAAGTTTTCTTCTTCCACTTGTTCCTTGGTATCGCCAGAAAGTTTTTCAAGAATGGTTTCCAAACCACTGCGGAGCATTTCCAAATTGGCAGAAAGTTCAGACTGGTTTACACGCATTAGTTCTGCGGTTTCCACAATGTTTCCGCCAAGAGCGTCGGTAGCTTCTTTTTCTTTAACCACACGCTGGTCAATGCTTTCGGTAAGCGCCTTCTGAGCATCCAAAAGAACGGCAGAAGTATCGGATAGTTTTTGGAAGGCTCCCAAAATATTGTCGCTGAGAGCCCCCAGCTTCTGGGAAAGGTCCGCCGACAATTCGGCAGAACTGGCCTGAGCCTTTTCGGCCACCTGTAAGGCCACATTTTTTAAATCTTCCAAACCCGATTCTTGCTTTGCCTTATTGGCTTCACTTTCAGCCGACAAGCAATCCATAAAATTCTTCCACTGTTCGCCAGACTGTTTTACCTGTTCAGCCACCGAGCTGGAAATTTGCTTAGAAGCCCCCTCCATAGCAGTTTCAAGGCCCTTGGCAATACCATCGGCAACAGTAGAACTCAACCCACCAATAGCCGTCGAAATGCCAGAAGTTGCAGAAGCCACCTCCTTAGCAGAAGAAAGCAAATTGGTTAAGTTATCAGAAAGCGGTGTAAAAGACTTGGTCACTTCAACCGAAATGCGGCCTACAGAATCGTTCACCTTTTCAGAAAGTAATTCAATAGAAGATCTTACTTCCTTTGTCAAAGAATCCGAAACACCCGACAATTCCTTACCCACCTGGCTAATAACCCCATTAAGGCTTTCTTCAACCTTGGCAGCCATAGCCGTTAAATTGTCAGACACCATTCCAAATAAGCGTTCCATTTCACTTTTGGAAGCATCCTCCACTTCTACGGCACCGCCTTGCATATCTAAAGTCAAGGCATCCAAACGAGACATAAAAGCGTCCCGTCTGGAAACAAGTATACTGCGAGAAACATTCAAAATAAGGGCCGCAAACAAACCGCAGAGGGAGGTTCCAAAAATACCTTTCATTCCCTGGAACAAACTTTGAATCGTATCCAGAGTACCCTGGGTAGTAGAATTATCAATGGCACCACCTGCGGTAGCCACAGAATACATAAGTCCAAAAAAAGTTCCCATTAGGCCCAAAAGAATAACTGTACCGCTGGAACTTCTAGGAACCGCCACCGCAGAACCTGTTGAAAGCACATCAAAAGCAATGGGTGAATCTAGACGAATACCCTTGTCTAAAAGGCGTCTGGCCAACTGGATACGGCTAGCCACCACACCCTTTCCACCCACATTGTAGAGGCGGCTTTTTTCACACTTTTCAATATTCTCCATTTCGACATTCATCTGCTTAAGTCGACTCATGGAAGATATTTGTTCAATAACAAATACGGCGAAAATGGCTATCATAATGATCCACCCAAAAAGTGGAGCGCCGAAGTAGCATGCGCCAGCAACAAGCACGGCAAAACCAACAACGGTGAGTAGCAATATCGAATTGAAAGCGTTCTTCATTATTATCCTGCAATTAGGTTTGGGCCTTGTAAGAGGCCGTGGTTTCGAATAAGTTTAATTGACCGCGAGAAAACCCGCGAAGAAAAAGCGCCCACTTGTCATGGTACCAGTCAATAATCTGAAGGGTTAAACCATAAGCGTAGTCGCAAAAATCATCTACAAAAGCTAAAAATCCATTTTCATAGGCTGAGTGGGGGTTCCAGTATTTGCCCACATTGCGAGCGCAGCCGCTAGCAGAAGCGTAGTAGCGAACAGGGCCTTTTGTATTAAAAGCCGCCGCAAAACGTTTCTTGGCCAAAGCGTTTAAAGACGTGCGCAAAGAAACCACCATGGCATTTTCTTTTTCGCGAAGGCTCGACTCCAAGCATGGTAAAAGTTTTGAAACCGCATCCACGGCACTTTCATTATGCCAGTAGCGGCAAAGTTTTTCTTGAAGTTGCATCACGCGACCATGAACCCGCACAAACAGCGGTTCAGCATCGCTAACCAGCAAATGTATGGTGGCGGAGTAAAAGGCATTGATGTCTTGCTTGTTGTTCCTAACAGTCAATGCCCAACCCTTTTCTTCGTCATGAACAAGAAAGTTTCCATTTTCCAAAAGCAACCGCAACACTTCGTCGGTGGAAAAACGCTGAACCCACTTGCTACGAAATTCATCATACAACTTTTTGGCGGCAGTCTTTATTTCTGGAAAACTGGAATCAGCCAGTTTCCAAGCCGTTTCGCTGTAAGAAATCAACTCTGAACCAGAGGTGGTAGCCGCCGGATCCGACATCATGGCATCCAGATGCTCAAAGAGGGCAATAGACCAAGTCACCATCATGGACTGCGACAAATTGGCCACCATAGAAGACCGGTTAGGGCGCACCGAAAGACGAACACTGGTGCCCGTCATTTTTCTTATTGCGCGACGAAAAGATTCTTCCATACCTAACCTTGCCTAAAAGCCCGTTTCCAAGCGATGCCAAACATTTCTAGAAACTTTCTTGCCCTTGCTGGCAAGCTCGTCCGACTCCTTGCGGATGTCTGTTTCCAGATTGTTCTTTATTAATTCTTGGTTGCCTTCGAACACGCCACCCGCTTCTAAATAAAGTCCGTAAACATTGTTGGAAATTTTTGTGTCTGTAGCCATCACCTTACCAGCACGAACCGAAAGGGCAAAGCGATTGCGGTTAAAATCACAGCGGGCTAAATACACCTGAGGGGCGTCGTCTATCCAAAGTCCGTAATAGTTGTTTATAAAACGCACGTTTTCAAAAATGCCCTTAGAGCGAAAAACCGTGTTACGAAAAGCGTTTTCAACAACCAGGTTTTTTATTTCAAAAAGACGACTCCCCGAAATAAAGTGGATTCCATTCCAGCTGGAGGTGGAGTCTACAGCCTTAAAGCGGATAGGCTTGTCTTCGCTCCCTTCAATTTTAACAGGCCCACGGAGTGTCAATTTGGCATACTCCCCCATCAAAACAACAACGCCAGGCTCTACAAAAAATGTATCCGACGAGGAGAGCACCACGCTGTTTCCCAAAAAATAGGGACTATCCTTTTCTAGGAGAACCACCTTTCCAGCATCCACCTGGGGAAAAGGCATTTCACTGGCAACCACCGCTGCCACAAGCAAAAGAACTAAGGCTAAAACAAGGGAACTTCTCATTGAAGTTCTCCCTTAAGCTGAATTTTTTGAACCACATGCATATCGGGAATAGTATCACCCGAAACCACATCCCGAACCGTCAACGTGCCCGACAAATCCAAGGAAGCCGACATAATAACACCATGAGTCACATCAAACAACACATTTCCAGACCCCACAATAAAGCCATTGCTTTCCATGTGAAGGTCCGATGTGGAATCTGGGTACTCCTTATACTTTACATTCATGTTTATGCGGGCCAGTTGGGCGCCATCGCGAGCAAAGAGGTCATCTAACTTAAAAGACTTGTACACCACCGTTTTTACGCCCTTACCAGGAATTTCAACAGGTCGTTCCCAAGTTTCACCAACAGCAACTGGGCTACCTGGGAGCAATGGTTGTATTTTAAGGAACAGCTTAATCAAGTTCAAATCGTCAGAGCCAAACTGAATTACAGAATCTTCAATGGTGGGGTCACTAACGGTGCCATCGGAAGCCATCTTAAATTGAAAGCTCTGGGTTCCCAAAAAATGCTCCATATAGCGGTATTCTTCTACGGATCGCTTGTTGGACTGGTAATCCACAGAGTCTATTTTCATTTCAAAGCGAGCAGAACCATCATCGTAAGACATTAACAAATTGGAACGGGTTTGAACCTTAAGACGGGTTTCCATGGACTCAGGACTCTTAGAAGCTGAATCTGCAGGAACAAAGGCATTTAGGTAGGCGTCTAAATAGAACAATTGAGAGGGAGTGGTTTGCGTATTAAAAGAAACCGTCACCTTGTGACTATCACAGGAGCAAAACACAAAAGCCAAGGACAAAAGGCCAATATTAAAGAATTTCATGGGTAAAAAATAAAATAATCCAGAGAAAAATTAGGACGATTTAGCTCCAGAATCCCCTTTTTCTAGGCGCATCTGCTGAAAAAAGCCCTTCAAAAGCGAAAGACACTCTTCGGCAAGCACGCCGCCAGTCACCGTAACGGCCCTTTTTAGAGCGTTGTCGGTAATTACATCAATGGTGGTTCCACAGCCCCCAAAACGGGTATCCGGGGAACCATACACAATGCGGCTCACACGGCTGTTGAGAATGGCTCCGGCACACATGGGGCAGGGTTCCAGCGTTACATACAAAGTACAACCATCCAGTCGCCAGTTCTGGAGTTTGTTCGCAGCAGTGCCAATGGCAATAATTTCGGCATGGGCCGTGGCATCCTTCATGGATTCCACCTGGTTGTAGCCCTTGCCAATCACCACATCATCTTTTACAATGACGCAGCCAATAGGAATTTCCTTTTGGTCAAAAGCCTTCTCCGCTTCGCGGAGAGCCAGTTGCATAAAATATTCATCTGTCATAATGGGTGATTGGTGGCTAGTGGTTGGTGGTTGGTGGTTGGTATTTGCATATTTATATGGATATTCCTTGGATCCTATCACTTCACGGTGTTTCGTTCCAGGATGACTAAGTGTCAATCATTCATCATTAACCATTAATAATTGATACCTCATTCCCTGGGGCCTTCACGGCGGATGCAGTTCCGGACGACTATACGTTAACCATTAACAATTATTAAAGTCCTCTTCCGTAGGCGCAGTTGTTGTCTTCGTGCATGTAGTTTCCATCATGGTAGTAGGCGGCACGGGCCCTACAGCCACCGCAGCGGTCATTGAACTTGCACTTACCGCAAAAGCCTTCATAGGCCTTGGTACGCAGATTGTTGAACACTTCGGCATTCTTCCAAATCTCATCGAAGGGGGTATCGTGAACGTCGCCAGCCACTTCCATCATGTAGGCACAGGGGCGAACCTCCCCCACCGGGTTGATGATGCAGTAGTCCAGGCCAGCAAGGCAGCCCCGACTGTACCGGGTTTTAATGCCCAGCTGGTCGGCAATGCGCAAAAACTGGGGTGCGCAGGTTGGCTTTACAGGAATGGGCATGGTGCGGCTTTTTTCCATAATATTGCGAAGAAGCTTTTCGTATTCTGCCACATGCAGCGCATGGTCTTCAATTTCTTTTCCACGACCCACAGGCACCAAAAAGAAAATCTGATGGTTCACCGCACCAATTCTAGCCGTAAAATCCATGATGTCAAAAATTTCGTGCTGGTTCCAGTCCATCACCGTGGTGTGGATCTGGAACGGGAGGCCCACCGACTTGCAGTTTTCGATGCCCGCCATAGTCAGTTCAAAAGCATTAGGCAAACCGCGAAAATCGTTGTGACTCTTGGGGTCGATGCTATCGATACTGATTCCCATGGCGCAGGCCCCGGCCTTCTTTAAATTGGAGGCCATTTCGGCGGTAATCATGGTTCCGTTGGTGCCAAAAACCGGCCGAAGCCCGTTCTTTGCCGCATGTTCCACCAGTTCGCAAATGTCGGGGCGGGTCAAAGGCTCGCCACCGCTAAAAATCATGATTTTAAAGCCAGCCCTAGTGATTTCGTCAATCAGCTTGTGGCCCTCGGCGGTAGTCAGTTCGCGGTTGCGGGTATCTCCAGCATCCTGATAGCAGTGCTTGCAAGTCAGGTTGCACTTATTTGTGGTCATCCAAGAAACAATCATGTTTCCAAAATAGAAAAAAAACGACGTTTTACAGAGACTACTTGTGAATTACGGTGTGTTTTAGCCAACCAGAGTCTATACGCACATCATCCCAAATAATGGAATCTTCAATGCGGCAATTCACCAAAACGCAGTTATCCCCCACAGAAACATTGGGGCCAATTTTACAAGCATCCAGAATACAATTTTTTCCAATGTGGCAGGGAGAAACCACTTCTGCATTCATCTTGTATTTTTCATTCATTTCAGCAGCATTGTCATTGCGACTCATTACATAGGCATTGGTTTGAAGAAGGGTTTCCACCAAACCACAATCCAACCATTTAGAAACAGGAGCCGTATGGAACTGGCAGCCCTTTTCAATCATCATCTGCAGGGCATCAGTCAGCTGAAACTCATTTCTTGTGCGAATATTGTTGTCCATCAAGTATTTTAGACATTCCTTGAGAACCTTTACATCCTTAATGTAGTATATACCCACAATGGCTTCGTCAGATACAAATTCCTGAGGCTTTTCCACCAAGCGCTCAATGTGGCCTGAGCGATTTGTAACAGCCACGCCAAAACGTTTTGGATCATCCACCTTGTAGGTGTACAAGACATTTTCCTTTTCATCGGCCAAAATAGAAAGGTCGGCCTCAAAAAGGGTATCCCCAAGAATAATCAAAAGAGGTTCGTCATCATCCACATAGGGAAGAGAGAGACTAATAGCTTCACCCAGCCCCTGAGGATTGGCCTGAAGCACCGTGCGTGTTTTTCCCCACCCTTCTTTTTTAGTGAGGAACTCGTCAACCTTTTCGGACTTGTACCCCGTAATAAAAATGGTTTCAGAGGGTTTTAAAAAAAGAGTATCGTCAACAATCCAATCTAAAATGCTTTTTCCAGCGACGGGCAACAGACACTTGGGCAAATCCTCCGTGTAGGGACGGAGTCTAACACCATTTCCAGCAACCGGCAAAACAAATTTCATTTATTAACCTCAAACAAAATGACTATCACATCACCCCAACGCAAAGATAACAAAAATAACACAAGAAAACCATATAATATCATTCAAAAAGTAAAACAAAACGCCAAAATCAAGGAAAAATCCCCAAAATTTAGTAATTTCAATACCGGTGACAGCCACAAAAACACTTTGGAAATTAGGGTCAAGATAGCGGAACACCCCTGCACCGGTAACGCAGAGGCGGCCTGTAAGGTATCCT
>JABUUT010000061.1:8552-10010 GCA_021443045.1 Fibrobacteraceae bacterium
TGCCGTTGTAGGCAGTGTTGTCGCGCTGGAACATGGCAATAAGATAGCCTAAAACCAGCGCATTTTAAGAAAATGTATAAAAATGTATAAAAATGTATAAAAATTGAGCTTACAAGGGTTCCAGGGCGATTTTGCAGCAAAAATTCCACACTTTGAAATAAAATTCTCAACTAATCTACTTTTTTACTTACATTTACTATTATTTAATAGTATATTTAAGTATATACAGAGTTTTATCATGAAGAAGAACCAAGTTATGATGGCTTTAAAGCCGGATGTTGCAGATGCTTTTAATGCATTTTATGAGAAGTTTGACGAACCGAAGCCTAGCAAAACGGCTCTACTATCCTTTATGGTAAAGGAATACATCAGGATTGCAAAGGAGAATGAAAAATGATTTTTGCCAAAGCACCATTTGAAAAGGTCGGTAATCAATTTAAGATTCCATGCGAAGGAGCTGAGAATGGTTTTGCCGTCGTTGACTTGATAATGAACGAAGATGCCGCCAAGTATACAGACAACATCAACATTATGGACGGAGCTTTTACAATTGTGGATCATGACACAAAAAATGAAAGAACCGTTTATCCCTTCAACAATTTTGGACTTTGGGTATGGGCCGAAAAAGCCGATGAAATAAACAAGGTTGCAGCAAAAGATCTGAAGCCATTGCTCAAATACTACAACGATGGCAATGAACAGGAACTCCCGTTCTACACATTCAACGAATCGACTGGTCGCACGGAGATACAGGACAAGGAATTCTTCTTCAACGCCGAAAAGTACGCAATGAACGAACCGATTTTCAACATCGGAACCTTCAACGAATTCCTTGGATACAACAACGGAAAAAACCCCTTGGAAAATATCCCGGAGGCAATAGTTGGAAGCGCTTTTGCAATGTGGATAAAGGTCAATGATTACGATAAAGACATCGAAGGCTTTATCGCACTCATGCACCGATGGTAACTACTTACTGTTGATTGCAGCCTTTGACACATAGATCAAATCCTTGAGTTCCTGATCAATGATTTCGCAGTCAAGGTACACATGGCCGTCTTTCATTTCAACTTTAGTTATCTTGAATTTCGTGCCTCTCTGGAACAATGTTTCAAATTCTTGGCTGAAACTTGATTGAGCGCTGACACCATTCCAGGCACGTTTGGCTCCATTTCCATAATAAGAAAACGGTTCGCAATATGTAGCCTGCGTTCCCTTCGGGGCAAAGATATTCATGATATACTTTTTTTTGAATCCCTTTCCTTTTGCAGATCCGGTAGACATGAAACCACCTTCCTGGAAAGTTTTTCCAATCCATGTTTTTGGATCAGGATCAAAAGAGCCCTGATTTCCTGCAAAGAAGAATCTATTCTGGAAAGCTAAGTATGAGTCATCGCCTCGCTGGAACATGGCAATAAGATAGCCTAAAACCAGCACATTTTAAGAAAATGTATAAAA
>JABUUT010000062.1:0-4417 GCA_021443045.1 Fibrobacteraceae bacterium
AAAGTCAAGCGCATAGCGCAATGACACGCAGGCCGAATGCAGCAAAAACAAGCTTGCTTTTTTTTATTGCTGAGGCCCAGAGTCAAGCGCATAGCGCAATGACGGAAGGGACCTTATCGCTGACAACAGAAAACTGATAACTGAAAACCAGCTACCACTTTTTATTCCTTTGAAACTTCTTTTTTTAGTTGGTCGGTCCACTTGGATAGAGATGTTGCGGCTTTGTGCTTTTTCTTTAGGTTGTGCAAATTTGCAAACAAACTAAAAAATGTAAGGGGATGAAAAATTCCATAACATAATGCGCCCAAGGGGCCTGAATTTTTGTAAATGGTTTGCATGGTCGATTTTTTACTCATTCCACTCTTAAGCAACTTGTGTGCAGATGGAATTTGTTCTTTGCTCTCTACTACCAGGTAGGGTACATAGAACATTCTTCCTCCAGCGTGCATCATACGCAAAGTGTAGTCGGCTAGTTTTAATTCCAAGGGAAGTTTGTTGTCTAATAGGCCCGTACGTTGTATAATGCGGCTTGAAAATACTCCGAGACAAGGGTGTGGTGCAGCGACAAAGCGGTTTTGACTTGTATCCTTAATTTCTACAAACCCTTTGTATTTTGAATAAATTAATGGCCTATGGAATTGGGAATCGGCTGAGCGAATCTTAGGCGCTAAAGCGTCTATCATGGGGTAACTAGCAATAGTATCGGCAAGATTGTTTAGAAAATCCCTTGTGATGTTGATGGACTGGCTAGCGAAGATGACCCATTCTGCATTTAGGCTTTTATCCCATTCTTCCTCAAAGAACCACCCTAGGGCATTGTCTTCAAAGGGTGGCGCAAATTTTTTACCCTTGGAACGGCCCAAGAAAATAACATCAAATTGCCTTGGCATATAGAACTTTGGGCTAGAAGGCCACCCTAAGGCCAAAACGGTGCTCTGTACCTAAACCTTCGGCCAGGTAAGAAAAAGCGTAGTCCAGAGAAAATAGGTTGTTGGTATACCCTAGGCCTGCACTAAGAAAATGAGCCTCGTTGGTTACATCGGGACGGTCGGAAGATGCGGCCAATTCCTTGAAATCTCTAGTGATGTCGAGCCAAGACCTTGTAAAGCCACCCCGCACAAAAAAGCTGTTTCCTATGATGTATTCTGCCCCTACATGGAACACTGGTTCGGAGTATCTAGGAATGTCGGTGGAGGTAAACATGGTAAGGCGGCGGATGGACTTGGGCCTTAGGTAGCCTGCAAGGGAAAAGGTTTGCGATAGGGTGTAGTATTCATCAACATCGTCGTCGCTGTAGTCTTGCAACATGTAGCCAAAGTCTTTTGCCGAAATGGCTATGCCAAAGATTTTGCTGGAAGCTTGCCAAGAAAGACCCCAATCGAATGCGGCTCCTATGGCAGTGCGGTCTCCATAGAGGTCTTCGTCTGCCAGTTTGTCGGTAACCACTTTTAAACCCACGCCAAATTGAATATGCTTCATGGGAAAAGCCATTGCTGCTGTTATCAACTGGCTAAAGGGGTTGTATTCTTTTCCTGTGGCCTCTCCAAATTCGTTGTATCCATCAATAGACCCGTAATCTAGCCAGTTGTATGAAATTTGGAAAAGATATTCTTTGTAATGTCCGGTAAAATTGAAAGTTCCCTGATTTTCTGCCAGATCTCCAGTTTGCCAGTGGGTTTCGGCAACATAGTTTTTGTTCTCTGGCAATCGAAGAAGGGCTATATTTAATTGCGTAATAGTAGGGTCTGAACTGGGAAAGGCACCATTGGAAGTTTCCAGGGCGGCGTTTCTGGGGCTGTCAAAGGTGGATACAAAGGAAAAGGCTTCCAATCCTTCATTGCCTTTTGAGAAATATCCAAAGCAAAAGGCGGGGATTAGCAGAATGGCTAAAACACGAATGGAAAGGGCTGAAAAATTTTTTTTCATAAAAATCATGATTATAATTTACAAAAATAGAAATGTTTATTATATTTGTTCTCGCTCGGGCTACTAGCTCAGTTGGTAGAGCAACGCCCTTTTAAGGCGTGGGTCGAAGGTTCGAGCCCTTCGTAGCTCAGAAAAACCGGTTTTGATTCGTCAGAACCGGTTTTTTCTTTTTTAAACAGGAATCATGGAGGGTTCTTTCTAAATTTGGGCTTATGGAATTGTTAACGGAATACCTTCAAGTAACTTCTACGCCTGCCCTTTCTCTTTTTGAGGGGCTTGAGGGGCAGGCGCTCCATGTGAATGGGGCTACGATTCCCATGGCGGCCATGATGGTGGCCAACCGATTTTTAAAGGCTCCCCAGCAGATTTTGGTGGTGGCCAAAGATTACAAGAGCGCCGAAATTTGGGTGGAAAACCTGGAAAGTATGGTGGGCGAAGATTTTGTTCGCTTTTTTCCATCCATTGGGCTAAAACCTTACGAGTTGAAGGTTCCCTTTGATGGCGTGTTGGAAGAAAGGCTTAAGTTTTACCGTGATGTGGCCAAGCATTACGAACATGGCCAGTTGCCCTTAATAACAGTCTGTGCTCTGGATGCTCTTTTGGCAAAGTTGCCTAAGCCAGGAATGGTGCTTTCAAAGGTGCGATGCCTTAAGGTGGGGGATGTGCTGGAGCCATCTTCCCTTAGGCCTTGGTTTATGGATCATGGCTTTGTGGAGCAGCCGGTGGTTAATGGTGTTGGGGAGTTCTCCATTCGCGGCTGTATTGTGGATGTGAACTGTTTTTTATACCCTCATCCCATTCGCATTGAATTTTTTGGTGACGAAATCGAGTCTATTCGAAGTTTTGACATTTTTAGCCAGCGTTCTGTGCAGCAGATGCGCCAGGTGGAATTGTTTCCCATGGGAGAATTTACCATTCCCGAAAAAGACGCTGCTCTCTGGAATGGCAATCTGGCTGGCCTTTGGTGGAAACAGAATCAGTATCAGCAGTTAAATTCCACTTTGCTAGACTATATGCCCAAGGCGTCCCTGGTTTTTGAGGAACTTTCTGTTTTATCCGAAACCGCTACCAAACTTTACCTATCTTACGAAGCCTGTTATGAAGGGGTAAAAGGCTGTAATCCAGAAACTTTGCCTCCTTCTAATTTTTGGTGGAAGATGGGGGAATTGTCTCGTAGCTTTTTTGGCAGGGCTTCTCTGGATGTCACCCATGTGCAGTCCGATAGCAGTTCATGGACTCAGGTTCATTGCAAAGCCCAGGATTTTTCTAGCACTGGTGCCGATAGTGTGGCAAAGCAGATTGAAGATTTTTATGGGGATGGGGGCAAGGTTTATGTGGTGGCTCCCACACCAGGCGGATTACACCGCTTAAGGACTCTTTTTGAAGGGCTTCCTGTTGAAGATTATTTTATTTGTAATCTTACAGAGGGGTTTTGGCTTGAAGAAGATCGGGTGGCTTTTTTAACGGAAAGCCGTATTTTTAACCGCCATGCCATTAAGGGCAGAAAAAAGAAAATTGCTGGGTCTGTAAGTAACGCCTTAATGGTGGAATCTCTCAATCGTGGCGACTTTGTGGCCCATGAAGAACATGGTGTGGGCCGCTATTTGGGCCTTGTTCGAGTGGAAGTAAACGGGGGCATGGTGGACTGCGCCTTGCTCGAATACAATGGTGGCGATCGCCTTAAATTCCCTGTGGCAGACTTGCAAAAAATTGAACGTCTGGAAACGTCAGAGGAAAACCCTCCAAAACTTGATAAATTGGGTTCCAAAAATTGGGATAACCTAAAGAAGCGGGTTAAGGAAAAGGTCATTAAAATTGCCAAAGACCTGGTGGAACTCTATGCCAAACGGGAACTGGTGGAGGGTTTTGGTTTTCATCCCGACGGCAAACTCCAGAGGGAATTTGAAGATTCTTTTGAGTATGAACCTACTCCAGACCAGGTAAGGGCGGTGGCCGACATTAAGCGTGACATGGAAAGCCGTCGGCCTATGGACCGCCTTATTTGTGGGGATGTGGGGTTTGGTAAAACGGAAGTGGCCATGCGGGCCGCCTTTAAATGCATTGACTCTAAAAAGCAGGTGGCGGTGCTTGTGCCTACCACTATTTTGGCGGCCCAGCATTATGAAAATTTTAAGGATCGGTTTGCGGCGTTTCCGGTGAATATTGAATTGGTGAACCGCTATAAGTCTGCAAAAGAAAAGAAGGAAATTTTTAAGAGGGTTTCGGAAGGAAAGGTGGACATTCTGGTGGGTACCCACTCTCTTTTGTCCGACAAGGTGAACTTTAAGGATTTAGGGCTTCTCATTATTGATGAAGAACAAAAATTTGGTGTTAAGCAAAAAGAAAAACTACGCGAAATTCGTTTGGCCGTAGATTCCCTGAGCATGAGTGCCACCCCGATTCCCCGGTCGCTCCACTTGAGTATGACGGGGGTGCGGGACATATCCCTTATTAACACGGCTCCTATGAATCGTTTGCCGATTGATACCAA
>JABUUT010000062.1:4436-16532 GCA_021443045.1 Fibrobacteraceae bacterium
GTGATTAAGAATGCCATTCGCGACGAATTGGAGCGAGGGGGGCAGGTGTTTATTGTTAATGACAGGGTGCAAACTATAGGTAAATTGGCCGAAGATATTGAACTTCTAGTTCCAGAGGCTCGCATTGCTGTGGCGCATGGTCAAATGGTAGACCGGGATTTGGAAAATGTGATGAACGCCTTTTTGAGCCGCAAGTTTGATGTTCTTGTAAGCACCAGCATTATAGAATCGGGCCTAGATGTTCCCAATGCCAACACTATCATTATTATGAATGCCCACCATTTTGGCATTAGCCAGCTATACCAGATGCGAGGGCGGGTGGGGCGTTCCAGTGTGCTGGCCAAGGCTTTGCTGGTGATTCCAAATAAGTTTGAAATTTCTGCGGAATCCATGCGTCGCCTTAAGGCCCTAGAACAGTATACCGACTTGGGTAGCGGTTACCAGTTGGCCATGCGTGATTTGGAAATTCGTGGTGCCGGAAATTTGCTGGGGCAGGAACAACACGGATTTATTGCCGAAGTAGGGTTTGAAACTTATGTGCGCCTGGTAAAAGAAGCGGTAGAAATGCTTCGTGGCGGTTCTACAGAAAAGCCTATACAGCCCCGTGTGGAATTGGGGGTGGATGCCTTCTTGCCCGAAGATTACATAGAAGATGGCCTTACCCGAATTTCGTTGTACCAAAGAATTTCGCGTATTTCCAGTGTATCCGATATTGAAAGTATTTCTGGAGAACTGGTAGACCGCTTTGGGCCTTTGCCGGAATCGGCCAAGATGTTGTTGTTGGTAACCGAAGTCACTCTTTTAGCCGGTCGTTTGCGCATTCAGGGGCTTGTTCAGCGTAAGGGTACGTTGGCTGCCACGTTTGCTGAATTTCCGCCTATAAGCCCAGCAGTTTTATCCGATATTTCGGGGCAATGCCCATACCCCATGCGGTATTTGGGAACAACGCCTTTGCAGGCAGTTTTTGAAATAGGGGTTGGATCTTCTACAGAAATGGCTAATAGGGTATTGGAAATATTCCGGTCTTTTGCGGAAATAAAAGTAGACAAGATAAATGTTTGATGAATTTGGGTGCTCCTCTAGGATGACTTGTCATTAATCATTAACCATTAATAATTGAGACCACATTCCCAGGATCCTTCGGGACTATGCTCTTCAGCCATAGGTTGTGGGTTGCCTTTAGTTTTTCTTCAAGGGCGGCTGCCGTTTGTTCTGGAGTAATGCTTAATTCTGTTGAAAACAGGGGCAAATCGCCAAAGTTTTTGTCAATCTTAAAGCTTTCGTCGGCATCGGTTTCGAAACGGATGTTCTCATCGGGAATAAACCCAATAGCCTCCACTACTGATTTTCTGCGAAAAGAATGTTCGTGAAGAGAAAACAGACCGCCCATTTTAACGCCTTCTTTTACTGTGTTTTTGTTGCCGCCAAAGCGGTGGAATATGGGTCTGGTGTGGCTGCAGGATTCCGTGCCTGTGGTGCCGAATCCGGCGTCCTTTAAAATTTTAACCATCCTATCGTAGTCGCCAACGCAGTGTATTTGCAGGTCTCTGCCCAGTTGTAGTGCCATGGAGGCTTGCTTAAAAAAGAGGTTCTCTTGGGCACCTCCGGGTTCGTATCCTGGGTACCGGCGATCGAGGCCACATTCCCCAACGGATGCAAAGGGGTGTTGCTCTAGAATTTGGCGCAGTTCGCTGATCTCTGTTTTGCCGGTGGTTGCGGCAATCATGGGGTGAATTCCAAAGGAGAGGTAGGAGCGGGTTTGGGGGCCCAGCTCGCTGTGTTTCTTGAAAATTTCCTGAGTTAAGGCCCATTCCCAGGGCTCACAGGCGATTGTGTTAAAATAGTAGCCCCGTTTTGCCAGTTCAATAGCCAATTTTTCGGCATGGGGGAGCCTTGCCAGGTGTAAATGGTAGTCAAAAAGGCGAAAATCGGTCATATTCAAGAATATAATCAAATAAAACTTGTTTTTTCTAAATAAAAAGCCTAATTTATAGGGCGGATGGGCAAACTTTGCCCTTAGTTTTTCGCACAAAAGGAGTTTCTATGCGGGATCTTATTGAAAAAGTTTTGAAGAAAAATTTAAGTGTCTCTTTTGCTAACGAAAACGGCTTTGCCATCATTCGCATAATGAAAGAGGGTGAAACGGTGGCTAGCTGCAGTGTAGGTGTGGATTTCCGGGCTAGCGTGGAAGATTCTCTCCAAAGCCTTCTAATGGAATTGGAACGAAAAGGCGTTTAACTTGTATAGGGCACCTCTAAAAATTGCTTTGATTAAGTGATTTGTTCAAGAACCAAGCGATAGCAGGAACGAAAAGTGTCCAATACTGGAGGTATTGGACATCTTTGAGAGACGAACTAGCACGAAGTGTTATTGAACAAATCATAAAAATGAATTTTTAGAGATGCCCTAAAGTAACCTTTTTTAAAAAACAAAAAAGAACCTCTGGTGAGGTTCTTTTTTGTTTAAGCTTTTTGTAGTGGCCTAGTTGATGCGGCCAACCAGGTTGCCAGAAAGCATGTAGTCCTTGGTGCTGCCAAAGCTGTGGAAGCCTGCAGACAGGGAGAAACGGTCGGTGAAAGCCTTTTCAAGATAGATGGCTCCCAAAACATCCTTCACATGCTTGCCGGAAGATTTGTATGGGGTATCCAAACGATCGTTGATGTATTCTGCTTCCAAAATGATGCGGTCGACAACGCGAGTATCAAAGGAGATACCGCCTGTAATTGGAATAACCAGATCATCGGAAAGGTCCAGGAGGGCGGCTTCTGCAAAGATGCCGAAGAAACCTGGAACAATGGGGAGGTTGGCTTTCATGGATGCATTGTGTTGTACATCGGCTTCGCTGTTGTAAACCTTGTCAAAGAGGTTGCTGCGGTAGGCCAACTGAATGCGGAGGTCGCTGATGCTTGCCAAGTCATGGAAGTTGAAGGCAGCACGAAGGTCTCCCTTGTTCAAATTGGCAGACTGGCTAATCAAAGACAAGTACATTTCCATGTTTTCAGTTGGTGTAAAACCAAATTGCAACTGGTTTTCGGACTTTTGGGTGGAGAGGAAACCAGCCAAATAGCCGTCAATGTAACCACCAAAGTAGTCGCCGTTCTTGTCGGTGTTGTCCCAACGACCAACGCGGAAGCTGAGGTATTCGGTGCTCTGCCATGCCCATGCTTCATCCAAAGTGAAGTAGTCCGATGGCGTGTCGCCGTTTTCATCAGCCTTTTCCAGGTCGCCTGGGTTGAATGCTACAGCAACTTTACCCTTGAAATCGTCTGTTTCGGCGAGAAGGGCGAAGTTTGCGGTACCAGTCCATGTTTCCAGGTTGTCGCCATTTTCGTCATCTTCGGAAGTCCAGAATACCTTGCCTGCTTCCATTTCAAAGTCGGCCAAAATGTCGAAAGAAACCTTGTCCTTTTGGGCCATGGCTTCTTTAATCATTTTTTTCTTTTTCTTCTTTTTCTTGGCTTTCTTTGCAGGTTCTTGTGCGGGTTCAGCCTTCTCTTCTACAGCAGGCTTTTCTTGGGCCACTTGGGCTTGTTCCGCTGGTGTAGCTTCTGGAGCCTTGGCTGAATCTGCAGGAGCTGCTTCTGGAGCGGCAGCTTGTTCTGCTGGAACAGCGGCTGGTTCGGCAGGTTGGGCGGCTGGAGCAACTTCTGGAGCCTTGGCGGAATCTGCTGGGGCTACCTTAGCTGCTTCTGCTGTTTTAGGAGCTTCGGCTTTAGCAGGTTCTGCGGCCTTGGGGGCTTCTGCCTTGGCTGGAGCGGCAGCAGGTGCAGCGGGTTGAGCTGCCGGTGCAGGTTGGGCGGCTGGAGCTGCCTTAGCAGGTTCTGCGGCCTTGGGGGCTTCTGCCTTGGCTGGAGCAGCGGCCTTAGGAGCTTCTGCTTTAGCAGGGGCGGCGGTTGGTGCTGGAGCAGCAGCCTGAGGTGCTGCAAAAACGGATGCGGCCAGCAGGCATGTCGCTAAAAACATTTTTTTCATATATGGACTCCTTTCAAATTCCACGTTTGTTAGAATTTTAGTAAAAAAGAAATGTGTATTTTATTTTTCAAATTTATTTGTCCATAAAATTCTATGTTTTTGTGTGTTATGAAGATGAAGAGTTTTTTATTTCTAGTGTTTTTTGTTTTCGGCCTTGCTTTGTGTTGTGCTCAGGAAAACCTTCCCATATACAAGAGTGTAAAAGATAGCGTGGACGAATCAACTCCCGTAGCTGTGCTTACCCAAACAGACTGGATAAAGGAATTGCCCATACCTAAGATAAAGGTAAAAAAGGTTACTTGGGTTACAGAAAAAACGGCTCCGGAGCCAGACAACCCCAAGGACAAAAATGGCAAAAAGAAAAAAAAGAACAAGAAAAAACCAAAGCCAAAAAAGAAAAAGGTGATTACTTACGTTGAGGAAGACCCTCCTGAACCACCTCGTTTTGTGCCTATCGAATGCAAGTTTGGTAAAGTGATGGTTAAACGTTCCGATTTGGCTCGCTTTCAGCAGCAGTCCCAGGATTTGAGCGGGGAGTATGCATCCAAGACCGGTAGCATTTTCTTAAAAAAATCTCCCACCAACCCTCGTCTTTTTAACATAGTCATTCAAAACGGCCCCTTTGGAAACAGAGCCGAATTTGAAATGGGAAATGTGGAAATGCGTGAGTCCAATGGCCATGGTCGAATGACTTTTAACGAAGATGGCTGCACCGTAGACATGGCTGTGGTGGGTAGACGAGTGAAGGTGGTAGAAAAAGGTTGCAACGAATATCATTCCGATGGATATGGCTTGGCTGGCGAATATGATACCTACAAGGGTAATACTCGCAAGGCCGAGGTCTTTAGTTTTCCTGAACAGCAGTTTAAGTTCAAAAAATATGGATTTTGCCCCAGTGGTTTTGATAGCTGTGAAAAGGTAAAAGACGATAACGGGGCTGTCTTTATTACATGGAGCAAAGGCGGAAACGGCTTTATTGAACGCAAGGCTGGGGAAGATGTGCATACCTATCGACCCTTTGAGCATGTGATTCCACACAAGAAAGATTTTTTTGATGGTGAAAAGCCCATTATCATCAAGACCAAACGCACCGACATGGCCGGTGAGTGGATGTTCTGGTATTTCTACCCCAAGCACGAACGTTTTAAGATGATGCGTGCCGGTATGCGGGAAGATATTGCGTACATGGAAATCTACGAGGACTAGGAACCCTAGTTTGTATGAATAGATTCATTGAAAATTCCCGCATTCTTTTTTTGGATACTGGTCCTTTGATTAGGCTTTTACAGATGCATCCAGATTTTTACCCTGTGGTGTCTGGGGTTTTGGATTTGGTTTATGATAAGAATATGCAGGTGTTGGTATCGGCTGTTACTTTGTATGAAATCTCAAAGAAGGCCTTTGATGCCGGCAATTCTGTTTTGGCTCGTCAATACCGCGAATTTTTTGAAAATTCCCACAATGTAAAATTGGTGGATGTTAATGGGGAAGTTGCTGTTAAGGCGGCGGAATTGGCTGCGGCACACCATTTGGGCATTGAGGAGTCGTTGCGTTTGTCTTTGGCGTATATTCATGGTGCCGACTGCATTTTAACTGAAAGTGAAGCTTTTAAAGATTACACCGACATTCCTGTGGTTACACTGGAAGAAGTCTTTTAGGAGGCTTTTATGATAATTTTTCTCCCTCTGATTTTAACACTGATTGTGTGCTTGCTACTGTTTAATGTTTCAATCCCCCTTTCTGCCATGATTTTTTCGGGGTATGTTATTGTTTCCTTTTTGGTGCACAAGGATTTGCCTATTTATGGGGAACGGGTTCTTTTACCAAGGATTTCTTTTAAGGAAACCCCCAAGCGCTTTGTGGCGTGTATGTGTTTTCCTGTAACAATGTTTGTTGTTTCGCTGCTTTACTTAGTCGGCGTCCTTTAATTTTTTTTATCTTTATCTCGTAAAATTTTATGGAGATCCCATGGCTAACTATTTTCCTGTTATCGGTCTAGAAATACATTGCCAGCTTGCCACCAAAACAAAGATGTTCTGTGGCTGCGAAATTGAAGTGAATACCACCCCCAACAAGCATGTTTGCCCAGTTTGCCTGGGTATGCCTGGTGCCATGCCCGTTCCCAACAAGAAGGCTGTGGAATACGCCATCCGTCTGGGCCTCGCCCTGAACTGTGAAATTGACTTGAACGCCATGTGGACCCGCAAGAACTATTTTTACCCCGACCTTCCTAAGGGTTACCAAATTACTCAGACCGGTGGTTTGCCTGTTTATGACCACCCTATCTGCAAAAATGGTTGGATTGAAGTAACTAGAGCCGATGGTGTAACCAAGCGTATTGGCATTACACGTATTCACATGGAAGAAGATGCTGGCAAGCTAATCCACGACATGAGTCCCACTGATAGCCATTTTGACGCAAACCGCTGTGGTACTCCTCTGTGCGAAATTGTCACCGAGCCCGACATTCGTTCCCCAGAAGAAGCTGTGCTTGCCCTCAAAAAAATTAAGCAGATTTTGGAATACACTCAGGTTTCCAACGCCAACATGGAAAACGGCAACATGCGCTGCGACGGCAACATCAGCCTTCGCCCAAGCGAAGATGCCCCATTTGGCATCCGTGCCGAAATCAAGAACCTGAACAGTTTCACAAACCTCGAAAAGGCCCTCTATGCCGAAATTTCTTTGCAGTCCCTTACCTTGGATGCCGGCAAGGAAGTGGAACAGTGCACCAAGCGCTACAACCCCGATACCGACAAGACTATTGTGATTCGTAGCAAGGAAGATGCCCACGACTACAAGTACTTCCCCGAGCCCGATATGGTTCGCCTGGTGACGGACCCCGCCTTTGTAGAAGAAATCCGCAGAACTTTGCCTGAACTTCCCGATGCCCGCCGTGCACGCTTCATGAGTGAATATGGCGTAACGGAATACGATGCCAGAGTGCTTACTGACGATCGGGACGTTAGCATTTGGTTTGACACAGCCGCAAAGAAGGTGGTGGACTCTGCTAAGAATGGTAAAATTCTGGCAAACTGGGTTATTTCGGAACTGCTACGTGAAGTGAAGGATTTGGAAGGCGGCCTTGCTGCGGTAAAGATTAAGCCGGAGCAGTTGGCTGTGCTGGTTAATAAAATTACCGACAACACCATTAGCGGTAAAATTGCAAAGACCGTTTTTGCCGAAATGTTCCAGACTGGTGATGATCCGGAAAAGATTATTAAGGACAAGGGCTTGGTGCAAATTACCGATACCAGTGCCATTGAAGCCGTGGTTCGTGAAGTGGTGGCCGAAAACGCAGCCCAGTTTGCCGAATTCAAGGCTGGCAAGGTGGCGCTCAAGGGCTTCTTTGTGGGTATGTCTATGCGCAAGTCTGGCGGCAAGGCGAATCCCGGCTTGGTTAACCAGATTCTCGACAAACTTGCTGCGGAGTAATTGGTGGTTGTTTTTCGGTGGCTTATGGCCGGAAAACGGCTGACTGTTGTTTTTGCCTTGATGGCCGTGCTGTTGGGCACGGCACCATCTTTTGCCGCCGACTTGACCTCTACGACGCAACCGAACAAATGCGATTCCCTGCATATTAGCACGTTGAACATGACGGACCAAGAAATTGCTGATATTTGCGGGATTGATTCTACGAAACTCTCACAGGGTCCAACACTCCAGGAATTAAACGAAGAGGATCCTTCGTACATTAAGAGGGACTACAACCACCGACAACAGGTGATTGTGGGCAGTGTGGTGATGCTTTGCATTGCCGTTGCCATGGTACTCATGAACAATTATAACCCGAAACGCTGACAGAAACTTGCAGATACCTAAAAACGCCAAAATTTTACAAAAAACTCCAATTTTTAAAAAATTACATCTTTCAATTTCGCTTATGTAGTGTTACTTTTGGACGAAAACCGTCACTCCTACGTCACTCGAAAATGACACTGGAGGGCATCGGAGAAGTCCATGAGTAAGGTCCGTGAAACAGTGAGTTAAATTGAAGGTGACTATACTTTGGCAGAGTAGTTCGAAGTGGTCGGGAGATTCGGCTTTATTTGCATGTACTTTTACCTACTTATCAAATCTGGGTATAGTCTAGGTTTTATTTCGTTAAATACAAACTTATTTTTTATCTTTTTTCAAAAGAAGGTTATTATGTTTCTAAAAAAATTAATACAAGCCCTATTCTTGTGTGGAATGCTTTTTGGATGTTCAGACCAGAAGGATGTGTCTAACGATTTCAATAAAAGTCAAAATGAAATCGTCTCATTGGAGAAAAAAAAGAACAACGATGCTAATCAGTCGGGTATGCAGAAAGGAACAGAAAATGCGAGGATTGTGACTTACTGCAAAAATATAGTTAGATGTGTAGATTCGTTGAATACAATTGTTGAAAAAAATTTAGACAGCTTAAAACAAACAGATAAGTTTAAAGTTCTTATGAATGAGTATGCAAAAAAAAATGATTCTCTAGAACAAAATAAGCTGTTGTCATCACAGCCTAGATATCCACATCCAGAAGGTGTTCTCCGACTTCTTATAATCCAAAAATTGTTGGAGTAAAAGGAATGAGAAGATTAGTTTTAATTTTTTTGTTGACAATTGTGCTTTTAGCAGAAGCGGCAACACATTGCGAAAGTCTTGACCAATATGTAAATCTAGGTTATGATGTCGAAAATGTAAAAAATGCAGTTCTGGCAAATCTAGAGCAGGACTTTCGTCAACAATGTGTACAAGCCACAGGCTCCAGTGACATCTTCTTTTATTCTGGAGAATGGGTTAAGACCTGTGAGGGCCAATCAGGTTCGAAAACAGGATATATAAAATCTGTGGTCCGATGCGACTTCTGTGATGGGGCAAATATACAATTGCAATTACAGATGGAAGAATCCTTCTGTAATGCAGAATGCAAAAAGAAAAATGCAACCTGTATGAGGATGGCTTCCGGCTGGGGTGGTGAAATAGTTAAGATAAATCCAAACGGTGGTGATTGTGGTGCGTTTGACCCTACTCTTCCAAACTGTTCAGAATCAAGTTCCTCTGAAATAGAGCGATCATCCTCATCGGAAAAACAAAGTAGTTCTTCGCTCACATCTTCAAGTTCGATAATGGAGAGTTCTTCTTCAGAAGAATTTTTAGAGTCTTCTAGTTCAGAAAAAATAGATTCTTCATCCAGCGAAGAAAAAGATGGTAGTTCTAGTAGTGAGGAGAGCTGTGGAGAAGGCGGGGACCACTGTGGTGGTTCAAGTGATTCGGGTGGTGGGGCATACTGTCAAATTGATGATGACAATTGGGAAACATTGTCCCGTTTACCAAACATTCATAGAGACATTTATTATGTAGCCCCCTATATGATAAATAGGGATAATGCATATTTGCAAAATTGTTATTGTACTGGAACACGGGCTGTTGCATGTGACTTTGCAAATTTTGGACTTGTACAAGGCTACGAACCGGTATCGATGCCTTTATGCGGTCTTCGAGAAGGTTATTGGTGCAAAGGAATACCAGAAGGATTTTGTGATTACACTGGTGTCACAACAAGAATATACTATTCCGATTCTCCAGAAGCCGTCGGATTTTCTTGGGGTGCGGCAAATTTTGACAATTCCGGAAATGTACTTCCTATAGAAACTGAATGGCAAACTGTTTTTTTGAATCATAATGGAATAATCTCACACCAATTTTCCATTAGACATCTTCTTCCAACGAATATTCTGTATTACGATTTGGAGGACATTGTCCGTGAAGCACTTCCGGATTTCCCTGACATGGACAAGCTTGTGGCCTATTGTATGGGGGAATGGATACCTCATGATGACGATTGCTTTGGAACTGAAATTGAAGCTGGTGCAGTACAACAAGATTCGTCTGACCGCTGTGCTATATCTTTTGGCATTCCTCATTATGCGACCGAACTTTCTAATCGCGGATGGTGCGTTGTTGGTGAATGCGAAGCGGCGGAGCCCTATTCTAGTGCGGAAGAAAGTTCAAGTTCTTTCACACAAAGTTCTTGTTCAGTAGAAGAGTCTTCATCTTCTGTCGTTGAGTCCAGTTCCAGCATCACCGACGAAAGTAGTTCTTCCAGTACAAAAACGGAACCATTTGTTGCTGGAGAGAATCAGGTTTACACTCCGGACCAAATCTTCAATTCCGGCTTACAGAATATGGAACAAGGTAAGTGTTACTCCTTGAACCCAGATAGAGGTGTTATTAGCGGATGGAACATTGGTTATAATGCAGAAGACCCGTGGTGGTGGCGAGAAGTAGATTGCGCCACCGGTGAAAAGCCGATTGAAAAAGGAATTGGCATTTGTGCGGCATTTCCTGGAACTAAGCCAACGAAAACCTCCTCCTGTTATGCTTACAACGGCTCCTGTTACAAATGTGATGATAGCAGGGACTATGTGGATTGTAATGCAGATTGGCTGTGGAAATACAACTTCCCATACCATGATTGGTTTAAGCAGGTTGATTGTTATGAATCATTCGAGAATGACGATAATTTGAACGCTATAACAGGAAAATGTATGGACGAAGGCATGTTAATGAAGAAAGCGTATAATACATATCAACTTGTTGATACAGAATCTTCATACTCGGTAGATTATTTACCTCCTGTGAAGAAATTCGATGTTCTTGGACGTTGCGGAGCGTACAAATACGCCTCTAACGTGGCATTGTATCAGAAACGTTCTCCTGTTCCTAAAATAGATACTGAATTTGATAACTCTTTTGTTCCGAAATCAATAAAAGTCAATAGTAAAGACTATTGCTATAGAGATTCGTTTGGTAAATGGATTTGTAATATCAGTAAGAAAACATTAGAAAAAAGAGTTTATTCATTAAGTGAATTTGTCGATCAATCAAGATGTGATATAAAGAAAGGTCATGATTATTGGTACTACGTTAAAGATGGTGAGTCTACAACCTATGTTGGCGGAGTAACATGTGCATGGCCCGCCGTAGAATTAGTTTTCGAAAAAATATCGCATAAGAATAATTTAGTGTATTCATACGGGAAAGAAGTTGGAGCAAAGGCTTCTGTTACATATAGAGTAACGTCACATACTACATTAGGCGAAAATAATCATATAATCATGAAAGCTGGAGATACTTTTTCGGACGGTCACATCGTTTCTGCACAGGAAGAAAACACCTATGAAAAACACGAACAAGGCCACGAATTCTACAATGGCTGCATTAAATTTGTTGAAATGAACATAAAAAAGACGTTCGAATGTACAGTAGAATTTTCTAAACAGATGTCAGATATCGATAAAACGAGCTTTATCAACAATATGGTTGATGAAGAATTTAACACAATACATGATAATGATATAAATGTTTATTTGGAGGATGCTTTAAACAAAGCTCAGAAAAAAATCGACCAATTTGGAGATCTTTTTCATGCTAATTTTGGTTTAGGAGGTTTCAGTGATAAAGGATATACGTGTCCTCAAATTTAAATGGGTTTTATTAGCATTTTGTCTTGCTTTATTTGTGCAAAAAGTACTTTCTCAAACGGAGAACGTGCTGGGTGAATATTGTTTTGACCAAGATACCAATAACAATTCAGACCAATGGGTTTTGTTAAAGTATAAGGGTGGAGTAGAACCCTTATTTTCCTACACCAATTGCTCATTCTCCTGGAAGTATGCCATACTACCGGATTATGATTACTTTTTTTCAGGTCCATCGAAGATTGTGTCGAATTTAGATTTCAATGAAAATAAGCCGGCGAAATGCGCAGGCAATGTTTCAAAAAAATTGGTCAATATATCTTTCGAAAAAATTCCATGGTTTTTAAAAACACAAAAACTGGAAACAGACAGCATCTTTGGTCATTACTTTAAAATAAATTGGGAAGTCAGTTATGATTCCAGCTATATTCGCCATCATAAGAATGGTGCTGCAAGGTTTCTCATTTCTGGATTCTGCACTAAGGAACAGATTGCATGGATTCAGAATCGCAACAAAGTGAAAAGCAAAACTGGTGTCAATCCGCAAAATATAGAACTTGACTCAAAGTAGGTTTTCATTGAACAATTATAACCCGAAACGCTGACAGTTGGGTTTTGGAGGTTTCCATGAATGTGAATTTGTTTAAAATGCAACCCTTGGTAGTTG
>JABUUT010000062.1:17457-20813 GCA_021443045.1 Fibrobacteraceae bacterium
GTAAAAAATTTCATCGTCTCTTTGGCAACTTCCTTATCAATTATTCGATTTATGTAATTCTGCTTCGCCATAGTCTTAATTTGTACAATAATTCATTTCTATTGGATAAAAAAGTATGTTTTTTGTTCAATACAGTGAAATTATTTGGTAAAATTAGGCAAATGGCAATGCGTTTATGCTCATAAATTAACTAAAAATCGCTCCGCTTGGAACGTGGTTTAATGTTTTTCATGAAATTCGTTATCCTACATATAGTGGTTTTACTGGTGCCCCCAAATATTCTTCAACTAAAGGCAGGGTCTGTTTGCACTAGTGCTCTAAAATAATGCTATATTTTAAAAAAGTGGCCATTGTTCCGCAAAGGCTGCAACTTTGTGGGCTAAGAGAGGTTTTTATGATTATCGATGTAAAAAATATGGACGCAGCCATGATGCCTAATTTTAAGGGTGGCGAAAAGGAAATGGCAGCCAAAATGTTCTTTGACGGCAAGAATCGTGTGCTTCATGGTACTTTGCAGAAAGGAGCCTCCATTGGCTACCACGCTCACGAAACCAACAGCGAAATTCTTTATGTGCTTAGCGGAAAAGGTCGGGCAACCATTGATGGGGTAGAAGAAATGGTGGAGGCTGGCCAGGTACACTATTGCCCCAAGGGCCACAGCCACGGCATGGTAAATGATTGGGAAGAACCTTTGGTATTTTTCGCTGTGGTTCCTGAACAGTAACTTTTAACCATACAGCAATTTCTATAAGGCTTCTTTAAAAGTTTTTACTTTACCTGGAATCTGATTTTTCCAAAGAGGTTCAGAAGAATGTTCGCAATTTCTTCTGTGCTTTCTTTGGGGCTTTCTTTGGTGAGCCAACGGGCAATCACATTAACACTACCGGCGGTGGTAAAGGCTATACCATAACGGTCGTTTTCTGTGGGGGTAAGCCCTCTGGCTATTTTTTTTTGGCAGTATTGTTCCCAAATACTGCTTTCGATGCATTGGATAAAGGGAATGGTAAAATCGGTGCGCAACAGAGACAGAAAAAAACTGGCGTGGGCTTTATAGTATTCGAGCATGTTTACCAAGTTATTCCGGTAAGATTCTTTGCCAAACCATGTGCTGGCAAAAGCTTGGGCTGCCTGAATGGTTTCTTGTGTCATTTCGGTAAGCAGGGTGTCTTGGTCGGGGTAGTGGGCATAAAAGGTGGAACGGTTGACGCCAGCCCGCAGGCAAATGGAACGAACGCTCAGTTGCTTGGCCTCTCCTTCGTTTAACAGCTCAACCACGGCTTCTTTTAGCATTCGCTTGGTAATGATAACGCGCCTGCTTTCTTTTATATCTTCTTTACCGGGTTGACTAAAATCCAACATATTGATGCCTCTGTAACACAGTGTTGTGAATATAATAGATTTATGGACCCTTTTTGTCAATTAAAAAGAAAAAAATGCCGATAAAATGCAAAAATAAGGGCTATTCCAGTTCTAATTCGTTTTGAATGGCTCCTTCGAGCATTAACAACCTTCTCTTAAGGTCTATGCCCATGGCGTAGCCTACCATTTTTCCCTTTTTGCCCACCACTCTGTGGCAAGGAAGTATTATGGCGATGGGGTTTGCGTGAAGGGCGCCGCCTACTGCCCGCAAGGCTTTGGGAGCCCCAATTTCAGAGGCTATTTGCTGGTATGTTCTTGTTTGGCCGTAAGGGATTTCAGATATGGCTTTCCAAACTTTTTTTTGAAATTCGGTGCCGTACACTTGCAGGGGAATGCTGAATTCTTTCAGCTTGCCATCCAGATACTGGTTCAACAGTCTTACGGCCTTATGGTAGGCCCTGGCCACGGTGGGTGGCAGATTGTCTTGGGTGTTGGACCCGGCGTAGGCACAGGCTTTTACGCTGCTTGGCTTGTTGGACCCTGTGTAACTTAAGCCGCACAACTTGGATTTTTCGAAGATGAATATCCATTGCCCCCACACATTGCGGTGGTGTACGGCAGTGAATTTGGGGTCTGTGTAATCCATACTTGTAATATACATAAAATATGGTTATTGCGTAAAAAGTGGTGGTTATGAATCAAAATCATATCTGTGGGGCGCAACAGTGCTCAATGGAGGTTCCCTAAATAGAACTACAGGAATTTGCTAATCCAGGGGAGTTTTCTGAACAGTAGTATGGTGGTGTAGCTTGCAAAGAATATGGCAATTGCAAAGAACGGCACACTGAATACGTTCCACAGGCGATTGTCTTCGGGTAGCAATTTTTCCATGCCGTAAATAGCTTTGATGAACAAGGGATGTAAAAGATAGATGCCCAGCGTACAGGCACTGGCCTTGGACAGCATCGGCGAGGTTGTTTCTCGGTTCCTGTAGCGGTTGTGGATGAATACGAAAACGGCAAATGCCATTAGGAATGTGGTGGGGCGGAAGTTGCCAAAGAAGTATTCCGAGGGCATTTGCTTGTTGAAGGATACCACTGTGGTGAGCCAGAATGAGGCTGCCCATGAGGCTAGGGCGGATGCATACAGAGTTAGGCGCCACCGGCGCTCCAGCCCAAATTTTACAACATAAAAACCAGCAAGGTAGAATACCAAAAAGCTGGTGCATCCCTGAAGAATTAGATTTTTGTACATGTAGACGTTGTAGAAACGGCGAAGTATAAATTCAACGGTGGGGAGCAAAAGCCCAAAGGTGAATAAAAGCCCGATGGTGTAGGCCTGCATTTTTTTGCTGGCGTTGGCGGTGTACACGCGGAGGAATGGGGTGCAAAGGTAGAGCCCTGCAATCATGTACAAGAACCATAGATGGGGGGCTGGTTTGGTAAAAATCAGCAGGGGTGTGGAAAGATAGTCTTGCCAACTGCCGCCATCGATAATGGTTTGGATAATGCCGTAGAGCAGAACCCAGAATACAATGAGGGTTATCATGCGTGGAAACTTCTTGTGCAGAATTTTCTGTGGAGTTTCGTTCTTGGTTGGGTCCAGCATGTAAGCACCGCTGATCATTACAAAAACGCCTACTCCAAAACGCACTAGACTGTTGAGAAAGTTTAGTCCTATCCACTGCCATGTGGTTACGGTTTCCCAATACCATACAGAAGAAGTGGTATGCTGGAAAACTACGGAAAATGCGGCAACGACCCGCAGCACATCTGCGAACATGTCTCGTTGGGTTTGCTTTGCCATCAGCTTTTCCATCGGTGTAAAAAATAGAAAAAAACGACTGGTCTTGCAACCAGCCGCCTTGAATTTTAAAAATTCAATTTAGTTAATTTATACGTGTCCTGTAAGGCACGTCTTAAGGATAAATTACTTTATCTTAAGGGCACCGCGTTCCAGCTTGATGGTGAAGTTGGTAACGTCACAAACTTCGCTGG
>JABUUT010000062.1:21693-25057 GCA_021443045.1 Fibrobacteraceae bacterium
CCGGTGTTGCGGTAGGAGTCCATGATCTTTTCGTTGATCACGATGAACTTGCCGTTTTCAAGGCCGGAAGGACCACCCAAAAAGCCCAGGAGCTTGCTGTTCTTATGGATGCTCTTGATGCCGTCGAAGAGGCCCGCAATAACGTTATGGCCACCAGGTGCCTGACCGCCAGAAAGAACAACGCCAACATTGAGAGGCTTTGCAGCAGTGCTTGCCTTACCAGCCTTGAGAGAAACGTATGGAGCACCGTAGGTGTTTGGGAAGAGAGCCTTGATCTTCTTCTGGTCACGAACGGATTCAGTTGCCTTGCCCTTGTTGAGCTGCACGTTGAGAGCGCCCTTGCGGAGGGAAACAGGGAGTTTCGGCTGGTAGGCCTTGCGAGCCTTACCGAGAACGGACAGATTGTCAGCCATTGTTTTTTCCTTTGTTGTTGGATTTTAATTGCGTAAAACCCGGGGTTTAAAAAATTTCATCGTAAATATAGTAAAACTAGGAGGAGGCCTAAAAAGGGTGTGTCTAAAAATAGTGGTGTAAAAAATGGGCGTGTCATGGGCAAAAAATTAATTTGTTGCCGCTTTTTTTATACATTTAAATTGCGGGCTCATGACCTGGTCGAAGCAGGATGCACTTTAGTGCAAAGCAATTTTTAGAGGTGCCCTTATGAAGATTGAGAAAAAAATTGTAAAAAACGTAAATGGCTTTGATTGGACGGCGTCCAAACGTATTGCCGTGGCCGCCGCCCTTGGCATTGGAGCTGGAGCCGCATTAAGTGCGTGCGGAAATACTGCCGGCGATCCAGTGAATCCTTTAGATGAACAGTCTAGCAGCTCCGGAGATTATCTTCCGTATTCTAGCGAACCCTCCCTTTCTGAAGAAAGCAGCAGTTCTGTGGCTGAAAATTCTAGTAGTTCCTCTGTTGCTCCAGACACAATTATACATGAAGAAATTGAGGATACCCTATACACGGAATTTCCTCCAGTGGCAGGCGTTGTGGTTGATCCTGAGGCCGTTCTTTCCAGTGGTTCCATCGAAGAAAGTTCCAGTAGCTCCATTGAAGATGATTCCAGTAGTTCTAGTCAAGAAATTGTGGATCCTATAATTGATGAACCTGTTGTTCCCAATAGTTCATCTTCCTCAGAATCCCATGGGGTTTTTAATCCTAACGATTCTCTTCGATGGGAACTGGGGCCTGCAAGTATGCCTTCATCTATTGGTCACATTGTTATTCCAATGGTGAATGTGTAATTTAGTTCTTAGCCTTACGGAACAGTGCAATTTGCGCTGTTCCTACTGCTACTACAAGGAGTCCCATGTAGAGCGTGTAAAGGTTATGGAGCGCCATGTTCTTGAGGCTGCCATCCATTTGGGCATGGAACGTTCGCTGCAGTTTAAACAGAAATTTTTGAACATCACCTTTTTTGGTGGAGAACCCTTGCTCTGCATGGATTCTATTCGTCATGGGGTTGCTTATGCCAAGAGCGTAGTTCCTCAAGGTTTTGGGCTGCAATTTGCTGTGAATACCAATGGAACCCTTCTTAATTCCGAAATTATTCAGTTTTTGAAAGACGAAAATTTTCAGATTTTTCTTTCGTTGGATGGTTCCGCCCAGCGCCATAACATTTGCCGTAGGCTGGTAAATGGGCAGGGGAGTTTTGGCCTTATAGAGCCTTATTTGGATGCTTTAAAAAAAATGCGTACTGTTGTGCTGAGCGTGGTAACTCGTGAAAATATGAGGGGACTGGCGGAATCGATAGAATGGATTTATAGGCAGGGATTTTTGCAGGGAACCACCGCTGTTGATTTTGATGGCAGGTGGACTGGGGAGGAATTTGATGTTTTGGCTTTGGAATATGGGAAAATAGCCGATTTTTGGCTTAAATTGAAATTGGAAAAACGTCCGTTTTATTTGGGAACCATTCAGGATAAAGTAAAAATTGCAGTTGAAAATTCTCGCTATAGGAATTTTTCATGCCATGTGTATTATGGCGGAATTTCTGTGGCTGCCGATGGAAGCGTTTTCCCCTGCACTCGTTTTATTGCTTCGAATGCCAAGGCACCCTATTGCATGGGTAATGTTTTTACGGGTATTGATGAGGGTGTGGCCTTGCAGGTTCGGGATTTTTTAGTGAAGGAAAAACTGGAATGCCAGGGATGTGCTATTCGCCATCGTTGTGCTGCTCATGAATGTGCTTGCACTTCTTTTTACACCACTGGTACTTTAGGCGGAGTTTCTGCTGAGGTTTGCTCTCATGAGCGTATGCTGGCAGAAATTTGTGATAAAATTTCAGACAAATTAATATTAGATTTGCCTGTTTAAAAAATGGTGCTTACCAAAGTAAGCATTATAATTCCAGAGTATATGCCACCTAACAAATCGTCGGCCATAACACCCCAGGCGCCAGGCAACTTTTCTAATTGGTGTATTCCCAAAGGTTTGAGAATGTCAAAGAAACGGAACAATGCAAAACCAAACAGCAAAAGCCATGGCTTATCTACAATATATGTTGGGTCAATAAAGGCCAGGGCCATCCACATTCCAACCACTTCGTCAATAACTATCCAGCCGGGGTCTTCTGTGGCTGTATCTTTCATGGCTTTTGCCACAAAGGGTATGGCCCCAAAAAATACAATTGCTGATGCCAATGCAAAGCAGCCTGTAAAACTCACAAGGGCAATGGGGTAGGCTACAATGGCTGCTGCCAAACTACCGTAAGTTCCCGGCATTTTAGGCAGCATTCCGGAACCTAAAAAAGTGGTAATCAATAAAGTTATTTTATCTGTTTTTTTAAAGACATCTTTCATATTTTAGGTAAAAATAAAAAAATTTAAGATAGTGTCCATTGTTTTTTAAGGATGAATGGGGTGAACACAGCATTACGCACTGTTGTAAAATATTACAATCTTTTATGAGTATTCATCTATACATTTATTGGCTACTAAGTTAAATTATTGTCATGAACACAACGAAATTTTCCAGATTTACCCTCTCCTTGATGCTTGGCGCTTCGGCAGCCTTGGCAGCAGGCAACATTTACACCGCTCCTTCGTTCTTTGACGAAAATGGAGCCTACTTTGGCCCGGATAACGACCAAACCAACTACAATGGTGCGTACTATACCGGTGACTACACCAGCCCATTCAAAACTTACCTGGGTAAAACCGATGCGGAAATCCAGGAAAAGATGGATGCCTTGTGGAACCACTACTTTAAGGGTGACAACAACTCCAAGGTGTATTACGACAATGGCAACGAGGCCTACATCAAGGACATCAACAACAACGATGTTCGCTCCGAAGGTATGTCTTACGGTATGATGATTGCCGTGCAGACCAACCACAAGGAAGAATTCGGAAAGCTCTGGAA
>JABUUT010000062.1:25533-26635 GCA_021443045.1 Fibrobacteraceae bacterium
GTTGTTTTGCAAGAAATTCGGACGGCAGTATTGCGGGAACGGAAGAATTTTTGAAATCTTCGATATCCCGAGTCACAATGTAGTCTAAATCGCATTTAGTGGCACACTGAATTTGTAGCCCGTCTTCAAGGTCATCTGTATTAGGATTTTGAACAACTGCGATAAAATCATTGGCTTTTTCGGGAATCAATGTAAAAAAATGGCAGAACATTTCAACCAGTTTTAACCTCTGTGGAATAGACAGGTCTTTCCGAAGGATGTAGTAAATGTCGCAGAGCGAGTGTGCCGAGACAAAACCTTGGTACTTTTGCTTGATGCAACTGGCGATGATTTCCTTGGAATTTGCAGAAAAAGGCTCTCGGCTTTGCACCATGTCAAGAATCACATTCGTATCAATGAGCAGGTTCATTCCGGGTCTCTACTTGCTTCGCGTTCCTTCTTGAAATCGAAATCACGGTCGATGGAACCGGCAATTTCGTCAAGCATGGCTAGGCCGGCGGCAACATCCCTTTCTGCTTTCCGTTCTTCCAGTATGTTGTCCAGTTTTTGTCGAAGGACAATAATCTGAAACAGGGGAAGTTCTTCCACCTGGGTTTCAAGATCAGCAAATGCGGCGCTAGTCATATTGTCCTCCGTTTTATCATAATATACATTATTCTGCGAGTTTTCACAACCTTGTGGGTGCCAAGTATCGTAAAACAGTGTATTTTGAACATCTTTACGATAACAAATTTTTACTTGAAATTATATAATTTTTTTGCATTTCGTTTGGATAAATTTTTTCGAGGGCATTATGGTTAAATTTGTTATACTGATTCCTGTGATTATGCTTATTCAAGGTTGTGCGACAATCCTGAATGGAACAAAGAAGTATTTGCGAATAAAAAGAACCCCAACTCACATAGAGTCGGGGTTCTTTTTGCTCAAAGCGCATGTCGTAAGGCATGAGCGAACGCACGCTTCAAAGCGACGTAGTCGCGGCCTCACCGCTCATAGAGAATGCCAGAAGGCATCGTTTATAAAAAAAAGACTGAAGACAAAATTTCTTTCGTCTAATTACAGCGAAATCAGTCCTTCCGTATCCTTGGACATGGCTTCGTAG
>JABUUT010000062.1:30506-34106 GCA_021443045.1 Fibrobacteraceae bacterium
CCCTGCATAGCAAGGGCACGGGCGGTCACATGGAAGACTGTGGGGGTCAGTTCGCCAGCAATCTTGTACATGTTGGGGATCATCAACAGAAGACCCTGGGAAGCGGTAAAGGTGGTGGTGAGGGCGCCGGCCTGCAAAGCGCCGTGAACGGTACCGGCAGCGCCACCTTCGGACTGCATTTCAAAAACGCGGGGGATCTGGCCCCAAATATTCTTCTTGCCTGCTGCACTCCAGTTGTCGGCGTGTTCAGCCATAGGACTAGACGGTGTAATCGGGTAGATAGCCGCCACTTCGCTAAGTGCAAACGCAACGTTAGCGGTTGCTTCGTTACCGTCACACGCAATCATCTTCTTTGCCATGTGTTGTTACTCCAGTGATAGTGATATTTACAATATCTGTGAATTAAAAAAATCCAACGTAAATTTACCCATTTTTCTTGTCAAAAGAGAAAATATTTCAAAATTTTAATGAAAAAACCTCATTTTTTTTGTGTCGAACGTAAATAAAGTTTCAAAAACCCCCTTCCAAAAGGCCAAATACCCATTTTTGAATTTCAGAAAAGTGGATTTTATCTTGAAAAGAGGCACTTTTTCTTATTTTTCGTCCTATGCAACCCACGAAAAACAAATTAAGGCTTTGGCTGGTCACCTGTCCCGATGGCTTTTCCGCAGAATACGAAGATATTGAGGAGATGTTCCGTAGGGGACTTTCTCGCCTGATACTGGATAAAAAAAGCAGAAGCGGGGCACCCAGGGCAAGCGACGACGAATATGAACGCTGGCTCATGAGCCTGGACATGGAGTACCGGGACAGAATCTGGGTCAGGGGCACCCCTGACTTGGCCGAGCGTCTGGAGGTCCGCGGCTGCGTTGCCGATGCCCCGAGCCTTACGGGCGATGTCCCTGAATGCTGGAAAAGGGTGAATTGCGTGGCCCTCTGCAATTCCCTGGAGGAATATTGTATGCTGCCGGAATGGGTCAGTGGAGCTGTCTTTGGGCCATTCTTTCAGCCACTTTCCGCATTGGACGTTGTCAAGACCTTGCCTCTGGATTATCTGAAGGACGTTCAAGAGCCTGCCCGTGTGCCGATTATCGCCTGGGGCGGGGTAGAGCCCGAAACCATTCCCGAAATCAAGAAAATGCCTGTTTCGGGGGTTGCCGTTTTGGGCGGAATTTGGAACTATGCCGACCCCATAAATGCCTTTATAAAAATGCAAAGGGCTCTTTGACCGCCTTGTCTTGCCGGCCTTCGAGCCGGGATCTACATAACGTTTCTGTCATCCCGGACTAAGCCTGCCCCGGACTTGATCCGGGGAGCCGGGATCTACTTGACATTTAAATCCAAAGAGTAATCTTGATGTATAAGGATTCTCGCTGCATCCTCTTTGTCACCCTAGGATTTTCTAATTTTTACGTATGCAAGACTTGATTCAATTTCTCACGGTGGCAGAAGAACTGGCTCGCAAGGCGGGTGAAATCTGTCTGGATTTGCAAAATAACCTGGGCGATATAAAGTACAAGTCGGCCAAGGACGTGGTGACCATTGCCGACGTGACCAGCGAAAAACTTATCGTAGACGGCCTACGGGCTGCTTTCCCAACGCATTCAATCCGCACCGAAGAAGCAGGCGTCATCGAAGGTGCGGACCCACGCTACCGCTGGATTATCGATCCGGTGGACGGAACGGTGAACTTCAGCCGCGGCATTCCCCTGTGGGGTATTTCCATTGCGCTTCATTTTGAAGGCAAACCTCTGGTGGCCGTTGTGAACTTGCCGAAATTGGGGGAGATGTTTACTGCCGCAGTGGGACAGGGAACCAAACTGAACGGAAAGCCTGTGCATGTGAGCCGCGAAAGTGACCCGACCCACGCCATCGTCAGCAACGGTGACTTTAATGTGGGGGATGTTTCAAAGATTAATGCCCAGAATTCCCGAAATTTTGCGGCGGAGGCCGAAACATTCCAGCGCGTAAAGTGTTTGGGATCCGCAGTCATCGAAGGGTGCTTTACTGCATGCGGCCGACTGGACTGCTTTGTAATGACCATGAGTTATCCTTGGGATATTGCGGCCATCGCTCTCCTTGTGGAAGAAGCCGGAGGCCGATCCACTCATATTGACGGTTCCCAAATGCAGTTTGTGGATGCAGAACAGGTTGTTTTCAGCAACGGTCTGCTTCACGAAACCTTGGTGAGGACGTTGTTTGGATTGTAGTTTTTATTGTGTGTTTTAGTATGTTACCGCACAGGAGATTGATATGAACAATATTTTGCGTTTTTTATTAAAGGTTTTATTGATTGCAATTGTTCCACTCTTGTCATGCGGTTGTTATCATTCATACGAAGTTGACATTACCGGTGTTAATGACGAAAAAACAGTGTTCGCATATTTGACTGATTATTCGGATAAGGAACTTAAGTTCGATGTTCGTACTAGCAACTCCGATATTGTCGAAATTGATGTTTACTACGATGATGGATTGTGGCATACACTTTTGTCTTTAGATATTGAGGGCTGCAGGTCTTTTTCCTGCGAAGATGCAAAAAGTATTTTAATCCATGATAATAGCTATAGGTATAATGTACTGCTGAAATCTGAAGATTTCAAGATTTCGTCAAAGACAAGCGAAAGTTACGATAGCGATTACCTTTTAACCCATTTGTTCAATCTGAAAATAGAGGCCGAGGGTATTTCCATTGATTGGGATGTCCTTGTTGGAGAACATAAAGAAGGTTTGTGGTATATACCAAGCTTTCCAATTTGGGGATAGATTATGAAATTACGTTTGTTTAGTCTTGCAATTTTTTTGATGGTCCTTTTTTTTGTCGGATGCAGTGATGAGGTCACTAAAGTCCCTGTAAAATATGGAAAAGAAGAGGGTAGATGTGGATTTTCTGGTGAATATCGGGAAGGCTTTCGTCATTACGCCAGCAAGTTGTTTGCTCTTGATTCTCTGTTGAATCCAACAAAATGTTATGGCGATACTGTTGGGCTGAGTTTTGTATATACTGATTTTGGAGGTGACTTTGATGTCTCCAAAGTTGACTCCAGATATGTTTTGGCTCGAGTTGAAATTGTTTCAAAGGATTCACAAGCTGTAGTTATTCCCTTCGAAGGTTTTATTGATGTAGAACGTTGTAATTCTTGGGATGGTGTAGACATTGTAAATACACTTCTTTTAGAACGTATTCGTTCTTTGTTTAAAGAGGGATATTCTTTAGATGCTTCAAAAATAATAGCAGGTAATGAATTACGTGAATTTCTTGGGGATTCTGCGCAAGGGAGTTTGTTGTCTGGTGTAGAAAAAGATTACAGATATTTTTTGTGGGACTTCGTTTTCCAAGGAGATGTAGCTAAAAATGTTGACAATATAGCCAAGTTTCAGCAGGATTTTTCTGATGGCAAATTTGATGATTCAACCTTTGTTGTTCATGCTATTGATTACCTGATTAGAATCCAATATTCCTATAAAGATTACTTTTCTTTGGCAAAAAGGTATTTAAACGCTGCACCATGTTGTCAATTGTAAAATATTTCGCCCATTCTGTACGGTGCGTAAAAGATTTTTAGCAACGCTCAGCTTCACGAAACCTTGGTGAGGACG
>JABUUT010000063.1:0-15033 GCA_021443045.1 Fibrobacteraceae bacterium
CGCATTGGTGCGTTGCAGGCACACATCTCGCCGTAGGCCTGCTACGGCTTCGGTGCCTGTGCCTTCCCCTGCTTGTCCCTACACAAAAAAAACTATTACTACTGCCTTTCGGTATCGTGGGCGAATTCGGCCCTGCTTTCCCCCACATTGCTCGTCTCCGCATGTGCATTTGCTGCGAATACCGTATGGGGTTGTACGGATTCGTCGTTCATGGAATACACTGATTCCTTGGTGCCCCATATTATTTTGGAAAAGTATGCTGAACGCACGAACATTCTGTTTGAAATGACGAAGGAACATGGCTTTGCATAACAGCATTTTGGACATTTATTCCAGCCTTGACCTTATGCGTCCTTGAATGGGGTAAAAATACCCTTTATTACTTGTCTTTTTGAGATTTTAGCCTTTTATTTATATAATTTATGGCTATGAAACCTGTTATTTCATTTGTCTTGTACCAAGGGTATAGCGCTTATTCGGATAAGTTGAATCCTGTGGCCCGAAATTTGCTTGATGCCCTGGAGCGTGTCTTAAGTTCTGGATCTTTGCGTTGTTCTGTTTTTTTTGATGGCCCAACCCTTGAAGCTGTAAACATGATGGCTAAACCTCTGGAACTTGGAAGAATAAAAAAAGGCATTCGTGAAGGTTTTCTTGAATTTCTGGGTGGAGGTTACTATGATTCCATGCTTCCTTTGTTTCCTCAGGATCTTTTGAATTTGCAACTGGATTTGCATCGTTCTATTTTAAAGAAATTATTTAGTGTGGAACCTGTAGGTTATTTTAATTCCTCCTTTGTGTGGGAAATGGAAATGACCGATATGCTAGAAAAACACCGATATGAATATGCCGTAGTTACGGAATCTTCCATACAAGAAGCGCTGGGGCGAACGACTCCTGTGTCTGGTTGGTTTACTACAGAGGATAAGGGTGCTTTGATGCGTGTGCTTTCATCTTCAAATACTCTTTCTCGTGCCATAATGGAAGATGACTACAACTGGAAAAACCTGATTGAGCCTTATTGTAGAGAGGGGAAGGCTGCGGTGGTGGCTTTGCAGTTGCCTGAAAATCCCAGCGACATTGTGCCTTTTATGGAACGACTGATTGATTTTGTTGAAGCCAACGAGGTGCAGACCCGTCTTGCAAACCATTGCATTGCCCACCAGTCGTCTGAAGGGCGCTTAAGTTCCCTTACTTCGGTGGGAAGTCGCCTTGGTCTTCCTTCTTCTGCAAAAACTTGCCGAGAAATTTTAGTGCGTCGGCCAGAAATTAATGGGCTTCACAAGGCTTTCCTAGCTTTGTATCATCGTGGAAAATCATCCGATTTGTCCGATAGGCAGCTCAACCACTTTTACTCCCGTCTTATGCCTGTGATGTCTCCCATTTACTTTAGGGATATGTCCAACGACAGGGGTATGCGGTCCCCTGCGGTTCGGTATCAGGGGTACCGTTTTTTACTCAATGCTTCCAACTATCTTGATGATATAACGGGCTTTAATGGACTGCGTGTAGATGTGTCCGATTACCTTTTGGCTGGGCGCAAGTTTATTTGGAATGAAAATCGCTCCCTTTCTTGTTTGCTAGATTACCATGAAGGTGGGGTTTTGGAAAGCCTGAACTTTAAGTCTTCTCGACTGAATCTTCTTTCTTCCTGGCGTGATGATGGAGAACCTTCGGTAGCTTTTTTAGACAGCTATATTCCATATAGTGACTATACAGCCGACCGTTTAGAACAAATTATTTCCAATAGGGAAGGGGTTCTTACTGAGCCTTATGATTATCAAATTAAACGCAGCACGGTTTGTGATGAGCTCCAGCTTTCTTCGGAACAGCCCTTTGCGGTTGGGGACCAGAAGGGGCTTTTTCAAATAGAAAAACGTTATGGTTTCTACGGCAATACTCCTGTATTCTTTGTGAATTACCGTGTGACCAATGCGGCCTACAATGTGGTTAAGGGATTTTTTGGCACGTTGTTGGAATTGGGCATGAGGGCCTTTGACATTAGCCAGCAGTCTGTATTGGTGGATGGGAAAAAGGTTCGTTGGAATATGGATGAACCTTTAATTTATCCTGAAGCAAAAAATCTTGAAATTCAAGACAAGGTTTTACCTTGTGTTTTACGAATTGAATTTGAAACGCCCGCCAGCTTGTTCCTGGGCCCGGTTTATGGAGCTTCTTCTGCTGCGGCTCCCGAAGAATTCCAGGGACTTCGCATATATCCTTTTTGGAAAACCAGTTTGTCGAGCCTTTCATCGGCGTTGTATAAAATGAATGTGCGTATTTCGAGACGCGGCCACTTTAAAGGGGTGCTATAATGAAGGCCGATTTGATTGACATTCAGGTGGAAGATTTTGGAGAGGATATCGAAATAAAACTCTCTGGATCTTTGGGCATTTTTCAATTGGCGGCGGTGCGTGAAAAAATAGAAATGCTGGTTTCTGGCCCTGGATGTTTCTTTTTTTTAAACCTCCAGTATGCTCATTTTACCTGTGACGAGTATCTTCCGTTTTTTCTAGACCTTTTGGATAGGGTAAAGGGCCAAAAATCTTCTTTGATCCTTGTTTTTAACAGTGTGGAACAGAAGAAGTATTTTTCCCGATACAGCAATATTTTTGAAGTGGCTGAAAGTCGCAACGAATATAAAAGTGGTAGTTTTTCCAAACAGCTGCAATTGGTAGGGGTTCATTACGGACGAAAAACGGGCCTTCGTCTTAGTCCCAGTGTGGCAATTGCCGTTTCTGTACTTTTAATTGGTTGGGCTGTTACTTTATTCTCAATCATTGTTGGGCAAGGCTCTGAAATTGCCGATAAGCAGGCTCAGATTATAGCCTTGCAAAGTCAAAAAGACCGCTACATTCGTGAAATAGACAAACTGGAATCTTCCATTGGTCCTCTGCGAAAGTTAGGCGTGGTTCAAGACACAACTACGCTAACCTCCTTTGGTCTTATAAAAGACTGGGTTTCTTATTTGGAATATTTGGAAAATAGCCGGCGTGAAAAATAAGTTGGAAATATCTCCGGTGATGATGTCCGTCTTTTTGGGCGGATGTTTTTTGGCTTTGATCGTTTTTCTTTTTTGCTGGCATCTGCGTCAAAGTGAACTTTCTTATTTGGGGGAGCGGGAGTCTGTTTTGCGAGGAGACTTGGAGCAATTGAATACTTGGGGAAAATGGACGGTGGACTATGTAAAAATCAGTAGGGTGATAGACCACCTCTCCAGGCATAAATTATCAGAAGAGTCTCGGCAGATGCTTACGGAACAGATATGGCAGATTTCCCGTTCCTATTCCATTGACCCTCTCTTAATTTTAGCGGTGGTGGCTCAGGAAAGTCATGGAAACCCACAAGCCCGCGGCCGTGTTCGGTCGGGCAAGGAATCGGGAGCCATGGGGCTAATGCAAATTAAGTTGGAAACGGCCCAGAACATGGCACAGCATTTTAACCTGACCATAGAAACGGCTGAAGATTTAATGAAGCCAGAAGTGAATGTGGCGGTGGGGTCGGCTTACCTCATTCGTTTGATTGGCAAATATGGAAAGGTAAAAGAGGCTCTGATTGCGTACAATTTAGGCCATTCTGCCGTAGATAGGATGTTGGAGAGAGGGCAGGAATTGCCTACTCGTTATTATGAACGGGTTATTTCCAAGTACAACGATCTAGCTCGTCTTTCTTTTTAGTAAATTTGGGTTAATGTTTAGGGTATTGCTCATACTTTTATTTGTGATTGCAGCTCATGGCGCTGAAGTCCGTTACGACTGTATGCAGTTTGTGCAGGCTGGTCTTGCCAATGACCCTCAGCTTATAGAAACCAAGGCTGGAACAGAAATTAAGAAAATAAAGATAGATGCCTTAAAAGCCGAAGCCATACTCCCCACTTTTAGCATATCCATGATGGTTGGCCCTGCCCCCGGACTTAAAGAAACGGTGGACGATTGGGGCGATACGGTGGATACCTACGACTTTAGTAAAATGGGCCCCTTTTGGGGCGTTGAAGGCAAGTTTATACAGCCTCTGAATTTAGGCCAGTACCGCTCCGGGAAAAAGGCTCTGGAAGCAGACCTGCAACAGAAAACTTTTGAAGTTGAAAACAAGAGCCATCAAAAAGATGTGGAACTCCAGACCTACTACTTTAATTATTTGTTGGCCCTGGAAATGAAACGGCTTGCAGCCGATGCCCAAAAGCGTGTGGACCAGGCTTATGAGCAAATGGAAGAAGCTCTGGATAATGACGACGAAAGCGTGTCTCAAATGGATTTGCTGAATTTGAAGGCCAAAATGCATACGGTAAAAGAAGGGGTTACCGACGCCGAACTTGGGATGAGGCGTGTGCAGTTGGCTATTCGTTTTTCTTTGCAGTTGCAGGAAGAAGATGTTTTTGTGGCTGAAGACACTTGCCTTAGCCCTAGAACGGAACCTTTGCCAACCTTGGAAGAGGTTAAAAGTTTTACTGCCACCTACCACCCTGAACTAAGACAACTGAATGCTGGGTTAAGGGCACGGCGTTTGCAGATGGATTTGGCAGAATCTAAATTGGCTCCCGAATTTTTTGTGATGGGACAGTTTGAATATGTAAAAAGCTGGGCTGGCAATAGAACGGCAATGTCTAAAAATGCCTTTGCCCAAGATGCTGTGAACAAACTTTCTGGTTTGGTTGGCGTGGGCTTAAGGTACAGGTTGAATTTTTGGAGCAACTGGCAGAAATATAGGGAAGCTCGTGCGGATTACAGAGGCTTGACCCTTAAGGAAAACTATGCTATAGATGGACTAGTGGCTCGGGCAGAGGAACAGTACTACCAGGTGTTGGCGGCCAAGGAAAAAATGGAGTCTTTAAAGGAAAGCCTACGGGCCTCCGAGGGGATTCTCAAAGGTGCTGCCATGCAGTACGACCTGGATAAGTCTAAAACTGGAGACTTGGTTTCGGCTTATACACAAAATGTAACCTTGCAGAAGGATTATTATTTTGCTGTGTGCAAGTACAACGTGGAATTTGCTAATTTGATATCTAGGATGGGCTGGTCTTTGCAAGACTTTTACACCATCTACATGGACAAATAAAAGAGGTTGAGATGATTAGTAAAATATTGGTTGCTTTGGCCTGCACTGCTGCTTTGGTTTTTGCCGCAGAAGACCCTGTTGCCGTGGTGAAGAAAAAAGACGTGGAGCTGCAGACGCTCTTAAAAAAATCGTCCCATTCTGAAAAGGAGATGGAACGCATCAAGACGCTTCTTAATGAGTCTTTTGATTTTGAACTTCTTGCAAAGAAGTCTTTATCGAACAACGACTGGAAGGCTCAGAATGCAGAAAATCAAGAAAAGTTTGTTAGCGAGTTCCAGCGGATGGTGCGCAATTCTAGTGCCAAGCGGCTTCAGCTATACAAGGCCGATTCCACCGTTTATGAGCCAGCCAAGATGAAGGGCGACAAAGAAGCTCGGGTTGTGGCCCACCTGTGGAATAAGGGAAAAGAATCCGTGCTGGAATACAAAATGTCGCTTGTGAATGGAAACTGGAAGGCCTGGGATTTGGTTATCGACGACCTCTCCACGGCACGCAACTACAAGGAGCAGTTTAGCCAGATTCTCAAGACCAAAAGTTTTCAGGAATTGATTGATGTCATCAGCAAAAAAGCGGATGAATCGGAGAAATGAGTGGGCTTTTTATAGGACTTCTTATAGGGGCTCTTGTAGCCCTTTTTGTTATTCTATTTTTTCCATTTAAATTCAACATATTCTTTGATGTAACGGTTGATAAAGCTTGGGTTAAACTGGGCTTTTATTCCAAAATCTTTTACACATACCACCATAACTTTAAAAAGAAGGTTGAGGAGGATGAGTGTGAAAAGGAATTGGATGATTACTTTGTTCCAGATTATGTGCCTGCGGTGGTTAATGAATCGGCTCCTAAAAAAGAAGCTACTATAGATTCCGCTAAAGCTGAAAAGCCGGTGGATCGGGAATCTTCAAAACTAGTGGATACGGTCAGGGTTGAAAAACCGGTGAGCCGGGAACCTTTGGAAAATACCAAGGCTGAAAAGCCGGTGGATCGGGAACCTTTGGAAAGTTCCGTTGAAAAAAAAGAAAATTCCGCAGAACCGACTAAGGAAAAAAAGAAATTGACAGAGGAACAGTTTTGGGGGCTTTTGCTGAGCCCCGACTTTGATGACAAAGCCTTGACGGTTCTTAAAAAATTTACTTTTGGCATTTTACGATTGTTTCGGGTTCATTTTGAAGGTTGCTTTGTAGAAGGTATTCACTCCAATTATAAAACGATGGGGTATTTAGCGGCTGTAAACGCCTTTATCCAGGATTTGGTGCCGGTGGTGGGTGATTTTGATTTTCGAATGGATTGGTGCAACGAAAAGAGTCTCCATTCCGCAGGGCGTATTGTGATGAATGTAAATCTCTGTCGGGTTGTAAGTTTGCTGATGGCGACTCTGTTTTATGGCAGCATATTGTTTCTTTGTTTTTGGCACAGCCGTGCCAAGATTTTAAAAGACCCATCCTCCTTAAAACTGGGGTGGGTTCGCAAAAAAATTGTAAGTTGGATTGTGGAGTAATGATGCCAGTATTAACTTTAGACCGTATTCTTAGTTCCATTGGTTTTGGCTCTCGAAAGGAGTGTCGCTCCATTGTGCGAATGGGGCTTGTGGAGTTGAATGGGCAGGTGGTGGAAGACCCTTTTCTTGAATTTAAGGAACGGCCTGCATTTATTACAGTGAATGGGGAAGAAGTGCCCACCATGGAAAAGCTTTATGTTATGATGGACAAACCCCTGGATGTTGAGTGTAGCCACAATCCTCGTGACCACCAGTCGGTGTACTCCCTTTTGCCCGACCGCTTTTCGGCCATGGGTATACAGACGGTGGGTCGCCTTGATGCGGACTCCTCCGGACTTTTACTCCTATCCAACCAGGGTGACTTTATTCACAAAGTGGAAAGCCCTAAGAAAGGGTATCTAAAAAAATATCGGGTTACTCTGGCTCGTCCTTTTACCCAGGAACAATGTGAAGAATTGCTTCGTGGGGTTATGTTAAAGGGAGAGCGCCGCCAGGTGCTGGCCCGAGAAATTAAGGTGGAACCGTCAAAAAATTTGGAAGGAAAAGACGCTGTACTTGTTTCTATTGGTGAAGGGCTGTACCACCAGGTGCGACGGATGTTTGCCGCTGTTGGAAACCATGTGGAAACACTGGAACGTGTATCAATAGGCCCGGTGGTGCTAGACAACGCTCTTGGTAGAGGAGGTTGGCGCTTTTTAACCGAAGACGAAGTGAAGTTCCTTTCGTAGACCATGTGGCGGGAGCACTATGGTGCCCTGTATTTACTCCTCGTCGGAGTTTAACTGTTCTGCAATAGAAGGGGCTATTAAAGAGGGAATGGATGAGCTTTCTTCATGGCCTTCGGGGGTTTCTGCCATGATGAGCATTTCTTCCAAAGCGTTGATTTTGTCTTTAATGTCGTTGCTGAACTTGAAGGTAGGTACCAAGCGCTCTTCGATGAGAACGGTTTCGCCGGTTCTTGGGTTGCGGGCCGGGCGGGCCTTGCGGGGCTTGCAGGCAAAAGTGCCAAAACCGCGGATCTCGATGGTGTTGCCATCTACCAGCTTTTCGCTGACTAAATCAAGGAACTGCTCGATGACCGTTTTAATGTCACCACGCACAAATCCAGTGGACTTGGCGATTTCTTGTATGAGGTATTGTTTAGTTATATTTTGCACGTCATAAATATAAGTATGCAAAACAAAAAAGTGGTGGAATTTGCAAGAATTAAATATTTTTTTCGGGTGCTTGTTGCGAACATATTGTGGATAAGTGTGAACTGAATGTTGAAAATTATGGATAAATCTTTGCTGCCAAAAAAAACGTCTTTTAAACTGCGAAATTGGGAAATTTTCCCCAACACCATCTTGAGCCCCATGGACGGGGTGACGGATGCCCCATTCCGCCGTTTGTGCCGTGTTTTGTCCGGGAACCGCATGGGATTGTTGGTGTCCGAGTTTGTCCCTACCAATGCGGACGAGGTTTTTAGCCTTACTGGCCATAAGCAGTTGAAATTCTACCCCGAAGAAAAGCCCTTTGGAATACAGATTTTCGGCTGTTACCCCGACAAGATNGGCTGCCGCCGCAAAAAAAATCGCGGAGGGGCTCCACCCCAACTACATAGAGGTGAATGTGGGGTGCCCCGCCCCCAAGGTGGCCGGGAAAGGCAGTGGTTCCGGATTGCTGCGTGACCTGCCCCGCTTGCGGGAGATTTTGCACGATGTGCGCTGGGCTCTGGATACTTGCGATGAGAACATCCCCCTGACGCTGAAGTGCCGCATTGGCTGGGACGATGAAAACATCAACGTGATGGAAACCTTGAAAATTGCCGAAGGGGAGGGGGTGGAACTGCTGGTGGTCCACGGACGCACCCGCCTGCAGGGGTACAACGGCCTTGCCCGCTGGGACTGGATTGGGAAGGTGGCCGCCGCAGCCAAAATCCCCGTGATAGGAAACGGCGACGTGAACAGTGTGGAATGCGCCCTGGAACGTATCAATACATACGGAGTGGCGGGCGTGAGCATTGGCCGAGGAGCCATGCACAATCCCTGGATTTTCGGTCAGATTGCCGATGCCTGGGAGGGGAAACCCAGCCACGAAATTACCGCAGGAGAGGCCCTGGATGTATTCCCCGTGTATTATCGTTTTTTGCAGGAGGAAGGCCGCACGGAGCTTGGGGCCATGGGCCGACTGAAACAGCTGGCCGCAAGACTGTGCAAGGGATTCTGTTTAGACGACAAATGCGAAAGGCGAGAGGGAGGGGAGGCTGCCATGGAGGTGCGGCAACAGCTGCTGACCAGCGAAAGTCCTGAAATTTTCTTTGAACGTCTGGAGTCTTTGAAAGAGGGCGTTGCCAAGAGCTTGCGATATGAACCTAGCCGCCTAGTGAATTTAAACGGCGCCAAGGACAATTCCATCACCTATGGCGACCACTACAAGTAGGATTTTTTTAGAGGTGCCCTTTACTCAGTCCATCCTATCCAAAGTGGGTATCTTGCAGTTATCCCGGGACGTGGATTACTGTAAGCAACGGCATAGACTCTAAAAGTAGTTCTCCGGCATCGGCTAGTTTGTCATTATGATTTTCTCTCAAAATATGTATGGCTTTTTTTAAGTCGTAAGCCCATTGTGGGGGCATTTCGTTATAAAGTGAAAAAAATAATATCTTAGTATTTTATCACGGTGTATACAACTTTGAGCAAAGTGTTAAACACGTGACAGACTTTGGGGAGAAATTTTCGGAAAGCAGATTGTATGCTTCTTTCAGTGTCTGTCCTTTTGTAACGGTATCGTCGATTACTAGCAAGTCGTTACCTATGATTTCGCCACCGCTTCCAAAATTATGCTTAAAATCTTTAGAAACTTTCATAGTTCTATTGACAAGTCCTCGTAATGGCAATGGGAGAGAATGCAATTTGAAATATGGCCCCATAGTTTTAAAATGATTGTAAAACTCACGGTTTGCTTCTTCTGAATCGTCATATATTCTTCCCCAAGCATTAATAAAGAATTCGTCTTCCGACAGGGCATCGAGCATATCCTCCGATGAAATCTTGTCAAGTGGTGATTCACTTATTTTCTTTGAATTTGGAAATATGTCAGATATGTGCTCCCAAATCATAGAGTTCAATTCGCTGGTGCTCGGAGTTAGAACAACTATTTTGCCGTCCAACTCTGCTGCAACTTTTTTTGCTATGTCCCTGCATAACTCCCACATAAAGTTCTCAGCCTCTGGAGATATAGTGAAACCGTCTTCGTGCTTTAACGCTTTTACCAATGGGTTTCCATCTACTTTTTTATTGTTCCCGAGTCTTCTAAACAAGGAGTATACGGTAAACTTTACACGATTATCACCTGTACCCGCGTAAAGATTGAATACAGTTGGATTCCGTTCTACGCTAGTGTCCAAGCCTTTGTTGTGACTTTGGTTAATTGTGACGACTTTATTTGAGTCTACGTCTATGCCCTCACACAGGTAATATCCACTTGCGAGAGCCTGCTTTTTTTTTGCACGTTCTAAAGCCACCTTAAAGCGTTCAATACGAGTGGGTGTACTTAATTTAACTTTCATAACCATAAGAAGCCTCCATTTCAAATATATACACATTACCTAGTATATCAACCTATTAGGATGTATAAACAGTATATAATTCCCTTTTCTCACACAAGTCCTCTCACACTTGCCCACGGATTTAGTTATATTAACGGTGACATAGTTCGTCGAAAGACGGACGTTAGGAATTTATAGAGTTTTTGCTCTTGTTCTCGGCTCTGAAACTACCACTTTCTAATGCATACGGGAATGAGGCAGACGCTCACGCACATTGTGCGTGGGCCGTTTGTGCTTATCGTGTGCAAGGGTGTGGTAGCCCTCAGAGCTGGTAGGTGCTTTCGGTTCCACGCCTTTTTTGTTTTGCCGAAGGTCTCTTTTGAATGAAAGCGAATGCTCAACGCTTTTTTGAAAGGAGTCAACAATGGCGAATGAAAGGCTTACAGAAGGTTTTGTTAGAGACCATTTCAAATCCGATGTTTTGGTCAACTCTATCAAATTGGAAGAACAAAAATCCTCCAACAAGAATATCAGCGATTTGTTGAAGGGAATGTCTAAAGGTTCAGGTTGTGGTAATGGATATCCTGAATTCATTATCACATTCCCTACTGATTCCAATTATATCATAGTGGTTGAATGCAAGGCTTCTCCCAATAATCACGAATCAAAGAACAGAGACTGTGTTAAGGATTATGCAGTTGACGGTGTTCTCCACTATGCAAAGGCGCTTTCAAAAGAGTACGAGGTCCTTGCCATTGCCGTAAGCGGAGAAACGGAAAGAGAACTGTTGGTGAGTCATTTCCTTTGGAAAAAGGGTGCTTCTAAATATCAAGAAATCCATGACAAGAAACTTCTTTCGATAAATGACTATCTCCGCCTTTTTGCAAATGAAAGATTTGCAGAAAATCTTAGAAGCGTAGATATTATATCAAAGGCCATTGAACTGAACGAGGAATACAATAATTATTCCATTCCTGAATTGACCCGAAATACAATAGTTAGCGGAATTTTGCTATCGCTACTCAACAAGCCCTTTAGAGAAAGTTTTAGCTCGCAACCCACAGTTAGAAGCCTTGGAGAGGCCATGATGGGTGCTATCAAAACAACACTTTCCGTTAACAAGGTTCGAAGTGAAACTGCAATCATCGGTGAATACAGTAAACTTCTGAGCGAGCCGATTTTCAGAGAAAATGCTGTTCGCAACAAGGCTACGAAAAAGATGGTGTACTCACTTGAGGTCCTAAAAGATATCATCACGTATCTTTTAAAAAATGTTTATCCCTTGACTCAGATGGAGGAATCTGGATTTGATGTTCTTGGACGCTTTTACACTGAATTTATTCGATATGCTGGCAGTGAGCAAAAACAGGGATTGGTTCTAACACCTTCCCATGTTACAGACTTATTTTGTGACCTGGCAGAAATCAATGGAAATGATATTGTGTATGACCCTTGCTGTGGCACAGCAGGCTTTTTGATTGCTGGAATGAAAAGACTTTTTAAGTTGGCTGGCAATAATAAGAAGAAACATGACAATATTCGCACGAGTCAGCTTGTAGGTGTGGAAATAAGACCCCAAATGTACACTTATGCGTGCTCCAACATGATGCTTCGTGGCGATGGTAGATCCAACATTTATTGTGGCGACTGTTTCCAGACTAAAGGTGCTATCGATGTTCATAAGCCGACAGTAGCTTTTCTTAATCCTCCCTATGATGTTGGCGCAGCCCAACAAATGGAATTCATTGAGCATGCTCTTGATGTTGTTGCGCCTCAAAACGGTCGAGTTGCGGCAATCGTTCAAATGAGCTGTGCCATTAAGAATAATAAGCAACTTATTGCCGTTAAGAAAAGAATTCTTGAAAAGTATCACCTTAAAGCGGTTTTAAGTATGCCCGATGATTTGTTTTATCCCGTCGGTGTAGTGACCTGCGTTATGGTATTTGATTCGAGTAAGCCTAATAAGGGGTTGAAAAGCTGGTTTGGATATTTTAAGGATGATGGCTTTGAAAAAAGAAAGAATCAGGGAAGAATCGATGCACGAGGAAAATTTTCAGCCATAAAAGAAAAGTGGCTGAATGCGTATAAAAACCTAGAAGAGGTTCCTGGCCTATCTGTTCGAAAAGAAGTCTCCGCTAAAGACGAATGGTGCGCCGAAGCCTACATGGAAACGGATTACAGCACTCTTTGTGATGATGATTTTATCAAGAAAATGCGGGATTATGCAGCGTTTTTAGTTCAAAGCGAGAAAATCTAATGAATACTTCGAATTGGAAAGAATTTTTATATAAAGACCTTTTTGAAATAAAAAAAGGAAAACGGTTAACCAAAGCAGATATGATTGATGGCTGCATACCATACATTGGTGCGACAGATTCTTATAATGGCATTACTGCTTTTATTTCTAACGATAAATGGCTGCATAAGCCTAATACAATTTCCGTATCCTACAACGGCTCTATTGCTGAAGCTTTTTATCAGGATGTTACTTTTTGGGCGACAGATGATGTGAATGTCCTTTATCCCAAATTTGACCTTAATCGTAATAGGGCTATTTTCCTCACTACCATCATAAATCGAGAAAAATTCCGATATAATTACGGTCGAAAATGGAATAAGAAAATTATGGAAGAGACCGCAATTAAACTTCCGTCAGATGCAAAAGGGAAGCCCGATTGGAGCTGGATTGATAATTATGTGGTAAACCACCTTGTTGCCAAGTTGTCTCCCGTAGCAGAATTGGTGTGGAATAATTCCTTTTCTGCTAATCCATTAGCAAAATCGAAAATTCCTTTAAATAAGGATAAGTGGCAGTGGTTTAGAATTGGTGATGTGTTTGAGGTGAAAGCCGGCAAATATCATTATCCATCTGAATATGATAATGGAGAAACCCCGTATATCAGCGCGACATCTGTAAACAACGGCATTGCCGACAGGATTAGTATTGATGCTGAATTTAAAGGGAATGTAGTTACAACCGAAAAGGTTAAATGTAAGGCGTTTTTCCAACCTGATGATTTTTGTGCAACAAGTGATGTCAATATCGTCAGTTGCGAGGGTCGGATTAATAAATTCACGGGGCTGTTTCTTGCCACAATCATAGATTTCAATGAAAACTATAGATGGAACTATGGAAGGCAATGTCGTGTGGAAGATACGAAAAGTATTCGATTGAAACTCCCCGCCGTTGATACCGGCAAAAAGTCAAAAACAGGAACTCCCATCTACGAGCCCGACTGGCAATTTATGGAGAACTACATCAAGTCCCTGCCCTATTCCAGCTGCTTGTAAAAATATCCACGCTTTTGAAGCATAGTTACAGAAAACGAAATTTGCTTTTTGATTTAAAAGTTGTATATTTTGGAAGAACGTTAACATGGAATTTCCTATGTCTGAAGCAATGTCCGTATACGAAGCCTTGCCGCCGGTTGCCCAAAAAGAGGTGAACGATTTCATCTTCTTTGTCGCAGCACGTCTAAAAATAAGTGATGCCAAGCATTCGCAACATTCACAATCAAAGTCGGCTTTGGAAACGCTAAAAAAGTTCCGTGGAAGAATTCCCGCCGATTTCGACATGAAGCGTGAACTTGCTGCTGCTAGGGAAGAAAAATACGGCTTATGAAAATTCTTGTTGATGCGAATGTGCTGTTGGATTATTTTCAGCATCGTGACGGGTATGACAATTCAGAAAGGATTCTTCAAGCCTGTGAAAATGGATTGATTTCAGGCTATGTAGCTGCCCACTCCATTTCGAATATGTTCTTCATATTAAGAAAGTTTTATTCAGAAGAAGAACGACGTGAAATTTTAAGAGGAATAATTTCGTTTTTACCTGTTGTTGAGATAAATCATTACTTGGTTGAGTCGGCTCTTTCGCGAGTGGATTTTCATGATTTTGAGGATTGCCTGCAAGATGAATGTGCCATCGCAATTAGTGCTGATTACATTGTTACCAACAACATTAAGGATTTTAGACAAAGTAAAACTATGGCGATTTTACCTAAAGATTTAGTTCAAATGATTTCTGTTTAGCTTACTTCGCTCATTTTACGCTTGTAACAATCACCCCACTAACAATTCAATCCAAGGAATCCTTGTTCAGCAAAAAGTCTAAGTCCGGTGAAGTCATCTACGAGCCCGACTGGCAATGTATGGAAGAACATCCTGGTTGTCGCTGGAACTGTGAACTTCAATATGGATTCACCGGTTACCACGGAGCAATGCATGATGAATTAGTCTATAAGGCTTCCGTTGAACGATGTTATTGGTAGAAATCGCTGCAATAAAATCATTGAACAAGTATACAGTTTGATTGTTAGAGTCAACTCTAACTTGTCTGAATCTTTAAAATAATCTCAGACTCCCGAAGACATCTGGGATGTTTTTGGGAATTCTATCGCTTTACTACGCTCCGCTCCAGAATGACAATTTTGCGAATCCTCCCGAATGGCTAGCGGGCCGATTGCGACAAAATAACCTTTTTTTTCATTGCTGATGCTTAAAGTCAAGCATTTGGCTCAATTATTCGGGCAAGGAATTCTCCTGCATTCATTATGGGGATTTTTGACTGGGAAAAATCTTTGGGATTGCGTGTGATTATAACATCAACTGTTGCAGACAAAGCGGTTTGATATTGCATGGCATCTTCAAAATCAGAAAAATTGGATGCAAGAGAATTGTCAATCGTTTGCTCATTCGAGGTTGTTATGGATGTCAGCAATGTCAAGAGACTGTAAATTAGACAATTTTGAACGTAATTTAGCTAATGACATTGGATTAAAAAACGTAGCCCCCATGGGAGGTCTACGCTTAATGATTACTGGAACTGCATTCCGCTCCAGAATGACCCACCGGGAAATCTCCACGTAGGCAAATTATCCAAGGAATCTAGAATATATTTCGGTTAGTTTTAACCATTTTCTCTTGTACATCACCTCTTGCCGTAAATAGCAGA
>JABUUT010000063.1:18015-23750 GCA_021443045.1 Fibrobacteraceae bacterium
TACATCAGCCTGGACAACCTCTACCTATTGCAGGAAAGCGGTACCGAGGTTCCCATGCCTCGTGGCCTAAGGAGACTTCGATAGTTTTTAGGGCTCCTCTAAAAAAGAATAACGATGACCTCAAAGATTCAGAAATTACTTTTTGAAAATCAGGACTTGGCCTACCAAAAGTTTCATGCCAAGCTAATGCCCACCATTGATTCAAAAAGGGTGATAGGGGTACGGGTACCTGTATTACGACAGTTGGCAAAAAAATTGTATGGCACTGAAGACGGTGAAAAACTTTTACACCAACTCCCTCATCATTATTATGAAGAAAATAATCTTCATGCCTTTTTGTTGGAGCAAGAAAAGGACTATGAAAAACTAATAGAGATGCTGGATTTGTTTTTGCCCTATGTAGACAATTGGGCCACCTGCGACAGCATGCGTCCCAAGGTGTTTAAAAAGCATCTGGAAGAATTGCTTTTGCCAGTAAAACGATGGCTAGCCTCAAAAGACACTTACACCATTCGCTTTGGCATTGAAGTGCTAATGAATTTTTATTTGGAAAAATCCTTTGACCCCAAGTATTTGGAATGGGTTTGCAAAATTCAATCCAAAGAGTATTATGTGAATATGATGATAGCCTGGTATTTTGCCACCGCATTAGCCAAGCAGTATAAGGCCACAATTCCTTATATACAAAGTAATCGTCTTGACATTTGGTGCCATAACAAGACCATCCAAAAGGCTATAGAAAGTTATCGAATTTCCCAGGTACAAAAAGAGTATTTGCGTGGTTTAAAACGATAAATCTGTAGTTGTTTTCACATTTTACCCCTATAAACCGTATTTTGTGAAAATAGGTTTACCCCCTAAACCGATTTATTATTATTTTCTTAAGGTATGAATGTTGAAAGTCAATTTTGTGGATTAGCCATTTGCATTTTGCTTTTGGTGCTTTATTCTAGGAGAAAGCACTTGGGGCTTTATGGCGAAAATATCTTTTTGTGCATGCTGGTTATGACTATTGTCTTGCTGGCCCTGGACATTATTTCTGTTGCTGGAATTATTTACAAAGAGCTATTTCCCGAATGGCTTGTTTTTTGCCTTTGCAAACTTTATGTAGTGTCCTTGGTTTTTGAATCTTGCGCAGCCCTAATTTACCTGCTCAATGACTTTATGGAACAAAAGCGCCATAAGAAAATTTCCAGAATGTTGCTTGGGGTTTCGGGGTTGGCCGGCATTACAATGCTTATTGCTCCTATTGAAGTGTTCAATGATGGCATTCGTGTTTATTCCTATGGCCCTAGTACTATGTTGGCCTATGCCTATTGTGGTGCCTTTTTGCTTGCCATTCTGATAGTTGCATTTATAAAAAAGCGGCTGATTACCCCAATACGTTGGCTTGCCTTTATGACATGGATTTTTATTTGGATGGCGCTTGCTGCCATTCAGTTTGCCGAAAGTTCCCTGCTTTTGGTGGGCTTTGCTACTTCCCTGGGTATTTTAATACTATACGCCTCTCTTGAAAATCCCGAAGGCAATATGAACCGGGAATTGGGATGCTACAATGGGTATGCGCTGGAGTCTTATCTAAAACAAATGTTCATGAACCGTCAAAAGTTCCATGTGCTGTTTTTTACGGTTGGCGAAATTACTCTGGAAACTAAGAACTACATATTGCAAGTGATGCGCCGCCCCTCTCTTTCTGCGGGAGTGCACCTGTTTAAGTTGCTTGGCCCCGAATTTTTCTTGATTACGGAAAATGACAGACGATACGAAAGATTGGTTCGTTGGCTTGGGGATGAAAAGAAACGCCAAAATTCAGCAATACGCGACATTCAGGGATTGTGCATGGAAAATGGCCTGGATGTGGGGGATGCAAAAAAATTGAGGAAGGTTTTTAAGTATTACATTGATAAGTACAAGGGTAATGTACGTGACAATGATGTAGAAATAACCAAGGTGCATATTGATGAATATTTGATGCAAGAAAATCTGCAAGAAGAAATAGAGAGTGCCTTAAAAGAAGATAGGGTGGAGGTGTTTTTACAACCTATCTATAGCACCTGTGAAAAAAAATTTCTATCGGCAGAAGCCTTGGTGCGCATCCGTAAAAAAGATGGAAACCTTCTTTCTCCGGGTGTTTTTATTCCTGTGGCCGAAAAGTCGGGGAGCATTGTGGCTTTGGGTGAACGGGTATTTGCAAAGGTGTGCCAATTTATTTCTTCGGGTGAATTGAATCATTTGGGCCTGCACTACATTGAAGTTAACTTATCTGTTCTTCAGTGTGAACAGAAAAATTTGTCAAACCGTTTAAAAACGATTATGGATCAATACAAGGTGTCTCCCAATGCTCTGAATCTGGAAATTACGGAGACGGCTACCTTGAATGCCAAAATGAACCTGTTATCCAACATGGGCTCCCTGATAGATTTTGGCTGCTCTTTCTCCCTAGATGATTTTGGAAAGGGCGAGTCTAACCTAATGTATATTGTAGAAATGCCTGTGTCCATTGTGAAAATGGATATTGATTTGACCAAAGCCTTCTTTGCAATAGAAAAAGCTCAGGCCGTAGTTCGGTCTGTGGTGCAGATGGCTCATGAAATGGGGCTGCGGGTGGTATCCGAAGGCATTGAAAGCCAGGAAGAATTTGAAGCCCTCCAGAACATTGGCGTAGACTACATCCAAGGCTACTACTTTAGTAGAGCCTTGCCTATGGATGAGTTTGTAGAATTTGTAAAAAAATACAACTAATAAAAGAGCGTTGTTAGCGCTTGTCCCTATCTACCCAGGGCCGTTCGGTGGCACCAGTATAAATTTGGCGAGGACGGTTGATTTTGCTCAATGGGTCATCGTGCATTTCTTTCCAGTGGGCTATCCAGCCTGGTAAACGGCCAATGGCAAACATTACGGTAAGCATATTGGTGGGAATGCCCATGGCACGGTAGAGGATACCGGAATAAAAATCCACATTGGGGTAAAGCTTGCGGGCTATAAAGTAGTCATCTTTTAGGGCGGCTTCTTCCAGCTTTAGAGCAATATCTAATAGAGAATCGTGTACATGTTCCCTTTCAAAAACCTGGTACATCAATTTTTTGAGCACCTTGGCGCGAGGGTCGTAACTCTTGTAAACTCGGTGGCCAAAACCGGAAAGGCGGAAGGGGTCTTTTTTGTCTTTGGCTTTGTCCATCACTTGTTCTATAGTCATGCCACTTTGCTGGATACGAATTAGTGTTTCCAGCACTGCCTGGTTGGCTCCTCCATGGAGAGGCCCCCACAAAGCGCAAATGCCGGCGCAGATGCTGGCGTACAAGTTGGCTTGAGAACTGCCAACCATACGCACAGTGGATGTGGAACAGTTTTGTTCATGGTCGGCATGAACAATGAGCAGCGTGTTCAAAGCCTTTTCCATAATGGGGTCTGGGTGGTAGGGCTTGGCTTTGCTGCTGAACATCATGTTGAGGAAGTTGCTGCAGTAGCTGCGTTCGGCCTCGGGGTAAACGAAGGGTTCGCCTATGCTAGCTTTGTAGGCAAAGGCAGCAATGGTGCGAATCTTTGAAATAAGACCTGCTGTAGTAAGCTCAAAGGCAGAAGCGATATTTTCATCATCGTAAAAACGAGGTGTGAAAAGCCCCACTGCATTCACAATGGAACTGAGAATGCCCATGGGGTGTGCACTGGGAGGCATCTGCCTAAAAAAGTGAAGTAGATTTTCATGGAGCAGGGCGTTTTCTGTAAGCATGGTGCGGAATCGACCCAGCTGCTCTACGGTAGGTAGTTCACCATAAATTAAGAGCCATGCGGTTTCAGGGAAGGTGGCCTTTTCTGCCAAATCTTCAATGCTGTAACCGCGATATCGGAGGATACCTCGTTCGCCGTCAACAAAAGTAATAGCACTTTTGGTACTACCTGTGTTCAGGTAGCCATAGTCTAAAGTCACCAGTCCAGAATCCTTGCGGAGTGTGGAAACATCGATGGCACTTTCGTTTTCGGTTCCGGTAATTACGGGGAGTTCGTAACTCTTACCATTAAAGTTTAGGGTTGCGTTCTCGGACATAAATCCTCCAGATGAAATGGTCTTAGCAATATAGTCTACTTCTGCAATTTTTTGATGGCGCTATACACGTTATGGTATAGTTTTGGCAACTTGTCTGTAGGAGTTGCGCTAAATGCCAAGCGAATGAGCCCCTTTAGCATAATGGTGCCGGTGCTGTAGTCCTTAATCAAGGTCTGACGAACTTCTTCGGCATCTACACCCTTGGGTTTTACGCACATAAAGTAACCGCTGTTGAAAGGCATTACTTCAAATGCTTCGGCATACTCGGGGTGGGCTGCCAGTTCCTGCTTAATAATGTCGTAGCGCTTTTTTAGCGTTTTGTATTTTTCTTCTTTCTGCTTGGCGTATTCTTCGCTTTGGTAGGCTGCAAGCAAAATCTTTTGAGAAATGCTGGGGGCGTTGGAAATATTTCCGCGAACAACACCAGCAGCCTTGTCTTCCAAAGCCTTCAGTTGGGCATCTGTCGCTCCCTTAAAGCCAAAGGTCATAAAGCCTACGCGGAAACCCCAAACATAGTCTTCCTTGGTAGGACCATCCAATTTTACTGCAATCAGGTTCTCGTGGGCATCCGCCAACTTGGTGAAAAGGCTTTCGCGGGTTACGCCGTCTTCATAGACTAGGCCAAAGTAGGCGTCATCCAAAAGAACAATAACGTTGTCGTTGGCTTCAGCGCTTTCCACAAGAACCTTGACAATTTCGTCTACTTCGGCTTCCGTTGCGGTGTAGCCAGTGGGGTTGTTTGGGAAGTTGAGGAGAACAATCTTCTTTCCTACGGTGGTTCCTTTTTTTCTAATGGCATACCTTAGCGCTTCTGTGTCAAAGGCTCCATCCTTGAATGTATTGAATGTTTCAATGTGAGCTCCTCTGTCGTTGTCGAAAATGAGCTCGTAGTTGTCCCAATACAAATCTGGTATATAGACTGTGTCGCCGGGATTCACAAACAGGTAGGCGGCACAACTAATAGCATGTGTAAGAGCGCAGGTTACAACAGGGGTGCTAAATTTTTTACCCTTGAGGCTTGGGTTCTTAATTAAAATCTGTTCCTTCCATGCGGCCCTCAAGTCGGGGTTGCCAAAACTGGGTGCATAGAGAAAGGAATTTTTGGGCAGATTCAAAGACTTGAGAACACAGTCTAGAACCAAGGGGGAACCGTCATCCTCTAAAGCGGTGCCAATGGTAGCGTTAATTTCGGAGCCCTTTGCCTCGGCTCCCTGACCGAGAATGCCTTTGCGGGGGAAGAAAATGGTTGAGCCCTGGTAGGAGAGCATGCTAAGCACTCTGCAGCCGTTGGCAGAAAGCTCCTTGTTCAAGGATTCGGCAAGAGGATTGTATTTGTTCATGGTTTGGTCCTTTGTTTAACGTGGCCAAATTTAGCAAAAGACAGGCGTTGTGGCAAAGCCATTTTTAGAAAAGGTGCTCCAAAGACTATTCCCCATTAAGGCCCACCTGCAAAATCATGTGTCAGCTAAAACTGGATTATCGGTTTTCGGAAACCGAATCTTTCAGCTATTAGCAGATCATCCTGAACGCAGTGAATAATCCAGAGAAAGTGGTATCAATTATTAATGGTAAATGTTAATGATTAACACCTTGTCATCCTGAAGGGCATAGCCGTGAAGGATCCAGAGAAAGTGGTATCAATTATTAATGGTAAATGTTTAATGATTAACACCTTGTCATCCTGAACGGC
>JABUUT010000063.1:23877-29377 GCA_021443045.1 Fibrobacteraceae bacterium
GTAGCGAACGGCCTCACGCCTCAAAGCGACACCGTCGCGACCTCACCTCTGACAACCAACCACTAGCCGTCAATAACCGACCACTGATAACCAGTTACCATCTTTTCACAGGATTTTACTGGTGCCCCGATTATTCCCCTTTTAAATCTAAAATTTCAGCCTCAATGGTAAGGTCGTTGGGAAAATACTTTTTTGCCTTTTCCAAATAACGAGTGGCTTCATCATTTTGCTTCTGCATCCGGGCCTCATAGGCCAAATTTTTAAACCCAAAAACAGACTCCTCATTCCCCGCCTTTGCGGCCGCTTCGTAGGCCATCTCGGAGCGATCGAAGAAGCGAGCGTCAAAGGCTAGGTTTCCTAAAAAAATGGCCGCATCAGAAAAACCTGGTTGGATTTCCATAATGTTGCCTAGAATATCCATGGCCACAAAATTTTTACCATCTTCCACCAGTACGTCGGCTAATTTGTACATGGTCTGCACATCATCTGGTCGGGCCGATAAGGCTTCCCGATAGGCTCCTGCGCTGGCTTCATAATTTTTGTTAAGCCTGTTTACATCACCTAAATAAACAAGAAAATCTACTTCTTCGGGGTGGGCGGAGTAGCCTTCTCGAATAACTGCAACAGCCCGGTCAAAGTCATCCATGGCAATATTGGCTTCAGAAAGTTGGTATACAATGCTAATGTCTTCTTTATCTTGGGAGTAGGCTTTTTCAATGGCTTTCAGAGCCCCCACCTTGTCGCCAGTTTTGCTGTAGGCTTCGCCTAAATAAAGCCAGCCCGCAGTGTTGTTGGGGTCTAGTTTTAGTGCCCTATGGTAGGCGGCAATGCATTCGGGGTACTGCCTAAGCCGATAGTAAACGGAGGCCATGTTAAAAAGGGCTGGCGCAAATTTTCCATTGGAATAATCTACCGCCTTGCGGTAAGCAGCGGCGGCCTGCGCATATTGTTCTGTTTGAAAGTAACTGTTGGCTATGTTGAACGATGTGGCGGTGGGGTCGGCTCCGCGGGATTCTGCCTTGCGGTACAACAGAATGGCCTGTTTAAATTTACCTTCTTTGTACAGAGCATTGGCGCGGTCTAAAATTTCATAAGACGATTGAACAGCCAGGGAAGATGTGGTAAAAAGTAGGAGGAAGAAAATCAAAATGGGCATATGGGCAAAAACTCCTAGTCTCTGAACTTCACTTCAAAAGGTTGTTCCATGCCGCAGTAGGCAACGGGTTTTCCCTTTTTTTCGGCGGGGTGGAATTGCATTCTGGCAAGGGCTTCCTTGCCAGCGGCCGAGAGGCCGCTCCCCGCCGGAGTTTCTTCTACAACTTTAATATTGTAAGCACGACCGCTCACATCGACGCAAAAAGAAAGTCTTAAGAGGGCGTCAATTTCTTTATCCTTAATTTGTGCGGGTACTTGAAAGGCGGGGAGGGCGCGGCTGCTTGGCTTCTTGTCTACATCACCAGATTCCGTGCCCAGGGTACCCCCTCTAAAGTCCGACACCATTTCTTCGCTAATGGCAGCCCCGCCCCCGAAACTTGCTGCCGCAAGGTTCATCGCAAAGCGAGGCCCCGCCTTAGGGGAACGGCTGGTGGATTTCTGTCGGTTTGGCTTTCGGGCAGGCTTTTTCTGTTCAATTTTCTTTTTAACTTCCTCCACTTTTTTTACAGCCACTTCGGTTTTTACAAATTTCTTTTCGTGAAACATTTTGCCGGTAATAAAGAGATTGGCTACTGTCACCGAAAACACCAATAAACAGCTGGTGAGTATTGCTCCAGTTAAAATAGTCAATCTTTTTATAAAACGAAGAATCATCTTTTACAACAACTCCAATTCCTTAGTCTACCTGAGCCGCAATAGAAACCTTTTTTACACCACTTAAGTTGCAAGCGTCAATCACCTGCACCAAAATACCCGTTTCGGCTTCTTTGTCGGCAATAACAACCGCCTCCCTATCAGGGGTCTTTTGCAAAGTTTGTTTTAAAATATCTTGCAAACTGGCCATATCAACCTGTCGCTCGTTAATGTGAATAGTGCCTTCCTTGGTAATGGCAATAAGAATATTTTCTTTTTCCAGTTGGCTTGCCGACTGGGCTTCGGGCTTGGTTACATCTACACCGGTTTCTCGAGTAAAAGAAGAGGTCACCACAAAAAAGATAAGCAGGATAAATACAATATCCATTAAGGGGCCCATGTCAATGCCCATATTTTTTTGCTTGCGATCGGGTATTTTAAATTCCATAATAATTACCTATGACTGTGGCTCCTAATTGCATCTGTTCCAAAATCAAATTAATGCGCTCGTCTAATCGTTGCTTTAAAAGAGTTAGGGGAAACGCCACCAAGAGACCACTTTGGGTAGAAATTAACGCTTCTGAAATACCGTCGGCCATAAGCACGGGGTTCTGGTTTCCGTACAAAGTAATCACCTCAAAAGTGGACACCATGCCTGTTACCGTTCCCAGCAAACCTAACAAAGGTGCCGCCGCAGTCATTACAGCCACAATCTGGTTTCCCTTTTCCATGTAGCGTTTTGTTTTTAGCAATCGCACTTGCATATAGTCTTGAAAACCGCTGGGGTTTTCTTCGGCTTGCTTTAATGCTAGACTTAGTTCCCTACAAACAATGCTTCTGTAGGCTCTATCTTTTAACACCTTTTTAGACTTTTCCAATTCTCCCTTTTTAAGACTGTATCGAAGTTTATCTACAATTTTGGTGTTGTTGTTCCGTAAAAAGTCTCGGCCAATGCGCCACCAGCTGGAATACAAGAAAAAAAAGCCAATAACCCCAGTAACCAAGATAGGGAGCATTACCACACCACCGGCAAAGTAGGTGCCGCGCAGTGCCTCTACAATAATGTAAAAGTAATTAGAAGCTCCACTCAAATGCATTTTAAAACCTTAATTTTTCTTGCTAAAAATTTTGTTGAGCAAGGCCGTACTCTGAATGTACATTTCGTTGTTGACCTGCTCCAGTTTTTCACTGAGAATGCCGTGGAGAATCATAACGGGAATGGCAATAATTAGGCCTGTTTCTGTGGTAATCAAAGCTTCGGAAATGCCGCCCGCCAAAACTTTGGCGTCGTTGGTGCCAACTTCCGTAATCACGGTAAACAAGGTGATAATGCCTGTAACGGTTCCCAATAGCCCAAGAAGGGGGGCGATGGTTCCCATGGCCGAAAGTAGCCCCATCCGTCGATCCAGTTTGGGTTGTTCCCTAAGCAATGCTTCTTGTAGGGCTTTTTCGGCATCGTCCCTAGTTTCTTTGGCTTTGTTAATAACACTGAACATCACCATTGAAAGGCTAGTGTCTTTTTTAAGGCAAATGCTGGCTGCCTTTTCAAAATCACCTTGCTCAATAAGTTGGTCTATGCGGCTTGTAAAACTTTTGCTGGCATGCCCCCTTCTCACAAAAACCAAGAACCTTTCTAAACACAAAAGCAGAGAAATAATAGCCACTAAAAATAGGGGGTACATTACAATGCCGCCCTTCTTAAACCAGTCCTGAAATTCTTGTTGCCAGGTTAAATCCTTCGTTTCTGCAATAGAATTTTTTACAGCCTTGTTTTGCAGAATGTCTATGGGAACAGAAACGATGGCCGTGCTCTTGCCCTGTTCCAAGGTGGTGCGCACATTGGCCGCTATGTTTGCAGGCAGGGCGTTGTTCCATTCGTACATTTTTCCTTGTAAGGTTCCTGTGCGAAAAAGAACCTGCACTTCTTTGGAATCTAAAGCCACTTCTCCTAAAAAGATGGTGCCCAGTCGCAACCGTTCCACAGAAACCTCGGCACGGTTCCCCACTTGGGAATTTCTGGTTTCCATAGTTTGTGTGTAAGTTTTTTCGTGGCGCTTTAGCTGGTCTTCTAAAAAAATCTGTAGCACAGAAACGGTGTTGGCTTTTTTTCTATCGCCCTCTTCTTGCGCTTTTCTCAAGCGAATAAGCCTGTCGTTCATGTCTACGGGGTAATCGCCGGGAACCTCGCCAACAGTCTTATCTACCGATAGCTTAATTTGTGTGTGAACCGCGTCGTAACTAGATTCTTCGCTTTTGGCCTGTTCTTCACCATCGTTAGTCACGTTCTTGGAAGCCATCAGTTCTTCGGTAACGCGACCCAGGTCGGTAGAAAGTTTGGAGTAGCGGCCATCCAGTTCCCTAGTCTCGGTTTGGTGGTCTTCGGTCAGTTTCGATTCGGCGTAGCGTTTGCGCCAGTGCTCCGCCTCTTTTTTTTCTAGGGAGTCGGCCTTGGCTAAGCGAATGCGGGTGAGGGTTTCCACTTCTCTTTGCAATTGTTTAAGCTGAACCAGTTCCATGGAATCTTTGGCCCTTGCGGCCTCAGCCTCTAAATCTGCCTTAGATTTCCAAGCAAAGGAAGAAGTGGTAAAAGTGAGGAGGAGTATAGGAATAAAAAACAATTTCATTATTTACCCTCCTCTGCAACAATGGATAAGGAAACGGGCAATGTTACAATTTGAGGGGGCTTTCGAGCCTGCTTTACATCAAGAGCGAATTTTACAGCTTCTCTTTCGGCCAAGTCCAAGTCTTCTTTCCATTCGTAACTAATTTTTCCATTCTCCGTTTTTCGCATTAAGGCTCCATATTGAGTGTCGTTCTCATCCGAATAAACCATCCACTGATTTCCAATGCGTAAAATTCTTGCATTAATCAGTTCCCCATTCTTTCGTGTAATGGGAGCATTGATAATAGCCACCTCGTCACCAAATCGGGTTTCTTCACCAATCAAAGATTTTAGGCGAGAAAAGCCTTCTTCCACAGAGGCGTTGCCACTTTCCATATCCCGGCTCAAAGAGCGGACCCGCTCCAAACGGGATTCCCGTTCCCAAGGCAAAGTCTGTTCAATTTGTTGTTCCAGTTTTTTGCTGGCGGCCACCAGCACTTGGTTAAGTGCCTTTCGCTTGGCCTTAATATTTTCACTTCGATTTTTGGCGGCTGCCTGTTTGCTTCGCTCGTTTTGCAGTTCGCTGGCCACATTTCTAATTTTTGCATTGAGGGAATCAATTTCGGCCTTGCGGCGTTCCGTATCTTTCCGGTACCGTTCCTCAAGGGTTTTAAAACGCTTGTCGTCTTCCCTAATCATGGCTTCTGTTTCTGATATTTGCTTGCCCAGCTTGGCAATTTCGCTGTTCAGCCGTTCCTTTTCCAGCTGGGCAGCGCGAATGTCATCACTGGTGTCTGCAAGGGCAGAAACCGTCACCAGTAAGCACAACCATAAAATTTTTTTCATGACTCACCTCGTGCATTAAACACGCGATCCAAAAGAAAGTGTTACCACATATAAGTGTTTGTGGTACAATTTAGAAATACACAAGGGCTGTGGGAATAGTAAAATGCTATTGAATTCCCAAAACCGAAGAAATTTTTAGGGGAAATTTGGCACACCAGTAAAACCCTGTGGCAAAAGGTGCATTGTGAGGTCGGGGGCTTCGCTCCCTAGAGTTATGAGGCCAAAGGAGTAGTTAGTAGACAGTAGGTAGTAGTTAGTAAATGG
>JABUUT010000063.1:29787-32296 GCA_021443045.1 Fibrobacteraceae bacterium
CCTCATTCCTCAAAGCGACGAAGTCGCGACCTCACCGCTGACCACCGATAACTGATAACTGAAAACCGATAACCGACAACTGAAAACCAAGTATTACCTGACACATGATTTTGCAGGTGGTCCGAAAATTATTTTTTCTTTTTTCCCGGAGGAGCTGGCATAAATGGACTTGAAATATTTTCTTTTGGGGTTTCTGTGGAGCGTACTTCCTGGCTGACCACCACAGAATCTTCTAAAGAGAGGCCTTTGAGAATTTCCACATTGATGCCGTCGCTAATGCCTACTTTTACCCGACGGGGTGCAACTTTCCCATTGATGTTTATCCAAACGGTGTTGCCCTTAAATTGGCCTCGGGGGCGCTTTTTTCCGGAAAATTTTCCAAAGCCATTTTTCGCAAATCCACCTTTGCCAGGAAAAGCACCAGGCCCCTGATCAGGGCCTGGCCCAGGGGGAGCGTCAAAGTCGGGGGGTGGATCCATGGTTTTGCCTGGAAGATCAGGCCGCTTTTGGGGGTGTTGGGGAGGCTCGGCCATAGGGGTTCCCTCGGCGGGGGTAAACTTAAGAGCCTTGGCAGGAATGGAAATGGCTCCCAGAACTTCTTGAGTTACAATGGTGCAGGTTGCAGTCATTCCTGGGAGCAGCTTTAAATCGGGGTTTTCAGCGGCAATAACCACAGTGTAGGTGACCACATTGGAAGTGGTCACCGGATTTAGGCGAACTTCTTGAACGGAGCCGTTAAACTTTTCGTTTTGAAAGGCATCAACGGTAAAAGAAACTTTTTGCCCGGCTTTTACAGAACCAATGTCGGCTTCGTCTACGGCTGCCATCACCTTCATTTGTGACAAGTCCTTGGCGATGATAAACAGGGTGGGGGCGCTCATGGAGGCGGCAACTGTTTGCCCCACATCAACAGCCCTCTCTAAAATAACACCGTTAATGGGGCTGCGTATGGTGCAGTAGCTTATGTTCAACTTGGCCTGGTCCACCTCATTCTTGCTTCGTTCCATAGAAAATTTGGCTGCATTCATATTGTATTCCGCCTGCTCCAATTCCACGGCAGAAGCACTGTTGCTTTCGGCCAGCTTTTTTACCCGCTCGTAGGAACTTTTCTTAAACTTGTAATCGTTTTCAGCAGATTGGTAGGCTATTTGGGCTTGGTCTAATGTGGCCTTGAGCTTGGATTTATCAAGTTCGGCAATAATTTGGCCCTTGGTCACTTTGGAGTTAAAGTCCACGTATATTTTGGAAATGTCGCCGGAAACTTGGGTGCCCACCTCCACTTGGTCTACGGGTTCCAAGGATCCCGTGGCCGAAATAGACGTGGAAATATCTTGGCTGGCCACCTTAACACTGACCATTTCGCCAAGGGATTGGCTTGGGTTTGTTGTAAAAAAGTAGAGCTTTACACCGTAGGCAAGGGCCCCTAGTACCAGTAGTACTATTAAAATTTTTAAAAGTGCCTTCATACGACTTGTCCAAATTGAAAGGTTTCATTGTATCTAGAATTTTATCCATACAATCTAGAATTCCTGCATTTAGATGATTGAAGGGGTGTAAAAGTTGCATGGATTTTTGCTACTTTAAAAAACATGACTACCGTAGCAAGAAAAGATAATGGTGTGGATGTTCGCCGAGTAACCTGGGTGGGGCTTGCCTGGAATGTTCTTTTGTCCGTAGGAAAACTATTGGCGGGTATTTGGGGTGGTTCTCAGGCTTTGGTTGCCGATGCGGTGCACAGTATTTCGGATTTTGTTACCGATATTGCGGTGCTGGTGGGTTCTCGATACTGGAATTCTCCACCGGATGCCGAACATCCTTATGGCCACCGCCGTTTTGAAACTTTGATTACAATTTTTATTGGCCTTGCGGTTATTGGGGTGGGGGTTGGCATTGGTTACAATGCCATAAAAAATTTGATAGCTGGCGAAGAGAGTCATCCGGAACTGATAGCGGCCGTTATGGCTTTAGTTTCTGTGGTGGTAAAGGAAATTCTGTTTCAATATACCCGTCGTGCCGGCAGGGCCATTCGCAGTCAAGCTCTGGAAGCCAACGCCTGGCACCACCGCAGCGATGCCTTTAGTTCCATTCCCGTTGTAATTGCCCTAGTGGTAGCCATGTTGTTCCCTGGGCTCTGGTTTGCCGACGCTGTGGGTGCCATTATCGTGGCGGGCTTTGTTATTTTTTCTGGTTTTGAAATTACTTGGCCTGGTATTCATCAGGTGGCCGATAAAGGTGCCGATCCAGCTACTGTAGAAAAGTTAAGAACCATTGCTTTGAATCACCCTGCGGTAATAAGTATTCACGGATTTCGCACCCGCTATGTGGGCAGCGACCTTCACATCGACTTGCATATTGTGGTGGATGCCCAAATGACTTTGCGGGATGCTCACGATGCTGCCGAAGAAGTGGAAGGTCTTTTAATAAACTCTGGAGAAAATATTGTAGACGCATTGGTTCATATTGACCCTTACGATGAGGAAAAGGCCAAAAAGTGAATCTTAAAATGGTT
>JABUUT010000063.1:33373-43642 GCA_021443045.1 Fibrobacteraceae bacterium
CTCAATCCATGTTTTATTCCATATCGGTTTAACTTCAGGCCTTGTCATCCTGAACGGCATACGCCGTGAAGGATCCAGTGAATGTCCATATGAATATGCAAATACCGATAACCGATTCCCAGCCACCAGCCTCCACACCCACAAAAAAGGTTCCTGTATTCGGCTTTTACCGCACAGGAACCTTGAGTGAGTTTAGAGGAAGTTATTAGAGAAAATCTTACTTGATATACAGTGGCATAGAGCCGGCAAAGCCATTTCCTTTGACTCGAACTAGATAAGACCCCTTGGAGAGACCTTCAATATTGTAACTGTGCACACCAGCTTCCAACGTACCCTTGTGCAGGTCCATAATGCGTTTACCATTTAACCCAAACACGCTTACAGAAACGTCGCTAGTCCTTGCAATAGACAACATCACTGTATTTTTATAAACGCTGGATTTTACTGCATTGCCAGGTACGTTGGAAACTTTAATAGCGGTACTTCCTTCTGGGTCTACCAATTCAATAGACTTAACGAAATCTTCGCTTCCTTCAGAAACATTGAACAGTTCCTTTTGACTGTCGAATGAGGCTATAACCTTTTCATCGTCGGTTACAATGTTGTCAAAGGTAACCAAACCGCTGTATCCGTTGGCGTTGATGATGAAAACCATGGAGAACAAGTTGCCGATGTCCATGGGGTGTTCAACACCATCGTCGTCGGCATAGGAGGTAATGTCGAATGTGCATGTCTTTTTGGAACCTTCGTTGAGCCAGCAGCCTGTGCTCTGGGACATTTCCCAGGTCCAGGCACTGTCCTTGGAACCATCCTTTACAAAGGCTAGCCCAATCCAAACGCCTCCGTCCACAGCACCGGAACCAGGAACTTTTAAATCTACGCTAATGCTCTTGGAACTGCTCAAATCAGGAATCTTTGTGGTGTTAATGAGTACACCGTCTTCGCCCAGCTTGTTCAGGTTTACGCCCATAACGTAATTTTTAGCAACTTCGCCAGAACCGGCTCCGTATTTGCTGGTGGTTGTAGAAACGGGGCAAGATTCTGTTCCCTTGCTGGCTTCCGCATAGTTTGCCCACCCGGGCATATCTTCCAAGGTGATAATGTTTTCGTTTTCCAAGTTGGATTTCCATACCTCGGCTTTGGTTTGGCTTACAAAACCGCCGTCCCAGGATTCGTACCAAGGCATCCACCAGCTCCAAACAGCTTGTTCGGTTTGCATTTTTTCTACGTCGGGAATAGGACCGTTTTCGGAAAGAGAGAGAACCTTGGTAACTCCAAAGTTGTTTTTCAAATTGTCGAAGGCACCGCTGTTGCTGGAATTGTCGAAGGCTTTGTTGTATATATCTACGCTGAGAACATCATAGTAGGTTTCGCCTGGGTTCCATTCTGTAAGGCTTGTGGTGGAGGGGTTAAATACCCAAACCAAATTTTTCACCTTGTTCATAAACACCATCCGTTCGTACACCAAACGGTAAAGGGCTGCAAACTGCTTGCCGCTGTTGGTGCTCCACCAGAACCAGTTTCCGCCAGATTCGTGGAGTGGGCGGAATATGGCGGCAACACCTTTTTCTTGAAGTTTTAGGAAAATGGCTGCAATTTCATCAATGTCGCTAACTATGTCTTTGTAGGTGGAACTTAAGGTGTCCCAGGTGGTGGTGTTGGGAATAAAAGCTTTGGTAAAATCGAAGGTGGTAAAGTCATTGTCTTTTCCGGCGGCATTTTGACTGGTGTAAAATGCCATTACAGAATCTGTTGGGTCGTTCCAGTGCCAAGTGAAGGCAGGAATGCCTCCCTGATTCCAGAGGTCCTCGGCCAAAGCGAGGGCCTTGTTTGTGTACTCCTTATACCAGGATTCGGTTGCGTTTTTGCCGGTGGCGTTGAGAAAGTCGAAACCAACCAGTGCAGGGTATTTGCCGCTGGCGGTGTAAACAGCCTGAACGTCTTCGTGCTCCTTGACATTTCCATTGGAATTATCCATGTTTCCTGTCATAACTCCAGAAATGGTTTTGCTCTGGAAATTGTTAACCAAGAAGTTGTAGAGTTTAACGGCCGATTCGGTGGCCCCTTCGGTGGTGGGGGATTTACAAATGGTAAAAGCCACCTCTTGGGCTTCTTCGATGGTGATGTAGTCTACGTCTATCCAGCCCCAAAAGCGGGTAATGGCCACATCGTTGTCGCCGGCCTTAAGAAAAATGTTTGTATTGATGTCGGTAAACTTTGTGGAAGCGGGGAAATAAACTTCGGCGGCTCTGCTACCGTTAACTTCTACGTAGTTTGTTTTTTCGGAACCGGCCTTGTAGTGGATGGTCATGGTGTATTTGCCTTCCTTGGCAACGGATACTTTCCACATAATGCTACCTTCGTTTTGGCTTACATAGGTGCCATCGGTGCTCTTGGCAGCTCCCCCTGCTAAAGTGGCGTCTTCCGCTTCGTACTGTGCGGCAAAAGTTGTGGTGGAAAGGGCTATACCTAAATAGCACGCCAAACGCTTTAAATCCATACCTTACTCCTTTAAAGTGGTTGTAGCGGTACAATGCCGCTACAACCAGGATTAAACATACACCTGGTTAGAAAATACATTATTTAATTAAAAATTCAAATAATTTTGGAATAAAAAATCGTGTAATAATAAAAGCTTATTTAATAGTAAAATTGNNTAATTTTAATAAATATTTTATAAAATGTGTAAAAAATAAATAAAAATGATTAAAATCACCAAATATTTACAATTAAAAGTAGTTGAAAATGTTATAAAATTTGGAAACAGTCGGGAAGGTTTTAACTACCCTTTGGAAACGGTTAGGAGCACAGCCCCTGTTAAAATAATCAAGGTGGAAAAAGCTAGCTTAATCCGCTCCCTTTTGGTGGCGTATTCCCCAAAGGCAAAAATGCCCCACATTTGGTTTACTACCAAGTTCAGCTGCAACAGTGGGTAACCAATGGCGTATCCAAATAGGCCATCTTCGGCCACGCCCCAAAAAATAGCTTGTGTTCCAATCATCCACAAAACGCCTGCTGCCACAGAAAAAAGGGTGGGAGTTCTTGCAAATTCAAAACTTTTACCCCTTTTAAAACTCATAACCAAAATGAGTGTAATGCTGGTAATGCAAATTCCAACTGCAAAGGGCATTAAAAAGTTGTCGTCGGGAACGCCACTTAGCTTCATGGGTATCAGGTAGGTTCCAAAAATGGCTCCGGAACTGAGGGAACGCCAGTTTTTGAATAGAGACTGGCCTTTAGGAGCCTGAAGGAGAATGCCTGCCAGCATACAGCCAATGGCGGGAATGGAAAAATACAGTTTGCTGGGTTCTCCAAAAACTAAAAGTCCGCTAACAAAAGAGAGAAGGATGCTCACGCACATGGATCTAAGGCCAGCACCTGCTAAATCTTGTTCGGCCTGCACGGCCCAAAAACAGAGGGCGCCTCCAATGACCCAAATGGCCCCACAGGCAAGGCCCACCAAGTTCAATGTGACGCAGTCTTTTATAAGGCCTATGCCTAGGGAGCAGAATGCGGCCCCCACCGACATGGATGCTAAAAAAGCCCAGGAAGAATATTGAGGCCATTTTTTTAGGGGAACCATGTAGGTTCCAAAGGCGAAAACTCCAGTTAAAACGCCAATGATGCTGAGCGAGCTACTTTCCAATGCAGAACCCCGAGAAAATTGATTGTAGAATATCTTCCGAAGAAATTTCTCCGGTAACGGTTTGAAGGGCGCGGCGCACCAACTGCATTTCAAAGGCGATGAGTTCCACCGCTGGGTTGGTGCGCAATAGGGCCAGTGCCCTGTCGACTCCCGCAAGGGCTTCTTGCAGGGAGTCACGCGCCCGTTCGCTGGTAATCCAAAGGTCTTCTTCGTTGTCTTTCTTTTGGAACAACCTAGAATTCATCTGGGTCTTCAGTTCTTCTAGGCCAACGAGGCTTTTGGCAGAAACCTTCAAAAATTCAGATTCCTTGAATAGGGAACTTTCAAGGTCGGCCTTAGAAAGCACCACCAGCGCCCCCGTCTCTCTAGCTTGGTCTATAACCTTGGCCGGGGGCGGGTTTGTGCTGTCGACCAGTAAAATTTTTAAATCAGCTTCCTTTAAAATTTCTTCACTTTTCTTCATGGACAAGGCGTCTAAATCGTCGGTTGCCTTTTCGGCGATGCCGGCCGTATCCACCAACCGAATTTCACCATCGGCAAGAAACAGGCGCACTTCCACAAAGTCCCGGGTGGTGCCGGGAATGGCACTAACCAAAATTCGGTCTTCTCCCAAAAGGGCGTTTACCAAACTGGACTTTCCCGCATTGGGGGCTCCGTAGAGAACGGCCATGGGGAGTTTGGACAAGTTTGCTTTTTCGTGAAAAGAATGTAGCACGCTTTCTATGGATTTTCCAATGGAAATAAATTTGTCTTCCCACCCGGCGTAATCTGGGTCTGCTTCTTCTTCGGCAAAATCCGTATCTAGCTCCAGACGGGCTGACATGTCCATAACCTTGTGGTGTAAATCCTTGATTTTTACAGACAGGGCGCCCCCTAAAAGCCGATGGGCGTTGGACAGTTCCGCCTTGTTGGCGCTGTGGATTACGTCGGCCACCGATTCAGCCTGAATCAAGTCCATTTTGCCATTTAAAAATGCCCGTCGGGTAAATTCGCCAGGTTCGGCCAGCCTGCAGTTGGGAAACTCGCGAATGGCCTGCAACAGTTCCCGCACAATTAGAGGATTGCCATGGGGATACAGCTCCAGGGTGTCTTCCCCAGTATAGGAGTTGGGTCCTTCAAAGAACAGGTACAGCAGGGAGTCTATGATTGCTCCTGTTTGAGGATTTTTGGCAGTGGCTAGGGCTGCCTGGCGGGGTTTTGGATTTTTACAATTAAAAAGGCTTTCGATAAGGGCCCGCACCATAGAACCGCTCACCCGAAGGGCGGCTACGGCAGAAACGCCTGCCGGTGTCATGGGTGCCACAATGGTCTTGTTGTCCATACTTATAAATATAAAATTATATTTGTGCCTATGAAAAGCTTTAAATTGGTAAATAAACCTATGGGTACCCTTTCCCGATTTGTGATTCAGCGAGAAGATGGTGCCGAATTTGAAATACTGTCTGGATTTGGCTGTGGCCTAAATGGGTGGCGTGTGCCCAATGGCAAGGGTGGCCTAGAGGAATTGCTTTTTGGCTACACCGATGAACCCACCTTGAGGGCTATTAGTAACGATACGAACGCAGGGTGCCGATTAAGCCCTTTTCCGGGACGCACCTGCAATGCCAAGTTTACCTGGAATGGCAAAACTTACCAATTAGAAAATAATGTAACCTGGGCGCCTCATGCCCTTCATGGTTTTCTGCAAAACAAATGCTGGCAGTTTGAATCCTTTGAAATTGTGGAAACAGAAATAGATGGAAAACGGCAACAAGGGGCCTCGGCCACATTCACCTGCGATTTTCCTGGAGCCTACGCTGGTTTTCCATTTCCTTTTTTGGCGACAAACACTGTTTTCTTTACAGGAGAATCTTACAAAGTCGTTTCGTCCGTAAAAAATTATGGAAGCAGCCCCATGCCCTATTCGGAAGGTTTTCATCCTTACTACACCTTAGGTGAAAAAGTCGATGGCCTTACCATGGAACTTCCAGAATCTAAGCTGGCCCTTTGCGACAGTGCCGATATTCCCACAGGCAACTTTAAGCAAGACACTCGTTTTGTGGGTGGGCGTAAAATTGATGATGAATTTATAAACGACTGCTTTTGCATCCACATGAATGGCTTAGCCCATGTGTACCTGTCTTCATCTACAAAAAAATTGGACATTTGGCAACAGGCTGGAAACGAGCAGTACAACGCCATTCAAATATACACGCCTCCCACAAGAGAGAACATTGCCATAGAACCCATGACCGCCGAGCCCGATGCCTTAAACCATCATCGGGGTCTCATTGTCATTGAGCCTGGAAAAACCAAAACATTCCAGTTCGGTGCAACATTCAGTTGTATGTAAATGGTTATCGGTTGTCAGCACTGTCATTCTGGAGGGAGCTGCGGGACCGATAGAATCCAAAGAAGTTGTCAGTTATCGGTGGTTGGTAATTGGTGGTTGGTATTTGCATATTCATATGGACATTCTCTGGATCCTTCACGGCGTATGCCGTTCAGGATGACAAGGCCTTAATCATCAATAATTGATACCGCATTCTCTGGATCCTTCACGGCGTATGCCGTTCAGGATGACTCAACCACAAACCACCAATCACCAACCACCAACCACCAAATACCAACTATCGTTAGATGCGAATAACAAAAAATAAAAGCGTGTAAAGAATTAAAATTCCGAAACCTTAATGGCCAGTTCCAGTTCCTTGGCCAAAGGCTTGTCTTCGTTGTATACGGCACTAATTTTTAGGCAACATAGTTCCAACAGCTGACGGGCTTGGGTAGAAGAACGCTGCTCCCTTAGCAGTTGAACCGCTTTGTCAATGCGTTTTACATCAGTAGAATAAGGGTAGCCTTTCATAAATTTGTAGAATAGGGCAATTTGCTTTTCATACTCGGTTTCTGTTTTCAAATTCAAGAGAAAGGGAATTACCCGAGTGTTTAGTAATTTATTCATGTCCCCCACAAAGGTGTTTATGGAAACCCCTTCTGGAAAAAGCACTTCGGTGTGGCTTTGCAAGTCGTCGGTGTTTACCACCTCGCCCGCTTCAAACTGGGCCAGAACTTCGTTGAGAATGTCCATCTCTTCTTTTTTGGCTTGTTCCCGGTATCGAGCCTGGTAATAGATTGGTAGGGTGGTAAGGCAAAAGTGAGCCTGGTTTACCCCAATGTACTCTCCGATGTAGTAAATGTCGGCATCGGATTTCATAATTTCATCTTCGTTTTCGAATCGGCCAATTTGGGCGGGAATGGGAATCACTTCCATGTTGGAAAGCTCGTGGAGCCTTTCCCTAAAGGCGTCTACATCTAAACTTTCTGGAATTTCCATGCCCTCTTCTTCCATGGTAGAAAGCAAATCGTTCAGCTTGTCGTCTACCGCCTTTTTCATGTTTTTGGGAGAAACGGTGGGGCTGAATTGCCTAAAGTCGCCCTCCAGGGCCAAGAGTCCGTTATGAATCATCTCGTCAAAAGGGGTGCCGCTGTTTTTACCATCTGGGGTGGGCAGTATTTTGGCGTAGGCTATCATGCGCCCGCATAGGTGATTGTCATTCCCTTTCTTTTGTACTATTCCAAGCATAACGTACTTCCTAGAGCTAATATAGCATTTTTTTTGAATCATTAAAAAGGGCTACTCCATTTTTTAATGGTGTAAAAAGCTATGTTTGTTTCATGAATCCAGAAATTTGGAACCAAATACAGACCATTTGCCAGCGGTTGTCCACCGTTACCTATGAGAATCTAACCAAGATTATTCGCCTAGAAAGCACCGGCAGCTCTACGGCGGCCCAGCATTTAGATGACAGTTGGCAAAACGATGTGGATAGCTGGATGGGTGGAGGCACCTGCTTTAGCATGACCTGGCACCTGTACCAAGTTTTTATGGACATGGGTTTAAAACCCCGGCTGGTTATGGGCCACAAGCGTAAAGAAAAAAATATTCATTGTGCCTTGATTCTTCCCGATTCCGAAGGGCTGTTTTCTGGGCCTCAAGAATACCTTTTTGACCCAGGCTACCTTATTTTTGACCCCCTTCAAATGCCCTCGCCGCCACCTTTTGGCACTGGGGACGCCTTTTTTCCCTTGGTACCCAACTGCGTCAAGTTGGTGCGAAAAAGTATGGAACAGATGGAACTTTGGACTGGTGGCGCCGGGAGCCCCATGAAACTGCGGTTTGAGTATCCTGTGGCTGGCGTAAGCCCCCAAGAGTTTAAAGAGCATTGGAACGAAAGCTTTTATAGGGAAATGATGACTTATCCTGTTTTAAACCGGCTGGACCGGGAGCGGGGTATACAATACTATTACCAAAAGGGCAACTTGGTAACCCGGGACAAAAATGGGTCTAAAATGGTAAAAATTGAAAAGGAGAAACAGGTGTCCACCTTAAGTGAGGTATTTGGCATCCATCCTGAAATTATTGAAAAAGCCCTAAAAGTTTTGGAAAAACCATAAAAAAGAGTAACTTTTTGTTTTCCTTAAAAAAATAGGAAAAAAAAGTATTAGTTTATGCTGTGTAAAATAGGAGTTTCTATGAAAAAATTATTTCTCGCTGCAGCGGCTCTAGTTTCTGTTGTTCTTATGGCCTGTGGCCCCTCCAAACTGGAAATGCAGGAAATGTCTTCCCAGTGCGATATTATGGTGGAAGTGCGTCAGGTGCTTAACGACTCCATTAGCCTCTTTGTGGGAAATACGTTGTACTTAAATTCCAAGCAAGTGCTTGGCGAAACTATTTTCCCCCTCTTGGTAAGTACCCGCGACCCCATGGAAATTGAAAAGCTGGCTGCCACCGATGTTGTGGCCAACGAAGATGCCTTTATCAGCTACCTGCGCAAGGCTTCTCCCGATATGGTTAACTTTGGCATTGTCATTGGTGAAACTGCCGCCTACGAAATTGGCTTTGACGAAACCAAAACCGTAGAAATGCTAAAGGGGATCTTTAAAAAGGTGGACGGAGGCTCCTTGGTGCTGTTCCACGAAAAGGGTGGCGAACTCACTAACGCTAAAAAGTTGTACTAACAGTGCAAAGGGTTATCGAGGCATCCTCTTCATTTCCCGCTTCAATAGAATTAATCCAATGATAGCAGCCCCTGTATCGGCTATGGGCTGGGCTAAAAATACCCCTCGAAGTTCGTCCCCACTATTCATAAAGTGGGGTAAAACCAGCAGGAATGGAATAAACAAAATAATTTGTCGGCAGGCGTTTAAGAAAAGGGAACGGCCTGCCTTTCCTGTACCTTGAAAAAAGCTTCCGGCGGTCATTCCAAAGGGTATCATGAACATGGCTGCCATAAATATTCTAAGTCCCCAGGCGGCAATTTCTAAAAGCCGCGTGTCTCCAGCGGCAAAGGGCGAAATGAAAAGTTCGCAGTTCCATTGAAAAAGTGCCCAGGCAATAAATACAAAGCTAAAGGAATACAGCATGGCTATTTTTACGGCACTGCGCACTCGGTTAAACAGTTTTGCCCCAAAGTTGTATCCAATAATGGGCTGTAATCCGTGAACAAAACCAAGAACAGGGAATAGAACCATGGTGGCTATGCTGTTTAAAATACCAAAGGCCGAAATAGCCATGTCGCCGGTAATAACGACTCCCTTAAAAATGGTGGTGTTGCCGTAGGTTGTTAGGCTCCATGCCAAAATGGCGTTCATTAGGCTTCCACAAAGTTGCATTACCGAAGGGGGCAGGCCCAGAATAAAAATTTTACGAACATACACAAAGCGAAGCTTCATGTAGCGTTTTTTGAATTTAATGGGGGTGCTCTTTTTTAAGAAGAACTGCATTACAAAAAGGCTACCCACAAACTGCGAAAGCACCGTGGCCCAGGCAGCTCCCTGTATGCCCCAGCCAAACTTCATGATAAAGAGCCAGTCAAGAATCACATTGGTGCAAGCTCCAATCAACACTCGGAACATGGCTGTTTTGGGGTGGCCCATGGAGCGTATAAAGTGGTTCATGCCGGGAGTTATGGTTTGAAACAATGCCCCGCACAGAATAATGCGCATGTAGGTAGATGCGTAGGGCATAAGCTCGTCGCTGGCTCCAAAAAGACGCAGCAGGGGGTTCATAAAAATTTCACCAAGGGTAAAGGCACCAAAAGCCATTATAATAAGGAGCATTAGCCCATGATTCATAATAATGGAGGCTTGCTCAAACTTTTTTTCGCCTAAGCGGATGGCAAAGAGGGTGTTGCTGCCAACGCCAATAATCATGGACATGGCCGAAATAAAAAGAACAATAGGGAAGCAAATGGTAATGCCGCCAATGCCTAAATAACCAACTCCCTGGCCCACGAAGTAGCGGTCTACAATGTTGTACAATGCTTCAACACACATGCTGATAATGGAGGGTACAGAAAACTGAAGAATCAGCCGGCCAATGCTGGCTGTGCCCATGGCGTTAATTTTAGAGTTTTTTAAGGCTTCCGACATAACGGCGCCAAATATAGTAAAAAAGAGCGGGCTACGCACCTATATTGCCTCGTCATCCTGGAGCCGTTAGGTGATAGGATCCATAGAAAGGTTTTTACTCGAATGTGTCATCCTGAAGGGCATAGCCCTGAAGGATCCAGAGAATGTGGAGCCAATTATTAATGGTTAATGATTAAGGCCTTGTCATCCTGAACGGCACACGCCGTGAAGGA
>JABUUT010000064.1:0-8526 GCA_021443045.1 Fibrobacteraceae bacterium
CCTTACCGTCCTTGCCGTCGACGCCATTCTCCCCGGAACAGCCCACAAGTGCTACGACAACCAACAACGTCCAAAAGAACTTCTTCATATTTTCTCCTTGTTTCTAGGGATGTAAACCTAGAAAATCACATTAGATACCATTCCCATTCCAAGTCGTAATCCGAACTCTTGTAATCTGTCTGATCTACAACCTCTTTAGGATCCAAATATCCAATACTGTATTTTCCAAAACAGTAACCCGAGGAGTAGTCATCATCAATCATTGCATCACTGTCTTCCACTATGGGACAAACCCATATTTCGCCGGCACCCACCGGTATATTAAACATTTCGCTTACGCGTCCAGACCAAGAGCCTGCATTATCTTCGCTAAGCAATGTTTTAGATGTATAAACTTTCAACGTATCCGAATAGGAATCCAACACACGTATCTTAAATTGTATGCGAGGGTCACCATCATTGTAACGGCTGGTTCCATCCCACCCAGACGAGGTCTGCTTAAAATAGGTCAATGTCAACACCATTACCTTAGGCTCAAGCAAGAAAGAATTATAACTCGACGAGCTGGAATAGCTGCTAGAGCTGGAGTAACGGCTGGAACTTGAATACCTGCTCGATGAACTGGAGCGTGCAGAACTGGAGGAACTACGAGACCCACATTCCGTGTAATAGGTATAATAATCATCGTAATAATCATCATAATAGGTTTCGTAACAGTAGCTTACGCTGCTGGAACTGGAACGTACTGAGCTGGAGGATTTACTTTTTTGTTCCCGATATGAGGCCTCCTCGGCAACTTCTTCCATGTCATCTTCCATGGCGACAAATGGCGACTGGTTGCACGCAGCCACCAGCAAGCTTATAATTAAAGCTAGAACGTATTGCTTTTTCATAATAAACTCCCTATAAAATAGACTGGAGGTTCACACGCCAACTAAAATCTTCATAGTCATGTCCGTTACCTGTGGCACCAGAGCCAAGTAACAGCTGAAATTCCAACAAGAAACGTTTTTTCAGTTCAACACCGATTCCCAAGTGAAAGTCGAATTCCCAATCGCTAAAATCGTAAAATCCAACATCCCACCAATTTTCAATGTTATATTCAGAGTTGCCATAATAATAGCTATAGCTACTATAATCTGTATACCCTGCAGAGGCATTATATTTTAGCCAAACACAGAATGGTTTTCGAACAGTCATCATTCCGCTAATGTATGGGAAAACGTACTTATGGACAGGATACCCAATCCGTAACATCAACGGCAAATCTATGGAAATGTCATTGTATGTATAGGATACCTCGACATCTCTACCGTTTACGTATTCATCAATATCACCATCCGAATATCGATAACCCAAGCCCGCACCAGCCTGAAGCTTTATCATGGGATGAAAACTCCAATGGTAAAACCAAGTTACGCCTAATTTCAAACCATCATTCCAATAAGCATTATTGTTGCCGATTGTTTCGTCTTCAAACCATCCGAAATAGAACATAAAGGCGTTGGAACCCTTTATTTTCGTCTTGTCGAATTTGAATATCTCAACACGGCTACTATCCTTAGCCTTGGAAACGTTCTTCGAAGAGTCTACAACAGCAGCCGGTTCCGATTTCGCTGTCGGTTTCCTAGCCTCGGGCTCCTTTGCAGTGGTATTCGCAGATTCCCTCGCAGCACTTCTCTCCTTACGCATCTTTTTTAAATCATAGATGTCCAACACTTTCATCATTGGCGCATACAAAGTTACGGCATATTCGCACGTATCTTTTGACGTACATTTGTTCAAAAGTTTTTCTGCCAGCACCATGGACCTTCCCATAGCTTTCACGTAGTTATTGAGATTTTCAACACTGTCCTGAACACGCTGACGTTCCAACAGATACGCATTTACCGCATAGTCAAAGCATTTGCACATAACGTTTATCTTTTTGCAGACATTATCCGAGAACTCAAATTGCAAATTGCCGTTTTCCGCATGGGCCGCAACAGTTTTTTCGTCCAATTCGCAAGACGAGCATACATTCTGACAATTTTCACCCATGGGCGCAAGGGGTTTCACCCTCGTTTTAGAGATTTCACCATCAGCCGCTTCGAATGATTTAATCTTCGCTTGAATGGAATCACTGGGCAAACGGGTTCTCCCTTTTTCAAGGGCAATAAAATGCCGATCGTTTATAACGACCTTCCACGCACAAACCTTACCTTCACAGGTAACCATGGATTGTCCCAATCGCTGCCGGTCTTCTTCAAAGATTCTTTCTCGTTCAAGCCGAGCCTCTTTCAATTCCTGGCAACGGCAGGTCTCGCTAATCTTTAGGCAAGATTCCGACGATGCCGAAACTTCGTCTTCGCATGTACCGCAAAGGTCAACGCACATATCGTCGGCAAAAGACAGGCCACCGACAAAAAGCAAAAGACATAAAAGTTTTTTAATCATAGGACATTCCCCATACTTTCCAAAATCAGTCATAGAAATCAGAAAAATCGTCATTCTGATCCAAGGTTTGCGGTTCCTGTTTTGTGGGTTGCACTTGGGGCTCTGCCACAGGCATTTCAGTCACCACGGGTTCCTCCACTTGTGAGGTATGCTGATTGGAGGATTCTACTTTCGAGGTTGGCTGAACCAAATCCAAGGACTTCGTTTGATTATCGGATGAATACTGGTTCACATTCACCGTGGTTCCTACAGAAGTATTTTGTACCACATTTTTACCTTCCTGCGAATCCTTTTGATACTGGAAGGCAGGATCCGCACATTCCCTGCTTCTAGGATTGGACGCACTGGGATCGAAGTAATAGTAGGCAAAAGACCCTGTTGTAGCATCTATCAAAATTGGCAAAATAAGAGGCAATAAAAGAATATCCACAAATAATGCTCCGCCACGAAAACCTCGCACGTAACATGGAACTTCCGGATTATGATTGGCAACCATCCGATTATACTGCATTCTGGATTTGCCGCCAATCACCGGCGTCAGCGTAGCACACCCCGTAAAGAGCACAGCCACAATCGTAACTAAAAGGATCTTTTTCATACCAAGAACTCCTTAAAAAAGTCGTGAGCTCTTGTCCCAAATTCAATCCATAAAAAAAGAGCGTGGGGCATCTCTTGTTTACAGACTGAGGCTCGGCAAAGCCATAACGCATAAACAAAAGACAACTACCCACGCCCCATAAGGGCGTGAGCGTTTGTCAGTTATCTTCTGCGTCGTTGAAATTTTGCCGATTTCAGTCCGAAGATAAGAGCAAAGCTCANCATGGGCCTTTGGCCCATATTATGATAAAGCGAGCCTCTCGGCTCGCCTAGAAACACTACCTACCAATAACTTCCTACTAAATACAGCGAAGCGACCTCTCCGCTGATAACCGAAAACCGGTAACTGATAACCATTTACTCTTGCCTTGGGGCGCCTACTTTAAAAATAGGCTCAGCTTTCCAAGATCCAGGAAGGTGATAAAAACAAAGAAACTGATAAAGAAGGCCGCAGCCACGTTCTGAATCACAGTTTGTGTTTTTAGGCTAAGCGGCTTGCCGCGAAGCTTTTCGATACCAAGGAACATCAAAAGGCCGCCATCGGTAATGGCAAGAGGCAGCAAGTTCATTACACCCAAGTTAATGCTAATGAGGGCAAGAAGCATTAAAAAGTCTTGGAATCCTTTCATCCACACATTTCCCATAACCGCTACAATAGAAACGGGGCCAGAGAAAGCATCCATTTTTACCTGGCCTTGGAACAGCCTTTTAAAGTAGCGGAAAATGCTGGTAGTCATTTTCCAACTGGTGGCACAAGTTTTGGTAAAGGCATCCACGGGTCCTCGACGAACAAGATGAGTTTCACTGAATAGCACATAGCCCATCTGAATACCCACCATATACCGTTTGTATTCCTCGTTGTAGCTAGCGGTAAGTGGCATTATCAAGGTGTCAGACCCACGAATCACTTTTACCCTTACCTCAGCACCCTTGGATCCATCAATGATGCGCACCACTTCCTCATACCGGGAAATGTGTTCTCCATTAATTTCAAAAATAGTGTCGCCCTGCAAAATGCCGGCCCTTTCTGCAGCCGACCCAGCAACCGGAGGTAGCCGTACAATTACACGGTTTCTTGGATAAATACCGATGTCTCCAATGCCCATGTTTATAGGATTACTTAGGGAATCGGCGGCAGGAACAATAAATTCCTTAGGCACAACCGTTACCATCAGGGGTTCGCCTCCGCGATGTACTTCCAGCTGCACCTTGGCACCAAGGCTTACGCCAATCTGTTCACGAAAATCATCCCAGCCTTGGGTTGGCTTGCCATCAATAGCCGTAATGGTATCACCAGGCACAATGCCCGCTTCTGCAGCAGCGCCATCATCTGTAACAAAACCAATTATCAAGCTTTTGTTGTCAGGTTCCTGCACCCCAACCATATAGAGCACAATGAGCAAGAAAAAAGCAAAAATAATATTCACAAAAGGGCCGGCAAAAGCAATCGCTGCACGGGCTCCCACAGACTTACCTAAAAAATCTTCCTGAGTGGGGCCTTCATCCTTGTCAATGGAATCTGGATTTTCTCCAGCCATGGCCACATAGCCGCCAAAAGGAATGGCCGAAATGCAATATTCCGTTTCGCCCAAACGATATCGAAATAGTTTTTTTCCAAATCCAATGGAAAATGTTTTTACCCGAACCTTGTTGTATTTCGCCACCAAAAAATGGCCCAATTCATGGATAAACACAAGAAAACTTAGACCCACAAGGCCCAGGGCGAACATTAGAATATTGGATAAAATGTTAGACATACCAAACTAATTTAGAAAAATTGAAGCCTCATTGCGCTCAAGCTATATTCTAACCTAGTGCAACGGGCCTCGTATCAATTTCTTTTGTAGTCGTCTTGCACACGAATAATATCGTCTTCACCCGTGTACTCGCCCACCTGAACTTCCACAATTACCAAAGGCAACTTACCTTCGTTCTGCAAACGATGAATGGTACCTGCTGGAATATAGGTTGATTCGTTAGGACGCACATAGAAAACCCTTTCGCCTACAGTAACCGTGGCAGTACCACTTACAACCACCCAATGCTCAGAACGGTGCAAATGTTTCTGCAAACTGAGGCGTTCACCTGGACGAACCACAATGCGCTTCATCTTGTAACCTTCAGTGGATTCCAAAACAGAATATGTTCCCCAAGGACGATTAACCGTCTGAGGAACCTTTGGCAGTTCAGACCCACGAGCCTTCAGCTCATCAACCACCTGTTTTACCTTCTGGCTACTGCCAAGGGGAGCCACCAACAAGGCATCAGGAGTATCCACAATCAACATTTCATTCAAATCAATGGTGCAAATTTGACGTCCGCCACCAAGCACAAGGCTATTCTTGGTTCCAACACCCAAATGCCGATCATTCTTGTTGTTGCCCTTTTCGTCATGTTCATATTCACCATACAAACTATCAAAGGCACCCAAATCGCTCCAGCCAATATCGCTAGGAACCACCTTTACTTTGTTCGACTTTTCCATTACAGCATAGTCAATGGAATTCGATGGAATTTCCATCATGTCGTCAAAATCAATGCGAATAAGAGAATCGCCATTTTCTTTTTTTCCGGCAGCATAAGCACGCTTGGCAGCCGCAAGAATATCTGGAGAAAAGGCATCTAACTCGGAAAGGAAGGTTGAAACCTTAAAGCAGAAAATGCCACTGTTCCAAAAGAAGCGACCCGATTCCACATACTTTTTGGCCGTTTCCAAATCAGGCTTTTCTACAAAGCGCTTTACATTTTCACCATCAGCCTCAATGTAGCCATAACCCGTTTCTGGGCCAGTCGGTTTAATGCCAAAGGTGACCAAAGCACCATCCCTCGCCAAAGTTTCGGCCTTTTTAAGGCAAGTTTCGTAAGCATCCACCTTGCGAATCACATGGTCCGAAGGCGACACCAGCACAATATCGTCGGCACTAAGGCTAAGGCAAGCAAGAGCAATGGCAGGTGCCGTATTGCGGCCCACTGGTTCCAGTAAAAAACGAGTCTTGTTGGCGTGAACTTCTTCCAGTTGGTCCTTAGCCAAAAAATACTGTTCCGCATTGCTTACAATAAACTGTGTGTCACAAATGCGGGCATTGGTATTCACAGTACGCTGAAACAGCGAAGCTCCACTAAAGAGGCGCGCAAACTGTTTTGGCATTAGGGAGCGGCTAATAGGCCAAAGTCTGGTACCGTTTCCGCCACACAAAATCAAGTTAATCATTTTAACCCTTCCCTACTATTTATCCTTCATATCGCTATTTATTATCTGAATGTTACGCCCAGTCAACACGCCATAGTATACGGCCTGAATAGATGGGTAGATTAAACTGATAATACGGTTCCATGTTGCAAGACCAGAGGCATCTACATACACAATGTCTTTTGCATTCATGTTAAACTTGTTTGCCATTGCAAGAGCCATGGCATTCTTGGCATCTAGGTGGTACACATCCAGTTGTGTTTCCGATGTGTTGCGAATAACATAAATGGAATGGGAAGATGCATTGAGGGTTTGCAAGCCTCCGGCAGTAGAAAGCGCTTCTACTAAAGTTAAATTACCATTGTGAATATTCACGGTACCAATTCTACCCACTTCGCCCAACACATAAACCTTCTGTTCCTTTTGAGTTTCTTCAGCAGAAGCCACAAACAGTTGGTCATTAGGTTGCATGAGCATGCGGTCCAATGGCAGGTTGGTCTTAAAGGCATCCAGGTAGTCAATTTCATAAACCTTGTCACCTCTACGAAGCTGGATCACAGAAGGATCTGCGGTTTCGTCAAAACCACCAGCATCAGCAATGGCATCGGGAATGGTTTTGGGGTTTTCATCAAAGGAAATGTAACCAGGGCGATTTACAGCACCAGAAACTAGAGCCCTACGGCTGTGGTAACCGGTTACACGAACATCCACCTGAGGGGCATTCAAAATTTTATCCGAAAGCCGCTTTGTAATTTCGGTGCGCAATTCCTGGGCTGTTAAGCCTTCGGCTTGAAGTTCACCAGCGTAAGGGTAGAACAGCTTGCCATCGGTGGTTACCTTTTGACCAGCCGGCTGATATTGACCCATAGGAGAAGTGAGTTCCGGGTGTTCCCAAACCACAACCTGCACCATGTCCAGAGGACCAATGCGGTACTCCAATTCAGGCAAAGTATCTACAATCAGTTCCGATAAATTTCCAAACTCTTTTTTGCTAGAGTCACCAGAAGCGGAGGCTCCCGTACCAAAGTCGCCATCGGTAATGGAATGCAAACGAACCGTCATTCCATTGTATGTAGTGGAATCTTCTGGAGCAGACATCTGCATCATAGGGGCAGCAAAGCAACCGCTCAACACCATTGCAGCAAATCCGCTAAAAATCATACCTAATTTTTTCATAGAACTCCCTTGGAGATTTAGAAATTAAACTTTTCCCTGTTGAATTTTTTCGACCCAGTACGGCGTCATCTTTTCTATAAAATTCCAGGCCATCTGAAAGGCACTTTCTGGGCGGCGGTAAGGGTCTGGTATATCAACCTGAGCGGGTTCCCCATAACGGAAAACCTTTCCTTCCAGCCAAGGATACTTGTGCAGCAATTCACGCTTGTGGCCATTTTCCATAACCAAAATCAAATCGGCCCACTTCAAAATATCCATGTTCACCTGACGAGCATGATGGGCCGACATGTCAATGCCATGATCCATGGCAATTTTTTGTGCCGTGGGTTCTGGGCCATGGTCCACCAAAGCTCCAAGGCCAGCACTCATCACCTTGTATTCCGGCCCCAGCTTGCTTCTTAGGAGGTACTCTCCTGTAGGGCTACGGCAAATGTTTCCAGTGCAAATCACAAGTATTTTATTCATAGGCACCAATTTAGAAAAATGCTTAGACTAAAGGTCAAAGGCAAAGCCTAAATCCTTAAGAACAGGATTTTTTGTGTCTTTTTCGCTTAAAAGAGGCTTAAAATCACTCAACACAGGCCATTCAATACCAATAGCAGGGTCGTTCCAAGCTAAACCACCCTCATCAGTGGGGTCATACAACCGTGTGCATTTGTACACAAAGGTGGCCGTTTCACTTAGAACCAAAAAACCATGGGCAAAGCCCTCAGGAATGTAGAACTGGTTCTTCTTTTCGGCCGAAAGCACCACCCCTTCCCATTTTCCAAAGGTGGGGCTATTTTTCCGGAGGTCCACCGCCACATCAAAAACTTCACCTTCAATAACGCGAACCAGTTTTCCCTGTGGGTTTTTCTTCTGAAAGTGAAGCCCCCGCAGCACCCCCTTCTTGGAGCGGGATTCATTGTCTTGAACAAAAACCATGGTGAGGCCCGCATCATTGAATTCCTTTGCATTGTAGGTTTCCATAAAGTAACCCCGATGGTCCCCATAAACCGTAGGTTCTATAATGGTAACACCCTCAATGCCAGTCTTGATAAAGTTAAACTTACCCATAAGCACTACCTTCCCTTGTACATGTTTTCGTAATACTTTTCGTAGTCGCCGCTGGTGATGTTGTCCAGCCA
>JABUUT010000064.1:9485-16904 GCA_021443045.1 Fibrobacteraceae bacterium
GGGTACTTGTTCACAAAAAGGCGCACCACATGGCTACCGATAAAGCCTGCACCGCCGGTAATTACAATATTTTTCATTCTAGCCTCTATTAGCAAATGTTTGAGGTTAATACTCTAGTACCGAATTTTACCTTCAGCCACCTTTCTAAGATGCGCTCCATAAGGCGACTTGCCATACTTGGTGGCCGACTCCAGCAATTTTTCCCTGCTAATCCAGCCGTTAATGTAGGCAATTTCTTCTACAGCAGAAATCTGAATGCCCTGGCGATTTTCTACCATGCGCACAAAATCCCCAGCTTCAATAAGGCTATCCATGGTGCCAGTGTCCAGCCAGGCGAATCCACGACCCAACAGTTTTACATCCAAGTCACCCAAGTTTAAATAAGTCTGATTCAGGTCTGTAATTTCTAGTTCACCTCGGGCACTGGGCTTTTGATTTTTTGCAAATTCCACCACTCGGTTATCATAAAAATAGAGGCCCGTAATAGCATAGTTGCTCTTAGGTTCCTTAGGCTTTTCTTCCACCGAAATCACCTTTCCGGTGTTATCAAATTCCACCACCCCAAAGCGTTCCGGGTCTTCTACATAGTAGCCAAACACGCTGGCTCTTCTATTTTCTTCCGCATTTTTTACAGCCGCTTTTAACAAGGGGCTAAAGCCGTTGCCATAAAAAATGTTGTCGCCAAGGACCATGGCACAAGAGTCGTTTCCAATAAACTCTTCGCCCAAAATAAAAGCCTGTGCAAGACCATCAGGGCTAGGCTGTACCTTGTAGCTAAGCTTTAAGCCCATGGAACTTCCATCACCCAACAGCCGTTCAAAGTTAGGCAAGTCCGTGGGAGTAGAAATAATCAAAATGTCCCGAATACCAGCCAGCATCAATGTAGACAAGGGGTAATAAATCATGGGTTTGTCGTAAACAGGCAACAGCTGCTTACTGGTAACCATCGTCAAAGGATACAGACGAGTACCCGAACCACCTGCAAGAACAATACCCTTCATACTAATATTTTCCATACTTGTAGCCATAACCTTCGCTACGGCTGTGTTCATACTTGTTAATCACAATGGACGCATGAGCTGACCCATTGCCCTTTAGCAAGGATCCCATACCTTCTTGAATAGCCTCCAAGGAATGCTTGTTGTATTCAATAACCATCACCAGCTGAGAAGCCACGCGGCAAGCCAAAGCCGCATCGGTAACCAGCATTATGGGAGGAGTATCCACAATAATCAAATCGTAAGTCTGCTTCAGTGACTCAATTAAATCGGTGTAATGCCTGGAGCCTAACAATTCCGCAGGGTTTGCAGGAACAGAGCCGCATTGCATCATATCCAAATTTTCCACTTCCGTTTTAGAAATAACGTCTTCTGCCTTTACTTGCCCCAACAAAATTTGGGAAAGGCCGTTTTTCCGCTTAATACCAAACTCCTTGTGGAGCCGCCCCTTGCGCAAGTCTGCATCAATCAAAATCACCTTCTTGCCAAGGCCCGCAAACAAGGCCGCCAAGTTTACAGAAATAAAACTTTTACCCACACCCGGAATAAGCCCACTTACACCAATAATGCGAGAACTGGAATCTTCCATGGCAAAATCCAAAGAAGAACGGAGGGCTCGCAACGATTCTACTGCCACATCGTCGGGTTCTACCACAGCCAAAGGACGGGTGCCCTTGGTGCCATTGGGGTTACCCTTTGGAACTTTGGCATACACGCTGTACCCAGTTTCTTTTTCGATGAAGCTGGAACTTTTAACGCCACTGCTTAGGCGATCTTTAAGGGCAACCAGCGCAACACCTAAGAAAAAGCCCAGGAACATGGCTAGGCACACTATAAAGGACTTTTTAGGCTTAATCGGCTTTGTGGTTTCTTCGGCAAAGTCAATGATGTGCACCGAACCCACTTCACCAGCACTCACCAAACGGAGCTGTTCAATATTGTTCAACATGGAGGTGTACATGGACTTGCTCAAATCCACTTCGTTGGTAAGTCTAAGAACCTCCTGCTGAGTGGCAGGCAATTTTTTTACCGCCGAAGAAGTGCCCGCCAATTCGCGACGTAGCGCACTTTCCTGGTTTTCCAAGGTTTTTACCGTAGGGTGCTCCGAATGGAAAAGGCGAACGGTGCTTTCCTTGCGCTGCTCAATATCCAAAAGTTCCTGTTGCAGCTTCATGCGGCGTTCCAGTACCATTCTGGTTTCGGTATTAATATCTACGGAGCCCACCTGATTGCGGTACTTGTTCAATTCAATTAGGGCCGAGTCCATTCGAGCCTTTACGCTAGGAATCTGCTTTTCCAGAAAGTCCAAGGTTTTTGCAGCTTCTTCATTGCGCTGTTCCATATTTTGACGCAAATAGGAAGTGGCCACTTCGTTCAAAATTTCTGTTCCACGGTCTGGATAAATGTCTGTGTACGAAAATTCGATAATGCCCGTCTTTTTTCCTTTTTCCTTTACTTCAAAGGCCTTGCGAAATGCAGCAATGGCATCTAAACGACGAGCCTTGGTAATTTCAAACCACTGGTCTTCCACCACATCCATTTTGTAAATGCAGAATGTTACCGTGTCTCCAGCATAGGGGTAATTGTAGGTAACGCCAGGTTCCCCATTACCCACCCAAACCTTGTTCTGGTCATAAAGTTCAAAATGGGATTCATCGGTAGTCTTTACAAACCAGGGTTCCAGCCGTTCTTCTTCTGGAACTTTATCCCAAGGAACTTCAAAGCTAATGACATCCAGGCGGCCTTCGCGGTGAAGCAAGCGGTCCCAAAAGTTAATGGGGTTCGCCCTGTACTGCAAATGCATCCGTTCCATGGTGGCACCCAAGATTTTGCGGCTCTGGATTAACTCCATTTCGGTTTCAGAGGGGCTAGAATTAGAAAATATGGAACCCAGGGAGCCGAACATGGCCGAAGCCGCATTCTTGCCTCCCTTAGACTCTATCTGCAACAATGCATCCACTTTATATACAGGGCGAATCCACAGCGCAACAAATACACCTACAAAACCAGACAAAATCAAACATGGCACAATAACGCGCCACGACTTTACAGACGTTGCCAGAAAATCCCAGAGAGTCACCTCTTCTGTTTTTTTGGAAGTAGCCATACCATTCCTTTATAGTTTTACATTCTAAATTTACAAAAAACCGCCACACTTGTACTATCTTTGGACTATGGCAACAGCATTTCTAAAAGATTTTATGCCTAAACCAGGCCAAGACATTTCTGCCGAGGCTCTTTTGGAGCATTTTTTAGGTTGGGCCGAAGAAAAAGGCACCACATTGTACCCGGCACAGGAAGAAGCCATTCTAGAACTTTTCGATGGCAAAAATGTAATTCTAAATACCCCCACTGGTTCCGGAAAATCCCTGGTGGCCTTGGCCATGCATTTTGACAGCATTGCACATGGAAGGCGCTCCGTTTACACTTGCCCCATCAAGGCTTTGGTCAACGAAAAATGGATGGCTCTGTGCAAAGAGTTTGGCGCCGAAAATGTGGGGCTATCTACAGGAGACGCCACCGTTAATCGAGATGCTCCCATTATATGCTGCACCGCCGAAATTCTTTCGAACATGGCTCTTTGCGAAGGAGAAACCTTGAACATATCCGATGTGGTGATGGACGAATTCCACTACTACTCCGACAAGGAACGAGGCGTAGCCTGGCAAGTGCCTCTTTTAACACTGCCCCAAACTCGATTTTTATTGATGAGCGCCACCATTGGAGCCACAGAATTTTTTGAGCGGGAACTCACAAACCACAACCGGCGAGAAACCGTTACCGTACGTTCTACACAGCGCCCTGTGCCACTGGAATTCACTTATTCGGAACAGGAACTTTCAAACACCGTACAGCGTTTGGTAAACGAAGGGAAAGCCCCCGTGTACGTGGTGCATTTTACCCAGGCCGCTGCCGCCAGCAACGCCCAGAACTTTATGAGTCTGGAATTGTGTACAAAAGAAGAAAAGGCAAGCATTAACGAAGCCATTAAGGAAGTTCGTTTTTCTAGCCCCTACGGCCCCGACATTAAACGTTGGCTAAAGCAGGGAATCGGCCTACACCACGCCGGACTTTTACCCAAATACCGCATTCTGGTTGAAAAACTTTCTCAAAAGGGTCTTCTTAAAGTTATCTGTGGCACCGACACTTTAGGTGTTGGCGTCAATGTGCCTATTCGCACCGTACTTTTTACCCAGCTCTGTAAGTACAGTGGCGATAAAACAGCCATTCTCACCGCCCGGGACTTTCACCAAATTGCAGGCCGCGCAGGCCGCAAGGGTTTTGACAACGTGGGCTACGTGGTAGCACAGGCACCAGAGCATGTGATTGAAAACCTCAAGCTCGAAGCCAAAACCCGGCAAACCGGGAAAAAATTTCAAAAGAAAAAGCCACCAGAACATGGCTATGTGCCCTTTGACAACAGCACCTACCAGCGCCTTATTGCAGCCCCGCCAGAGCCACTAACATCCAGCTTTAAAATTTACCATGGAATGCTTTTAAACATTCTTAGCCGAAGCACCGACGGGTGTAGCGCCATGCGCACACTTATTAAGGAATGCCACGAAACATTGGCCAGCAAAAAAAAGCTAAAACAAAGAGCTTTTCAGCTTTTCCGTTCTCTCGTGGAAAAGCGTATTATTGAGTTTGTAACCCCTACGGCTCCAGGAAATTCCAAACTTCGGGTAAACATGGATTTGCAAGATGATTTTTCCATGAATCAGCCTTTGTCGCTGTATTTGCTAGACACCTTGCCAAAACTAGACAAAGAAGACCCGGAATACGCCCTGAACGTAATAACCCTCTGCGAATCCATTATCGAAAACCCCGATGCCATTTTGCGGATACAGCAAAACAAAGCCCGAAACGCCCGCATGGACGAACTCAAGGCCCAGGGCATGGAATTTAACCAAAGGCTAGAAGAAATCGATAAAGTAGAGTACCCCAAGCCCCTTCGTGAATTTATCTACAACACCTTTAACGATTTTTCGGAAAAGCACCCATGGGTAGACGAGAACATTGAACCCAAGAGCATTGTGCGTGAAATGTTCGAAAATTTCAGCACCTTTAGCGGCTACATTAAGCAGTACAACTTGCAGCGCATGGAAGCCATTTTGCTAAGGCACATTAATGAAGTGTACAAGGTGCTCTCCCAAACCGTTCCCGACAGCTACAAAAATGGCGAACTCCACGAAATGGAAGACAACCTAGGCGAAATGATCCGCCGCACCGACTCCAGCCTTTTGGAAGAATGGGAAAAAATGGCCCATCCGGAATGGTATGAGGAAGGGGGTAAAAAAGTGGCAGGAATTTTAGACGGGAACAATGAAGTGGGCCTGGGGGCCGACAAACTGGCCCAAGACATTACCCTAGACAAAAAACGTTTTTTGGGTATGGTGCGCAACCGCATTTTTGCCTTTATGAACCTGCTCAAAAATCAAAGCTACAGCGAATGTTTAGACATGCTGGCCGACGACCTTGCCGAGGGCACACCCTTGGTAGATTCAGAAAATGTCCCATGGACCGAAAAAAGGTTGCTGGAAATTTCGGCAAGCTACACCGCGGAGCACGGCAAATTCAGGCTAGACGCCGAAGGCCGCGCCTTGCGTCACTCCATTGTAACCTACGGTAAAAACGAAAACGACAACAACACAATGGTTATCGAACAAATGCTGCAAGACGAAAATGATTTAAACGACTGGGCCCTTTACTTTACGGTAAACTTAAAGGAATGCCAAGAAGCAGGGCTGCCCTTAATCCATCTCCATGGGTTTAAGCCCGCATAGCACAAGGAATTAATGTATTTTTAAAAGGTAACAGGAATATGGATAAAAAAAATTTCGCAGTAGTACTCCCGGCAGGTGGGTTAGGAAAAAGAATGGGCAGCAACATACCCAAGCAGCTAATGGAACTAAAGGGTAAAAGAGTGTATCTCCATTCCTTAGAAAAATTTTTGTCGTTAGATGAAATTGTAGAAGTGGTGCTGGCAGTTCCCGCAGAGTGGAAAACGGCCTTTGAAGAAGACCTGTCCAAAATACCCCACCCCGAAAAACTGAAAATTGTTATAGGAGGAAGCGAAAGGTGGGAGTCTGTAAAAAACGGTGTAAACGCACTGACCAGCGACGCCCAGTATGTATTGGTACACGATGTGGCAAGGCCTTTTTTGTCGGAACGGATAATCAAGGATGTTTGCAGCACCTTGGTAAACCAAGGTGCCTGCCTGGTGGCAAAGCCTGCGGTAGACACCATTAAAGTGGCCAGAGACGGCAAAGTAGAAAAGACCATAGACAGAAACACGGTTTGGCTAGCCCAAACACCGCAGGCCGCAAACATCCAAGTTTTAAAAGAACTATACAGCCGCATGGAAAAAGAACCTCTCCATTTTACACCCACCGACGAAGCTTCTATTCTAGAATACTTTGGGATACCCGTGTATATAGTAAAGGGAGAAGCGGCCAACGACAAGCTCACTTCTCCCGAAGACTTTGCAAGATTTTCTTAAGGGTTAAATAAACCAGTAACCTAGGTTAAATTGCAGGCTCCACATTTTCATGCCACTCATATCAGCCAAGTTGGCTTCTTCTTGAGAATACAAATCCGTAAGCCCTAGGTAAACGCGAACATCAGCCGTTAAGCCCTTGTAGAACCAGGCACCAGCTCCAAAAACAAGGCCCATAGAAAATGGTTCCTGCTCCACATCGCTATCCTTCATAGGGTTGTCTACTACAAAGTCATCCATACCTGGAGGAGACAGTTTGTCGTTATTGCCGGCATCTATATCGGCTTCGTACTTCAGGTTAAACCCAAACTGAACACCAGCCATACCGTAGAAAATATCCTTAATGTAGGCGCGAAGGGTTACAGGCACGTTCAAGTTATACTGCTTATACACCAAATCAAAACCTTCATCCTCAGTGCTGGCCGAAACATAGCCAAAAGACACTTCTGGAGTAAAGTGAAGCTGAGGGAGAATTTCGGCCCTAAACATAATGCCACCGTCAAAGTTAAAACCAGAAGGTTCATCCAGGCCCGCTTCAAGGGCATCCCCCACATCTGTATATTCGGCATAGCCAAAGCCTGCACGAACACCCACACCAATAATAGACCGGCTTGGATTTTTAGATTCTTTTACCACATTAACATTAGCATTGTCAATAGCATCCATGGCATTTTGAGCAAAGACACAAGCCGAAGTTAAGACACATGCGGCAATGATTTTTTTTAAAATACTCATATTATACTCCATTCTTATAACTACTCCTAATATGTCAATTTTGGTTTTTGATAAAAATACCTTTTTTAACATTACGGGCAGTTTAATGCAAAATATAGTAAAATCATTTATTATATTAGAGAACACGATGCGTATTCCATTTAACCAGCCACCCTTTGTGGGGAGCGAACTTAAATACGTGCAAGAGGC
>JABUUT010000064.1:20790-24118 GCA_021443045.1 Fibrobacteraceae bacterium
TTGTTTAGCAAAATCAAATTTAGAAAACAACCACATTTTTTTTGCATTCAGCCTATGCTTTGAAAATTATTTAGGACAGTAGTGATGTTCCATTATAAATTTTTTTATCAAAGCTTCATTTTCGTTTTTTATTTCTTTACTATATTTTCGAAAAAGCAGAACTCCCCCTTTTATTTCCCAAAATATTTTAAGTACGGCAAAAAGCGATATTATTGCAAATAAAACTCCAACCCAAGTAGTTGCATAGCTTAATGAACTGTTTATATTTGTGTAAAAATTTTCGAAATACTCTTGAGTTTTCTCAAAAACATTATAAGAAATTACGCTATCCAAAGAAACATGCATTGTATCAAACATTACATGATGAATCGTGTCATAAACAACTTGCTGAGTATTATCGCAAAAAGATTTACATTGTTCAATAACGCCTAAAGGCTGTTTAGCCATTTTTATCCCTCATCAATATTTTTATTTTGTGTTTCACTTATTTTAATCAAACAAATACAAACATTTTCTGTAAAAATCTTATTTTTTAAACCCATATGATAGGTTTTTATTTTACGACCACTCATTGTTGCATAAGACTTTGAATCATCAACAAAAAGACAAACATAATCATCTTCTTTCATGAGCTCATCACGAAATCTAAAAAAACAACTACAAGAATTAGGTGTATTATTATACACTGCATAATCACCTAAATTGGTTCCTGCAGTGGCATAGAAAAGCATCCTTTCTTTTCCATTTTTGTTTCTTCCAACTCTTTTTAAAACCATTTTACGTTCTTTTGAAGAATTCATTATTTCAAAGAACTTTTTTAAGTCATCTTCAAGCATACACTACTCCTTTTTACTCCATCTTGGATTTCTTTTCATTCCAACACATTGTTATACTCACTATCCGTGAACATCGACATGGTGGTATCGATGGAGAGAACTTGATTGTATGTCAATCCATATAGCTTATACACCATGGCGTTCAGCTTCATTTCCTTCTGAGCAGTATTCCGTCCTTCGGCGGTATCCTGCATAATGGATTCCACCAGAGTTTCAACCTTTGCTCTTACAGGTTCATCGGGAGTGAGCGGCATTGGGAACGGGTTTAGATATTCCGTCTTGAAGGTTATACTATCGCTAGACAGCGTGTCACCGGTCTGTTTAAGGAACCACCATATTAGATTGGAATTCAAGATGGCCATCAAAAATTTGTAGGACTCAACAACATCTTCTTTTTTGACCCAGCTATACACCTTTGTATTGTGGTATAGGAAGGTTGCCCCACTATTCAAGGTGACATTAGGATGGTTTGAACAAATTTCCATGGAACATAATTTAATTTGTTCAAATTTGTCCTTGTTCTTTGGATAGATGTATGCGTACCAGATAGGCATTTTTCCAGCCTTACCGCTTTCCCGTGACTTGAACAGTTTTTCATTTTCCATCACATACTTGTAGGTAAGTGGGTAGTTGCGTTCCAGCTCATCAAGGCTAACCGGTTCGTAGTTGGGCTTTTTGTATGGAAAGAATACATAACGGTTTGTACGTAATTCGCTCCACTTATGAACATCCTCGCCCTTCAACATGGGTTTGAAAAAGTCTGGTTCCAATTGATAAGTCGCACCTGTTTTGGGCAAGGTAAAGGATCCAGCCTCATTTCGTTCCAACACAAATAATTTATCATCGCTCGTCGCAATTCCTTGGAACACGCTGTCAAATACAGAATTGATTTTACGTTTGCTAGAAAAAATAGCATTGAACACATCAAACTGATTTTCATTTGCCAACAAAATCCACTGGTTCTTTCTGTAAAGGGATGCCGCCTTGTCGATTGAGTCATACCCGATTCTATTGTACATATCGGGATTACGCATTTCCTCAACATAATTGCCCTTAAACTGAGCCTTGTAAAGGTCAAATCCATCGGTTTCTCCCTTACTGAATTCCGTAATGCATGTGTATGTTGAAGCCCCCTTGAATAATTGATTTGCGCCGAAGTGAGCCATTCGTTTCACCAAAGTTCCACTCCGTAGCCAATTACGGAAAGTTTCTGCCCCATCAGAGTTCAAGAATTTATGAGGCATAATGTACGAGCATATACACCCAGGCCGCATCAACTTCAAAGCCAATTCTACAAAGATAAAAGCCAAATCATACGCACCAGCACCCGTTGAATTCTTATAGACAGATTCATAGTACTGTTTTTCCTTCGGCTGGGTTTTCTCGATTTCTTGCACTCGCATATATGGCGGATTGCCTACAATGCAGTCGAAACCCTTAAAGTTCCCTTTTTCATCCATTAATTCAGGGAATTCAATCATCCATTCCATCGAATGTACGAACAATCCGTTTCTTTCCGCATCTTCATTAAACTTAATGGCAGCTGCATCAAGTTCCAGCATCACCATGGAATCACTAGAAACAAAGGACTTCTTTATTTTTGCAATCTGTTCTTTCAATTCAGCCTTGGCCACCTTGTCTCGGCTCAACTTGTATTCGCGAACCGCCTTTTTGTATTCTCGAACCTTTCGCTGAAGAGATTCCTCTACACCCGCGTTATCCCCTTTTTTCGGATTTCCAATCACCACGGGCAGTTTGCTTATCAAACTATTGCCAACCTTGATGTTGATGTCTATGTTTGGCAAAATTTCCAGTTCGGTGAAGCCAGTTTCTTCTTTGTAGTAGGTATGCTTCAACAGTTCTATCCAAAGACGAAGACGGCAAATGTTGACGGAATTAGGGTTTATATCCACGCCAAACAAGCAGTTGCTAATGATGTTTTTCTTTTCGTTAAAAAGGGTTACCTGTAAGCGTTGGCTTTCTGCATCTTGATAGTTATATCGAACCTTTTGACTACCCGAGCGAACAACAAGTTCGTCATTCTCTATGGCAAAGCGGTATTGCTTAAAATTTAGGCCGTTGGCATCAATCAAGATTCCCAAATTAGCCTTTATCCGAACCATTTCATTGAGGGCAGAAACAAGAAAGTGGCCAGAACCCACGCTAATGTCTGCTACGGCAATTGAATTAAAAAGGTCATTATAGGACTTGATACTTTCACCATCGTAATCCAGCCTATTGTGAACATCGGCAAGAGTCTTGCAAGACCATCCATAAGCCTCGTTGAATTTGGCTACAACTGTCTTGCCTATGGAATCTTGGCAGATTCCCATGGTCACAAAGCTGGGAGTGTAGTAAGAACCATCCTTATAGCCATTCAGCTTTTCAAAGACCTTTCCCAAAACGGAAGCATTAACAATCATGCCGCTATCACCGCCATCGCCTACAAAGTCGTAGGCGTTAAGGAATTCAAGGAGGTATTGCAGGGTTGT
>JABUUT010000065.1:0-2103 GCA_021443045.1 Fibrobacteraceae bacterium
TGAAATAAAATATTATATTTTCTATATATCCTGTAGTAAAACCGTCTATGAAACAAACGATTGCTCATAAAATTATCGCAACTGAAGAAAAAAATATTTCAAAACTTTTTTTTGAAAAAGGTAAGATATATACTTTTCTCAATCCTGTTTCTTATTTAACTGCGGTAAAAGAAAAAAAGTTGTTTGAAAAGTTTGATGGGATTTTTGCGGATGGATCAAGGCTTGTATTTGCGATTCTTTGCTTATATGGTAGAAAGGTTACTCGACGTAGTTTTGATATGGTTGGTATCGCTCCAGCATTGTTTAGTTTTGCCAACGATATGGGCAAGTCTGTGTATTTCATTGGTGCTGAACAAAATGAAATAGAAAAGGCGGTAGATATTTTTAAGGCTCACTATCCTAAAATGATTGTTGCTGGTTTCCGTAACGGTTTTTTCAAAGATGATTATGAAATTGGTGAAGAAGTAAAACGAGTTGTACAAATGCAACCTGATTACTTGATTGTCGGCATGGGAGCATGTAAACAGGAACAAATGCTTCTACGCATACATGATGCTGGCTATGAAGGTCTTGGATTTACATGTGGGGGATTTCTCCGTCAAACTTCCCTGAACAAGATTAATTTTTATCCCGCTTGGGCTGACCGTTGGAATTTGAGGTTTGCCTATCGAATGATAAAAGAAAAACATACCCGTAGCAGATATATCTTGGCAACTTTTAAGTTTCCGCTAAGATTCTTAAAGGAAAGAATTACCGGTAGGTGATTCTAACCCCATGCATCGTTTAGCGTCAGAAACCTTTTCCTAAAGGCATCCTTAAGCATTTCCGTCGCAGATTCAAAATCCAGATCTTCATCTCCTATTGGCTCTTGTATCTTTACAATGGGCCATATTTTTATGTTCAGATTGTTGGATTTTTCTGTATATGCCGCAAGGGAATCTATGTACGAGGACAGTTTTTCAAATACATTATTGTAGGATTGCCACGCGTTATGAAGCTGTTCTGTAAAATGACGGTTCTGCTTTAATTGTTTATACCAGAAATAATTTGATGAATATATGCTAGTTAGTTGGTTGTTAAAGGTTCCCCAATCAAAGTCCCAAACTGGTCCCATTTTTAACTTTTCATTACTTTCTTTATGCATATATACACTTTTAGGATGCTTCATTTCCGTATTTTGCGCTAGTTCATATATAATGAAATAATCCACAAATGATTTCAAATCAATATATTTTTCCACATCACACAAGGTATCAGCAAATATGCACTTTTCCATTTCGTTTATATAATTTTTTACGTACGCAAACGACGAATCTGTCGGCTGTTTGGGATACTTAATATTGACGGGGAAATCTTGTAGGTCTGTCCTGAATTTGTATTCTTCGTCGTAGTGCTTGTCAAATTCCAATAGATACGCATCTTCACTTAAATTGAGACGGTTCTTGTCAATCTCAATTTTTTCTGTAATGTAATAGTTGCCTACAGGCTTCCCGTTCAAGAATACATCAGCAAATTTGCCTTGCGGGGTCCACCCTATATTTGTTTGCCTCGCAATTTCAAATGCCACGGCATTTCGAATAAGTGTCCGATCTCTGTAGTTTGCGAGCATCACCCATTTTTTTGCTTTGGGCATCCCTAAAAATTTTTGTTTCTTTTCAAACTTGATGGCGTATGGTTTCTTGGGGTATTTCCAAGTACTATTCCCCCTTCCCCTAATTGTCAGTTCCATAATTTCGCTTTCGGGTGCTTTTTCGCCCCATATTTGCAGCTTGGCCGGGATTTCTGTTTCCCGGTCTTTTATTTCCCGGTGGTCCTCGGTTTCTATCACTATGCGGGGGATGCCTGCGTAGGGGTATTCGGTGTCGTTGATGGGCAGGTAGTCCTTTATTTTTTCGGAGGATGACGATGATGTGCTGCTGCTGGACAATTTCACATCCGCCTTCTTTTCGGAACTGGAACTGCCGCCTGGCGTGCTGCTGCTGGATGCTGCGTCGTCAGTTGCGTTTGCCGATGTTTCGTCGGCAATTCCTTCGATGTAGTCTACAAAGGGTTCCGAACATGATGCCATAAAAACGGCCATCGTTATGGCTGCAAGGAGGCCCA
>JABUUT010000065.1:2523-11548 GCA_021443045.1 Fibrobacteraceae bacterium
CGCCTAAAGAATTTTAGGGCGTTCAAAAATGCAGAAATCAAGAAGATTCCAAACTACTGTGTTCTCGTTGGAGCCAATGGTGTTGGCAAAAGCACGGTTTTCTCCGTCTTTGAGTTTTTGAAAGACGCTATGGAAAGCAATGTCAATGCAGCCCTCGGTAAATTAGGGGGCAGTTTGGGATTCAAGGAAGTCCGTAGCCGTGGTGCAGAAGGTCCCATTGAAATTGAATTGAAATTTAGAACCCGTGAACGGGGACCCCTTACAACCTATTTACTTTCCATTGATGAAAAAAATGGTCGTGCCTTTGTTGAACGAGAAATCCTAAAATATAGGCGAGGCAGCAAAGGGCAACCTTGGAGTTTCCTTGATTTTTCGGACGGCAAGGGTTACGCGATTATCAACGAACTGGATTCTGTTGAATCGGAGCAGGAACTTTCCCGCGAAGAGCAGACATTGAAATCCAATGACATTCTTGCAATCAAGGGCCTTGCCCAATTTCAAAAATTCCCCGCTGTTATGGCCCTTGGTGAGTTGATTGAAAATTGGCATATTTCTGATTTCCATATAAACAAAGCTAGGGCAACTCCAGAATCCGGTTATGCGGAACATTTGTCTCGTGAAGGCGAAAATCTCCCCTTGGTGATACAGTATCTTTATAACCTCAAGGGCGGCTGCTTTGATAATATTCTGAAGACGCTTTCCCGGAGAGTTCCTGGAGTAACGAAAGTTGAAGCGAAGACCACCGAAGAGGGGCGTGTTTTACTCAAGTTCCAGGACGGGGCTTTTGCAGATCCGTTCCTTGCTCGATTTGTTTCTGACGGCACCATTAAGATGCTTGCGTATCTTGTGCTGCTCTTTGATCCAAAGCCGCATCCACTTTTGTGCGTGGAGGAACCAGAGAACCAGTTGTACTTGAGTCTTCTTGAAGAGCTTGCAGAAGACTTTCGGCAGTATGCCAACCGTGGCGGACAGGTCATGGTTTCTACCCATTCTCCCGATTTTCTCAATGCATTGAAGCCTGAAGAAGTATTCTACATCGTAAAAAAAGATGGCTATTCATCGATTCAATGTGCGGCCGATGACGAGCAGGTTGTTGCTTATGTAAATGAAGGCGATAAACTCGGCTATTTGTGGAAACAGGGACTCCTGGGAGATATCGATCCCGTATGAATGTAGAATGGCTCGTCGCGTTTCAAGGTTTCACTTGCAAAAAAATTTAAGAACGGTTATAAGGACCCTGATTCAATAGCATCTCCAGCAGATGAACTTGGTAAAATAACCTCTGGTGAATACCAGAAAATCGCAGGCTCAACAGCGATAGCCCCCTTCTTAAAATTAGATGGTTCCAACACATCAACAAGTTTTAATGCACTCGTTGATGGAATTAGAAAGCTGGTGCAATAGAGCGGAGAATAGGGGGGGGCAAATTTTTTGAACTGCTCCTTGACAACAGTCTTTAATTTTTATGCATTTGTGCAGCAGTCTTTTGAGCAGTACCGATGCTACGAAAAATGAAACGATGAAATTTCGTGCGAGTGGACCCTATCCCCTATCGCTGCGCTCCAGGGCTAAAGGCAGCTCCAGGGTGACAGAAGGAATCCGTCATTCTGCACTGGATTCTTCACACCTTCGGTGTTCAGAANGTCATGCCCGTGCAAGCACGCTCGCGACTCTCGCCTTGGGGCGTAATCGCTCCACTGCGATACGCTCCAGGGTGACGTACAGGACTGTTCTGAAGGAGCGCAGCGGCGATAGAATCCATGCGTGCGTTCAGCAAACACTGGATTCTTCACACCTTCGGTGTTCAGAATGACAATGTGAGTGTGGCGTCTATAACGTCTTACTGAACAAAACACCATCGCGAAACTGCCGCGTCCAAAGCGACAAAGCTGAAAAATGAGCTGATGACGAAAAACAGTGTGCCGATTCTGCCAATGCAAAAAACGCAATGCTTAGGGAGTTGTCGCTTTCAGACCCTTTGCAGAACGGTTCATGGTGGTCGTGAAATACGATTTTGATGCCGACAAGTATCGCGTAACTTTCGCCTGCCGTTCTATCCAATTGTACCGCCCAGTAATAGGGGCGCAGCTTTTTATCTTTCTTTCCCATGCCTTTGCACTCATCAAGCAATCATGTGGATGAAATACAACAAAAGCCCCCAAGGAGTTATCCTTAGGGGAATGTTTGCGAAGTTACTTTAGACGCGGCCTATTTTTTGTAGCCGCACTTGGGGCATACTCCGTTTTCGTCTAGAGCCACGCCGCACAAAGGGCAGCGATCCACCGATTTGCCTACGGGGAATTCGCAGGTGGCCGCATTTACGCCGCTGGTGAAAGTGATCTTTGCGATGTTCAGCTTGTCTTTCAGCAAGTCGTAAACAATCTTGATCATGCCTTCGACAGTCATGGTCTCCTTGGTCACCACAAGGCGGCAGTCGGGGTAGGCGCTGGCAAGTTCCGTCTTAAAGGCGGGGCCCTTCATCTTGTTCTGGGGGTGCCCATCCTTGATGCCCTGCTTTTCGTATACCGCAAGGATTGCGGGCAACAGAGGGTCGTCCTCCCTGAGGATCAGGGCGTGGTCAAAATTGCGTACAACATCCCACGCGGTTTTCTTGATTTCATTGCAGGGGTACACAAAGTTTGCACCGGGATCAACAGTGTCCTCAACCTCAATGGTAAGAAGACCGGTATGCCCGTGGAGGTACTGAGCCTCTCCCTGGAAGCCGAAGAATCGGTGTGCGTACTGAATGTCGAAGGTTGTGATACTTCTCATTAGACGTCTCCTTTCGTTTGATTGTTATGGTTTATGGGGTTTGGGGGATTTTTTGTTCATTGCGGCTTTGCATGCTGGGCAAATTCCCGAAAAGATGATGTCGTAACCTTCAATATCGAAGCCCTGACGGTCGTTGATTTTTTTCTCAAGACCCTCGATTACGTCCATGTCCATATCGAAATAGCGGCTGCACACCTTGCAACGGATGTGGTAGTGCTTTTTCGTGATATGGTCAAAGAGTGCAGGCCCCGTTGCGGTTTCGACGCGGTTGATTTCGCCCATCTCTGCCAAAAGTTCAAGATTCATATATACCGTTGTTTTACTGATGTTTGGATGCTCCTTGAGAACCTCCTCGTAGATTTGTTCCGCAGAAGCGTGGCATGCCAGCCGCCGCACAGCGGATAAAACAAGTTGCCGCTGGATTGTGTTGCGTCTTTGCATGTCCGTCTTCCTTATTTGTAATTATTACTAATAAGGAAGATATATTATTTAGAAATGTTTGTCAATAGTGTTTTATAAAAAAATAAGCGAATTCTCCGCTAGGAGGAAAAGCGTCGAGTGCTGAACAGTAAGGATGTCTTTTTTTTTGCTGAATCCGACCACATTATAGTGGACGTTCCCTGGATGACCCCGCTATTGGCTGATAGCTAAAGATTCCATTCATCATCACCACCAGCTCTATTCTCTAGTCCAGAGCTGCTATTGGCTCGCAGGCTACTCGATAACCAAGCTGGTTCCGTAGAATATGTAGGGCCTGGCCTTTTTGCGCTTAAATCGGCCTCTTCCATCTAGGCCGGAAGCCAAGTCCTGTATACCCGCTTCGTTAACCAAGTTGGCATCGGCATCTTCTTCCGGTTCCTTTACCTTAAAGTAAGGAATCACCAAATCAAAGTCTTCCTTGCCGGCGTCTTTTTCAAAATTAAAGGAATATTCGGTAAGGGTGTTGCCTTCTTTGTCTTTTTTGCTGGTAATGTTGATGCTTACCAGACGGGCCTTTAGTGTAACGGCATCAAAGGTTACATCCATGTCTAATTCGTATTCTTCCAGAGGTATGGTCGTTTTAGAAAAGCAAAAGTCCCCCACGCCGTTGAATATGCCGTCTAGTTCAATGCCGTAGTGGATCAAGTCTCGGAGCATGGTGTGGGATGCACCGTCTTCTTTTGCCTTAAGGCTAAACTTTGCCTTGACCATCAATTCATGTACCTTTAAAGAATATTTGTCTAGGCGAGAAACTATGTTCATTTCCAGTTGTTTTTTCTTTGCCACGGATTTTTCCTTTTTTTTGGGAGTAAAATAACCAATATTTAACCATCTGTCTTGGTTGGTGTAAAAAAAAAGTTCGTTTTTGCCGTGGGGGCAGGCTTTTTATCATTTTAAAACATATATTAGGGGCAGGGATTAGTGAGTAGGCAAAAAGGATTTTGGTTGTGAAACATATCTCTTTTACTCTTTTCTGTGTGTTGGGTGCTTCTCTAGCTGTGGCTAGACCACCGCTTCCGTTTCCTGTAGAAAAAATGCAGCAAGACGGCAGTTCCGTTTTGGTTCAGGAATATGGAGATGATAACTACCATTATGAAACTACGGTAGACGGCTACCTGGTGGTTCCCGATTCCAGTGGGAATAGGGTTTACGCCAACGAAAATGGGGAGCCTTCCCAGTTTAAGGCTAGAAATGCCGACAAGCGTTCCGATGAAGAAAAGGGATTCCTAAAAAAACTGAATCCAGAGAAGGTGAAGATTCATCATCGAGAAAAACATCCGGACAAGTACCCAGATCAGCAGAAGCGCCTTAACGAGGGCTTTAAGACCAATCACAAGGTCTTTGATAATGAAGGTTTAGACCAGTCTTTCAACAGTGCGGATTCTTCTGATATTCCGGTGCCTCTGATGCGGCCTCCTGTAGAAAAGTTTGTTAAGGGTGAAACTTATTTCCCCATTTTTCTTATTTCTTCCACCGACAGAAAATGGAGCGACAGCGACATTGCCGAGTTCAAGCGATTTTTAAATGAAAAGGATTATGCCTACAAGAACAGCACCGAATACAAGGGTAGTATTCGGGATTATTTTTTAAAGACCTCGGTAGACCAGTTTAAGCCTACTTTTGATGTGTATCCCATAACAGTGAATATGCCTATGTCTACTGCAGGTAGCGATGAAGATAAGTTTATGAAGGCGGTGGTTGCCGCAGGCTACACTGCCATAGGTCAGGGGAATATGTCAAAATACGATTCCGATGGCGACAAGATTGTAGATGGCTTTGGTTCTGTAATTGCAGGCCCCGAGGAAGGTTCTGGGTTGTGGGGGCACATGTACTGGTATTCCGTTTATGAACCGTGGCAGAGGAACTATGGCGGCTATGGTTTTGACAAGTATTTTTTGGTGGCCCAAACGGCAGAAAATTCATGTTTGAATGGCCTTGCTGTTGTAACTCACGAGTTTAGCCATGTGCTGGGGCTTCCTGATTTTTACTCCTCCTACAACGGCGAAAATGTACCTGGACCAGAGCCTTACGACATTATGACGGCGGGTATGTACAATGGCTATGTTGGCCAGTGCTACGGTTGGGCTCCTCCCTTGTACAACGCCTTTGAGCGTGAATCCATGGGTTGGTTGAAACTAAAGGAATTGAGTTCTAGCGACCAGGTTTATTCTTTGGGTAACATTAACACCAATGAGGCTTATTCCATTACAAACCCCTCAAATAAAGACGAATACTATGTGATTGAGTACCGCATTAATCAGCAGTTTGACAAGGGTATCGAAAAGGCGGCGTTGGCGTACAGTGGCTGGAATGTTACCTATGCCAACTTAGGTGTGTATGTCTGGTATATCAATTACACTGCCAATGCTTGGGAATATTACCCCAATCAAGGGGATAGCAAACGCTTCAATATTGTTTCGGTTCTTTTGGAATCCCAGTCGAATAACGGCAAAACCCAGTTTGAAACGGCCGATGCCAATGGCCGTACCTACTCCAATTTTTCTGTGGATTACGGCGTGTACAATGCGGTTAAGGATGGGGACCGTGCGGTATGTTTTTCTACAAAAAAAGACGTTGCAGTTAAGGAATGTAAAGAAGTTTCCAGCTCCTCTGTGGCTAGCAGTTCCTCGACGGCTCCAGTGGTTAGCAGCTCGTCGGTGTCTCCGGTGTTAAGCAGTGCTTCTGTGGCTCCTGGGGCAAGTAGTTCCTCTAAGACTGTGGCCTCGTCGTCTAGCAAAGGTTCTATTTGGCCGTCGTGGAGCTCTGCAACAACGGGAATTTATGTACAAATTAATGAACCGTCTAATGGAGCCTTGTTTAAGGCCTTTGTGAAAAACGGTTCCCTGTTGGTGGAAACGCAAGAAAATGGTGTAAAAAACTTGATGCTGCTGGACATGCAGGGCAACTTGGTAAAAAAAGTGTTCTTTGAAGGCAACGGAGTTTGGGTAGAATTAAACGGCCTAAGGGGTGCTTTTGTGATTCGTCTGTCACAAAATAATAAGTTATTAGGCCAAAAAGTGGTTTTGAGCCGTTAAAAACACATCTTTGATTCATTTTCTCCTTTTGCTAAATTTGCCCGTGAAAATTTAGCAAGGAGTGAAATATGAGCAACAATTTGAAGGAAGCGGCTCTGTTGTACCATGCCCAAGGAAAACCGGGCAAAATTGAAGTGGTTCCCACCAAACCACACAGCACCCAAACGGATTTGGGCCTCGCTTATACTCCCGGCGTTGCGGTTCCTTGCCTAGAAATTGAAAAAGATGGGAACCTTGCCTACGAATATACGGGCAAGGGAAATTTGGTGGCCGTCATTTCTAATGGTACCGCCGTTTTGGGGTTAGGAGACATTGGGGCCTTGGCGGGAAAGCCTGTAATGGAAGGCAAGGCCCTCCTCTTTAAGATTTATGCGGGTATCGATGTATTCGACATTGAAATTAACGAAAAAGACCCTAAAAAGTTCATTGAAATTGTAAAGGGCATTGCGCCTACTTTTGGTGGAATTAATCTTGAAGATATTAAGGCTCCGGAGTGTTTTGAAATTGAGGATACCCTCAAGGAGCAACTGGATATTCCTGTAATGCATGACGACCAGCATGGTACTGCCATTATTTCGGCTGCTGGGCTTTTAAATGCGGTGGAAGTGGCTGGTAAAAGCCTTCGCACCATCAAGATGGTGGTAAATGGTGCTGGAGCTGCGGCCAGTGCCTGTACAAAGCTGTACCTATCTTTGGGGCTTAAAAAAGAAAATTTGGTAATGGTGGATAGCAAGGGCGTTATTCGAAAAGACCGGCCTGGGCTTACCGAGGCAAAGGCTATGTTCGCCACGGACCGCACCGATATTAACACCCTTGAGGATGCCCTTAAAGGTGTGGACGTATTTGTTGGTCTTTCCAAAGGCAACATACTTAGTAGGGAAATGGTTCGCAGCATGGCTGACCAACCCATCGTTTTTGCCTTAGCCAACCCCACTCCAGAAATTAGCTACGAAGAGGCTATGGCAAGCCGTGGCGACCTTATTTTTGCCACTGGCCGCAGCGATTATCCCAACCAGATTAACAACGTTATTGGTTTTCCCTACATATTCCGTGGCGCTCTCGATGTTCGCGCCACCTGCATCAACGAACACATGAAGCATGCTGCGGTTAGGGCTATCGCGGCCCTTGCCCATCAGCCTGTTCCTGATGTGGTGAATATTGCCTACAACTCCCAGCGTTTTACCTTTGGTAAGGATTACTTGATTCCAAAGCCTTTGGACCCTCGCCTTTTAACGGAAGTTTCTATTGCAGTGGCCAAGGCGGCCATTGAAAGTGGTGTAGCCCGCAAGCCCATTACCGATTGGGATAGCTACTACGACAAACTTCGCGATATGATGGGCTACGACAACAAGCTGGTCCGTCAGTTTGCCGACACGGCTCGAAGCAACCCTAAGCGTGTGGTTTTTGCAGAAGGCGTGAACTTGAATATGATAAAGGCGGCGGTGCAGGCCAAGGCCGAAGGGGTGGCTTTCCCCATTTTGCTTGGAAACCCGGACCGCATTCAAATGACGGCACAAAAGGAACAGTTGAGTTTGGAGGGCATAAAGATTGTAAACCCCCGATCTCCGGAAGAATTTGAACGCCGCCGTGAGTACGCCAGCATTTATGCCAGCGAAAATGGCCGCAATGGCGTTACCTTTGAAGAAGCTCGTGACGACATGTTTGAAGTAAACCACTTTGGCATGATGATGGTGAAAACAGGTGATGCCGATGCCCTGATTACTGGCGGGTACTCCAAGTATTCCGAAACCATTGAGCTTGCCAAGTCGGTGATTGGTATTCGCAAGGAATATGAGCACTTTGGCGCCCTTCATATTTTAAGCACCAAGCAGGGAACCTTCTTTTTGGCCGACACCTTGGTGAACCGTGACCCCGATACCCACACTTTGGTTGACATTGTAAAACTGACCCACGACGCTGTTCAGTTTTTTGCCCACGATCCTGTAATGGCCATGCTGAGCTACGCCAACTTTGGCTCTGACAAAGGCTGCGGGCAAACGGCTGCAAATGTGGCTGATGCGGTAAAAATTATTCACGAAAAATACCCGGAATATGCAATTGACGGCGAAATGCAGGTAAACTTTGCCTTGAACAAGGAATTGCGTGATGCCAAGTATCCTTTTAATACATTAAAGGGTAAAAATGTGAATACCTTGATTTTCCCGTGCTTAAGTTCTGCCAACACCACCTACAAGATGCTTTTGGAGATGGGAGTGGGTGAGTCTATTGGACCTGTGCAGATGGGGCTTAACAAACCTATCCACTTTACCGATTCTGAAAGTTCCGTTCATGATATTTTTAACTTGACAGTAGCGGCAGTGATTGACGCCATTGTTCAAGAACGAAAAGATGCGGCCTTGGAACAGAAGAAGTATGACCGGTTGTGGTAAAATTTATTTTTCACTTTTCTAATAATTTTGGAAACAGTAAAATAAATTTTACATTAGATTAAAATTGCCTTAATTTACTTAAAAAAGAGATTTATGTGTGATACAAATCTCTTTGTCATGGTGTGTAAAAAACATTTTTGTACTCTTTTTTGGAAAAATATATAGATTATAGCCAATAAAGGAGTATGGTATGAATAAAAGATCCATGTTTGGTATTTTTTGTAGCGCCGCTGTTTTAAGCGTTACATCTTCTTTCGCTGCTCTACCCAAGTCCGCCGACCTGGTGGCTAAAATGGGCATGGGCTTTAATATCGGAAACACCATGGAAGTGCCCGAAAATCCCACAAA
>JABUUT010000065.1:12628-13901 GCA_021443045.1 Fibrobacteraceae bacterium
ATGTTCTGAACGCCATGCGCAAGGTTTATGTCGCATCGGGAACAGACATTCCCAGCAATCTGGACAGTTTGGTAAATGAAAATCCTGATGTGGATCCTTCTGCCGGAACCGGTGTTGAAGTGACTTATACTAGCAAAACGGCGGATTCCTCCGAGGTAGGAACTCTTCGCATTAACTTGACCAACGCCAATAAGGATTTGAGCAAGTATGTGGGTTTGGAAGTTCGCATGAAGGGTGCTGTAGCCTCTGCAGGCCCTGCTGCCAATGGAGAAAACGAATTTGGATGGGCTTCCATGGACATCTTTATGATGTGCGGTGGTGGTTGGACTTGGTTTGATGCCAACCTTATGGAGCAGGCCGATGTGGAATTAAGTGCTTCTGAATTTAAAACATTCCAGGTAAAATTTGATACAGATTTTCGAACCGTGCCTACTGCTGAAGATTTAAAGGCCACCAACGCCATTGGAATTAATTTGTACGGACCCCAGGTTTCTGGCAAGGTTATCTTTGATTACATTGCTGGCGTAAAGGCTGATGGCTCCATCGAAATTATTGATGGCTTTGAAAAGAAACCTTCTACAGAAAGTACAGCATCGGGCAAGATTGTGGCTATTGAAGGTTCTACGTCTATTGTCAAGGTTGCTGCTTTTACTCGCGGGCTAAAGGCTGTTTCTGATTATGGTATGTTAAAGGTTTCTTTTGTGGGTAGCAGGGCTGCTCGGGGCTCTGTAAAACTGATGAACAGCATGGGCCAAATTGTGGCTCAAGAAAACTTTGTAGTTAGCCAGGGTGTTAACAGCATTAATTTGAATACAAATTATCGTGGTGCAGGCTATTTAATTGTAAAAAATGGTGGCCAGGTGCAATCCATGAAGGTAATGCTGAAATAAAGGTCGCTTCTAAAAAAAAGAAACCGAAGTTCGGTTTTGGGTGAAAAATCCCTCGCGCTGAAAGGTGCGGGGGATTTTTTTTGGGGGGGGGCATCTGCAAAAGTTCGTTTTTTTTTGTATCATATAGAGTGTTCGACTAAGAATATAGGATATGGTTTATTTCTTCCGCATCCTTCAAATATAATTATAGCAGCGGAGAAAATAGGAGATAATGTGCAGATTAATCAAAATGTTACCATTGGCGGCAATATGGGGAAATACAATTATTATAGTGATGGAATTGTTCAAAAGATGCCAATTATTGGTAATCGTGTTATTATATGTCCTAATGCAATAGTGGGGGGGGGGGATTAGGGTTGGCAATGATGTTGTAATCGGCGCAA
>JABUUT010000066.1 GCA_021443045.1 Fibrobacteraceae bacterium
ATTTACTCTCGCCCTGGGGCGTAAGCTGTCGATTCTCCCTCCAGGGTGACATCAGTTCATTATGGTTAATAATAAGTGATTAATGAACTGTCATCTGAAAAGATTCAATTTTTTACGTTGCTTCCGATTTTTTACGTTTTTAGGATTTTTTCATTATTTTTCCCGAAAATTTAAGGAAAAAATGTGACTGTATGCACGGAAGAAAATTTTTTTACAATAAAAGTTCTCTTTTCTAAAAAAAAGTTTACTTTATAAAAAAAGTTTTGTTAAAAAGACATCTGTTTTTGGAGGATTCAATGTTAAAGTTGTTTACTACTAAGAATTTGTTTTTTACTCTCGCTTTAACCCTGATGGTTGCGGGCCAGGCTATGGGAGCTTTGGCTGACTCGACTATCGCTGGCTCTACATATAAGAAAATTGGTAGTTGCCAAGAATTGGTAGAATTCAGGAATTTTGTTTCAGCATCAAATGATAAATTGACAACTAATGCAATTCTTACTGCAAATATTGATATGTCTGTTTGTGGAGGAACTTTTACCCCCATAGGAAAGAATGGATCTCGATATATGGGTCATTTTAATGGCAACAACCATGTTATTTCCAATCTTGTTATAGCTACAGGACATGAGATGAATAACACGGGACTTTTTTTTGGTCTTGACAATGGAGGTCTCATTGAAAATTTAATACTTGAAAATGTGAATATCAGTGCTACTAAGGATAATTCATCGTGGAGTACTACTGTTAGTGTGGGTGCCGTTGTGGGCTGGATGAAAAGCGGCACCATCAGAAATTGTTATACATCAGGGCAAATAAATACAACTGGCTTTGAAAATAGAATTGGTGGAATTGTTGGATACATAAGCTCCGGTACTATAGAAAATTGTTTGAGTACCGTGTCGGCTTCCGCATCAGGCAATAACACTTATGTAGGTGGCATTGCGGGGCATTTTGAAAGTGGAATTATAAGATCTTGTGTCTATGATAATGATGCTGGGGCCTTAATCAATAGCGGTTCTGGTTCAATTGGTGGACTTGTTGGCTCAAAAACTAACAACGGAAATATTGAAGATTGCTATTACAAGCAGGGTGTTGCTTCGGTGGCTGTAGGTAGTGTAACCGGTGCCGGTACTGGAGGAACTTTTGATACCTTGTCTGCTACAGATTTGAATACTAAGGAAATCAGTTGCGATTTGAATCATGGTACTTTGACAGATGGAGTATGCTCCGTAATAAGTCCTTGGGGCAACTGTGATAACATTACCAATTTCGGATTTTCTTACGATGAAGCTAAAAATCTTGTTTATGTGATAACCTTTGACCCTAATGGTGGTACTGCTGGTGCTATAAGTTCCAAGGGCCTTAGAGATGGGGAGGCTATCAATGGAAATGGAATTTCTACACCATCCTATTCTGGTAAAACATTTATAGGTTGGGCTACTACAAATGACGCAAATGCTCCAGAAACATTGGGCGATGCGGATCATCCAAAAACTGTATATGCGGTATGGAAAAACAATGTTACCATAACCTTTGATGGCAATGGCGGAAAATTTGCGGATGATTTGCTAACAAAGGATTTGACCTTTGCTTACAATGCTCCTATTTCTGCTGAAGGCATTGTTGCGCCTGCTGACTATACTAGTGGTGAAGGCGAGAACCTGAAAAGGTATGTTTTTAAGGGATGGGCAAAAACAAACGATGCAAGTGCTCCAGAAGCCTTGGGAAATGCCACTGAAACGGCAACGGTGTATGCTGTATGGGAAATTTCTACAGACAATTATTATTCTGTAACCTTCAATGCCCTGGGTCATGGAACGGCTCCTGCATTACAGCGTGTTAAAGAAAATGAAAAAGCCTCGCCCCAAAATGGAATTACTGCCGATGGGTATACTTTTGGAGGCTGGTTCACCAATTCCGTTTGCTATGGCAGTGCTTTTGATTTTGCTAATACCTCGATTACAGCCGATGTAGAATTGTTTGCCAAGTGGACCCCAGTTACATATACCATTACCTATTCGGGTGTAGAGGGTGCCGATAATTCCATGAATCCAGTAAACTTTACCATTGAAAGTACTGATATTGTCTTAAAGACCCCTGTAAAAGAAGGTTATGTTTTTAAGGGATGGAAAGAAGGAGCAGAAGTGGTAACGACTATTTTGCAAGGGTCTTCGGGGAACAAAACCTTTACAGCTTCTTGGGAGCCGAAGCAGTACAAGATTACCTACTTGGCGGGTATTAACAGTTTGAATTTTGTGGAACCGCAATATAAAACGCATGGTTCCCCCGTAAATTTGAAAGGTGCTGTTTTTACACATATGCAAGCCGAAACGCCGCGACCAGATCAAATCGGCTGGTCATTGACGGATGGTGGTGAAAAAGCCTATGAATTGGATGATCTTTATACTGAAAATGCGGATATAGTGCTGTACCCTGTTTGGAGTAATGCTGTTCGATATAGCGTTTCCTATACAATGCATTTTACCGACGCTTTGGGGAATACGCTTAAAGACGACACCACCTATGCAGAAAGTGCTACAAGCGGTAATACATACACTCTAAAAATTGCAAAAGTAAACGGATTCCAATTCAATCAACTTACAAGCGTTAAAACATCTAGTAACGCAGATATCACACCTAACGCGCAAAATAAGTTTAATATGCCTGCAGAGAATGTAGTTGTTGAGGGCTCTTATATGATAGAGACCTACAACATTACCTATGTGGGTACCGACATGCCCAGCGGAACTGTGACTAGTTACAATATTAACTCTGCCGAAATCACATTGGTGAATCCCACGACTAAATTAGGTTACAACTTTGTGGGATGGTACGAAAATGAACACTTTAATGGTTCTCCTGTAACTAAAATCGATGCCGGTAGCACAGGCAATAAAACATTCTATGCCAAGTGGGAATCTGTACCTAGAACAATCACGGTGAAAAAAGAGGCTGGCTCTAGCGATTCTTTTACCATAGATGTTTCTTACGAGGATGATGAAGCAACGGTGCTGAAAAAAATAGATGCCGCTGTAAGTGTGAATGGTAAGGATTCTTGGAAAGAAAAGGCGAATAATGAACCTTATAGTTATCAATTTAAGACTTGGCAATCCTCGTCAGATGCCAACCCAAATGAAATTATACCCATTTTTAATGTGTATGGGAGTACTCGCATTACCTATGAAAAAAATGGTTCTCTTGTGGACACCGTATTGCAGATTCTTTTGTATACAGATGATAATCCTGCTAATGAGAATGACGTATGTAATGCAGGTCTTCCGGCAAAGGTGCGTGATAATTTATCAGGGATTACCCCTGTAAAAGTAAAGGATTCAGATTATACATATCAGTATGCAAATGCCTTTGAGAAAGATGGTGGGTTTTTTGTACCTAAATTTACTGCAACAGCCCGTGAAAAAGAAAATATTTCTGTGGCATACGGTTCCGTATCTTTTAATTTAAATGTTCCGAAAGATGCCGATGCCGATGAACTTAAGCAACTTATTGAAAATCATATTACCACAAACAGTCTTGGTATGCCATCTAAGGCAAATGCTGACCCCTATAGCTATGATTATTCTGGCTGGGAGAAGAACGAAAGTGGCGTGTATGCGCCTACATTCGACAAGTTTGTGAATGTGGACGTAACCCACAATAAGAATGGTGCAACCCCTGCAGTAACAGAAAGCTTTAAGATTCCTGTTGATAACGGGGCCTCAGATGCCCAAGTTGCAGATGTAATCAAGACTTACCTTGCAGGCCTGGATCCGGCTGTTGTGCCGGTGAATGCTGGGGCGACAACTGATGGATATGCTTACACTGGCTGGAGAAAGGATGAGGAAAATAACAAGTTTGTGCCGGTGTTTGAAAAGGATGTTAAGGTTGTGTATGGTGATGGTGCTAGTGACAACATGAACATTGCCATTGCATACGGTGACGATGATGAGGCTATTAAGGGTAAAATAGAAACGGCTCTGACGGATAAAGGGATTGATTTACCTAAAGATTATGAAGATGCTCCCTACAGTTATGAGTATGTTGGCTGGAAGTTGAACGATGATGGTGACTATGTTGTTAATTTTATCGAAAAAGTGGGTGTTGAAATAGCCTATGTAAAGACTGGTGCAACGGATACCACCATTGAAACGCTGTATATCCTCACAGTGGCTGATAAAGAAGAGACCGTCACCATCAAAGATTCTCTTTCCAATGCTAGCATAATGCCTCTTAAAGTCGATTGCAAGTCTTGTACTTATGCAGGGGAAATTGAAAAAGTGACTGATGATGATAATGATGTTTCGTTTGTTCCAAAGTTTACAAACAAGGTTTTGTATGGTGCTGGTTCCAGCGATTTCTTTAATGTGACTGGCATTCTCGCTACCGACGATAGTTCTACTGTGGCTAAAAAAATCCAAAGTGCCTATGAGGCTTTGGATGAAGCGACTAAGGCAAAAATTAAGAAGGATGGTACAGAACCCTACCATTTTGTACTTGATGGCTGGACTAAGGATGCTGATGGCGATTGGATTCCTAACTTTAGGGAAGAAGTGACCGTTGAAATTACTTACACAAAAACGGGTGAAACATCTTCTACCACAGAAACCCTCTACATTGCCACCGTGGCAAATCAGGATGACACCACCAGCATTCGGGATTCTCTTTCCAAGGCTGGGATAACTCCTCTTAAGAGTGATTGCAAGTCTTGTACTTATGCTAGCAAAATTGAAAAAGTGACTGATGATGATGGCAATGTTTCGTTTATTCCAAAATTTACAAACAAAGTTGTTTATGGCACTGGATCCAACGATTACTTTGAAGTTGCAGACATTCTAGCTACCGACGATAGTACTACTGTGGCTGGAAAAATCCAAAGTGCCTACAATTTGTTGAACCCCAAACCTACCATTTCTAAGGATGACGAACTTCCATTCAAGTTCCGATTGGATGGTTGGACCAAGGATGAAAATGGCAACTGGGTTCCCAATTTCCAGAAGTTTGTTGAAATTGATGTGGTGTATGAAAACAGTGGCTCTACAAAAACAAAGAAAGACACTGTGGATGTAGTGGATGAACGCTCTGTTGCTAGTGCTGCTGAAATTGCTAAAGTAATTCAGGATATAGAAGACAGCTTGAAACATGCCTATACAGATAAAACTGTAGACATTATTAAGAGTGGTTGTGCGACCTGTAGCTACACTGGAGTAGACACGGTGCAGGGGAGCAATGGAAAAATCACTGGCTTTGAAACGGTATTTACCAACGCCATTGAATATGATAATGGTGTGGATCCTAAGGTTAGCTTTAATGTAACCGACATTCGAAACTCTGATGACGACGATGCTGTGATTGAAAAAATTGAAGATACTTTTGACAATTTGTCGCCAAAGCCTAAGGTGGCCAAAACCGCAGAAGTTCCATACGTTTATGAACATGGTGGTTGGGAAAAAGATGATGCAGATAAATTTGTTCCAACCTTTGACAAGTATATTCTTGTGGATGTTGGCGACACCAATAAAGACGGAACTGCTGATACTGCTTGTGTAAAGATTGATGAAGGTGCAACCGATAATCAGGTGATTGCAGCCATAAAAAAACACTTGGATGACAACAGCATTACTCCAGTAAAGGAAGCCTCTAGCGAAGCCTTTGATTACGAGTACACCGACATTGTGAAAAATACCGATGGTACCTTTGGCCCAACCTTTGACAAGCATGTTCTTGTGGACGTTACAACGGTTGAAGGGCGTGATACCTTGGCAAAAACATTGAAGATTTCTATTGGAGATGGCTTTGACAACAATCAAATAGTCGATGCCATAGAAACGGCTCTAAAAAACAAGAATCCTCCTCTTGTTCTGATTCCAGACGAAACTTCTGATGACAGCTTGTACACCTTTAAGAGCATACAAATAGAGGATGGTCGCTTTGTACCAACCTTTGATGCCACCGTTAGGGTGGATACAATGCAGGTTGTAGTTGAAAAGGATACTGTAAAAGTGCCTATAGATGTAGTAACCGCTAAAAATCCAGAAAAAATGAACAAGGTAATTGCAGACTCCCTGTCTAATCGCAATCCGCCTGTAGTCATTCCTTCTGAGCCTTCTTGGGCCAGCTCCGACAGTACTTACGCTTACGAAGACTTTAAGAAAAATGAAGAGGGCTACTTTGTGCCAAGCTACATTGTTGATGTGGTAAAAGACACCATCCATGTGGCTCTTGACGACATCGATGGTGATGGGGTAAAAGACACCATAGATGTGGTTGTGCACCGCACCGACAGCGATTCCATAATCTCCGTAAAGATTGACGATGCGCTTGAAAACTACGATCCGAAGATTCCGACTCCCACCAAGGCGGACACCGAAGACAGTACCTACACCCATAGTGGTTGGGAAAAGAACGAGGACGGCAACTATGTGCCCACCTTCACTGCTGAAGAAAAGGAAAAGGTCATTAACGTTGTGGTGGGCAAAGACACTCTCCAAGTAACTATAGACACAAAGGACACAACCAGCATTTCTAACCAAATTTGGAATGAAATATCCAAGCATGAGGATATTGATTTGCCTAGAAAAGGCATGAGCGATTCTACGGAATTTGAAATTAATGAATGGAAGCGAGATGATTCTACGGGCTTGTATGTGCCTGTAATCAAGGAAATTCCACGAGTATTCAAAATTACGTACATTATGCCAGAAACTGCTGTTATGTCAGAAAAAGTAAATTCTTACACCTTTGGCAAGAAGACGGTTCTTCCCACGGCATCCATTAAGGGTGAAAATGAATGGGTGTTCATGGGTTGGTTTACCGGGGATGATGGCATGGGTAATCGTGTAAGCGCCCTTGCTCCAGAAACCCGTGGTTCCAAGACTTTCTATGCCTATTTCCAGCGTTCTGTGAAGTATGAAACAAAAGATGATGAAGGCATTATCCAGATTGTTTATGCAAACAACGGAGACTTTAAATTGGAAAATGCTTTGAAGAGCCTTGTTTCAAAGTACTATGAAGAAGATGGTGAAACTTATGGCTTTGACCATTGGGAAGTGGACAAGGATGGTGTTTACCATGCCAAGTACAAAGTAACCGAATCCATCCATTCCACTGTTGTGGCCGGTTTCAAGGTGATGGTCAACGGCCGTCAGCTGAGTTTGCAAGGGGTAAGGAATGGCTCCATGGTGACTATAGTTGACATGAATGGCAAAATCGTTAACCAAGGCGAAGTGTTCCATGGGGGTCAGGTGTTCCAGCTGCCCCATGCCGGAAACTACATCGTTCGTGTAGGCACTCAGGCACGTACCATTGGCGTCCGATAGAAGCCGAGGCCGGTGATTGGTTGTTGGTGGCTGGTGGTTGGGTCATCCTGAGCGGCATACGCCGTGAAGTGATAGGATACACAGAAAGGTTCCTGCATGAATGTGTTATTCCGAGCCCTTGCGAGGAATCCAGTAAATCCCAAAGAATGTCCATACAAATATGCAAAGACCGACCACCCACGACTGACCACAGACAACTGATTATTTTTTTATTTGTTTTTTCTTTCTTTTTTCTTTTATTTGGCGAAATATAAAAGAAAAATGTGACTCTTGGCACTGGTGTAAAATTTTTATTAATTCTGAAAACACTTTTATAAAAAAGAGTTTACTTTATTTAAAAGTTTTGGGGTAAACTCTAAAATTTTTTTAGATGTGCCCTATATAAAAGACAATCGCTTTGGGAGAATGCAATGTTTAAGTTGTTTACTGCAAAGAATTTGCTTTTTACACTAGCTTTGACCCTGATGGCTGTGGGCCAGGGGTTTGCATTGACTTGCTCTGGTTCCCCAAAAACTTGCCAGATTTCCAGTTGCCAGGACTTGCATGATTTTTCCGATTCTACGAATGTGGTGAAATTTAGCTTAAATTCTCATCCAAATGTGGGTTGGAATGCCAAGGTGACTCAGCCTATTGACATGGCGGATTGTAAAGATGGAAATGGAAATATAAAACCTTTTACTCCAATTGCATCAAAAGATGTTGTGCTCAATGCATATTCTGGTACTTTTGATGGACAGGGGTTTCCTATTTCCAATTTGAATATTGTTGGAAGTGAAAATACTCAATATGTGGGTATGTTTGCTGGCTTGCAAAGTGGTGGTGTTATTAAAAATCTTGTTCTGGAAAATATCAGTATTTCGGCAAGTAAAGATAAGGGCTGGGCAATTGATCCTACCGTTGGAAGTGTTGTTGGTTTTATGCATGGATCAAGTTCTGTTGTTCAAAATTGTTATGTGTCGGGAACTGTCGTGGCTACCGGTGAACAGAGTACTGTTGGCGGTGTGGTTGGAAAAATTACTGGGGGAACTATTGAAAATACATTAAGTGATGTGGATATTTATGCATCAAACAACAATGTCAATGTGGGTGGTATTGTGGGACAGTCTTACGATAATGGTTTGCATAATAATAAAACCATTCAGTATTGTGTTTATGATGGTCAAGTGATAGACAATAGTGGCAATGGTGCTTCTGGTGGGCTGGTTGGAACAAGTAATGACGGCCGATTAACCATTACCAATAGTTTTTATGATAGCGATGTGGTTCTCCCTGCCATTGGAAGCAATAGTGGAAATACCAATACCAATACAGCAAAGGGAAATTCTGATGTAAACACTCCTGCCATTGTTTGCCAACTGAATGGAGGTACTTGGGACACAACATCGTCAACCTGTGAAAATCCTACACAAGATGTGTGGTCCAACGGTGACAACATTACCAATACCGGTGTTTCCAAGGACGATAATGGCCAGACCGTTTATATGGTTACTTTTTCTGCCAACGGTGGCTCGTTCCCCAGCGGAGCCAACACTTTTAAGCAACTTCCTTTAGGAGCGAAGATTACTTCTGCTGAAATCACGGAGCCTTCCAAGGCAGATTATAAATTCTTGGGGTGGTCTACACAAAGTAACGCAACTACGGCAAGCACTGACTTAGGTAATGTTCAGAGGAAAACGACTATTTATGCCGTGTGGCAGGCCATTACCTATGTAACGGTTACCTTCGATGCCAATGGAGGCAAGTTTGCCAACAATAAAGACACTATGCAGGTTAAATATGCCCAAAATGCTCCCATTTCTTCTCCAACTGAGGTTCCTGTAGATTACAACAGCGGCGAAGGGGAAAATTTACAGCACCATGTGTTTATGGGCTGGTCCGCAGATAATTTGTCCAGTGCCTCGGTTCTCGGTTCTTTTGGCAATGCAACTGGCAATTTGACTTTTTATGCCGTGTGGCAAACAACTACGGACACCTACTATACGGTAACTTTTAATGCAAACAATCACGGTGTAGCCCCTGCTTCTCTACGTGTAAAAGAAGGGGTGGCGGCGGCAGAACCCACGGATCCTACTGCTGACGACTATGAGTTTGGCGGATGGTATACCGATGCAGATTGGAGAAAGGGCGAAGTATATGATTTTAGCAGCCCCGTAAATGGTAATGTTACTTTATATGCAAAATGGACTCCCAAAAACTACACCATTAGTTTTAATGTAGGAACAGGCGTGCCTGCGGTGGCTTCCATAAACTACACCGTAGAAAGTGCAGATATTGAATTGCCCACAGCAACCTGGGATGGGGGCCATGTGTTTGACGGCTGGTTCTACGATGCCGCCTATACAGAACCTGCAAATACCATTGTGTCGGGTACTACAGGAAATATTACCTTATATGCAAAATGGAGCGTTAAAACCTATGTAATCAAGTATTTGGCCGGTAACTATGGTAGTGGCATTATTGAGGATGGCATTAAGAGCCATGGTCAAACTTTTACACTTTCCTCCACACAATTCTCGAAACTCAACGATAATTTTAACCATAACGGATGGGCTTTAACAGATGGTGGTAGCAAAGCATACGATTTAGGCGGCGTTTTGCCAGCTGATTTCAATGAAGATTTAACATTGTACCCCTATTGGGAGGGATATATTACACGATATACCATCTTGTATAAGTACTCTGTTGTGGATAATCATGGCACGGTGCTTGTAAATGATTCTACCATGTTCAGCGAAACTGGGGTGATGGATATTCAGAACAATACACACAAATTGCAAAATGCCCTAGAAAGGGAAGGATACACTTTTAGTGGGTGGACTGATGTGAAATTGACAGGTACAGAAACATCGGTTGCTGTTTCCGATGGTAAAATTACTGTCACTGGTAATACAACGGCCAAGGGCGTTTATTCTCCCAAGGCATACTCCATTACATACAATGGGATGGAAGGAGCTTCTTTTGGTAGCGCAACCGCTGAAAACTCCTACTATATTACCTCTGCCGAAATAACGTTACTCAACCCCACAAAATCGGGATCCGTATTCAAGGGCTGGTTCGACAACGCCAATTATTTTGGCGAAGCCATTACCAAAATTCTTTCGGGTAGCACAGGCAACAAGGTGTTCTACGCCAAGTGGGAAGATGCAAGATTTATAACGGTGAAAAATGAGGCTGGCACAGAATCCTTTGGCATGGAAGTGTCTTATGATGACGATGCTGATGCCATCCAGGTTGCTATTGATGCTGTTGTGGAAGCGGAACACTCTGCTTGGAAAACAAAGGCAAAAGATTCAACTTACGAGTACACTTTTGATAAGTATGTGGAAAATGCTACCGATGAGTTTAGTGTGAGTTTTACAAAGGCCGGGTATGTAAAGACCATCTCTGTGGTTTACGATGTGGGAGACTCCCAGAAGTCCAAGAGTGTGACTGTCATGAGCGATGACACTCCTGCCCAAATCAAGGCAAAAATTGATGCTGCCATTGCTCCCGATGTACCAACAAAGGAAATTGCGGCCCCCCTTAGTTACGAGTACAATGGATGGGTAAAGAATGGTGAAGGCAACTACGAACCTACATTTGAACGCTATGTGACTGTTGATATTACAATTAAGAGAAACAGTGCGGTTAAGGATACCACATTTAAAATTTTGCTGCAAGATGATGAGCATACGGACACGGATGTTATCAATGCTCTTAAAGGGTTCTTCTCTTATAAACCAGCTCAGTTAAGCTGTACTTTAGCCAAGAAAGGTGATGATGCAGGGGTTTACACCTACAATAATAATTTTGTAAAGGATGGCTCCAGTTTTGTGCCTGTGTTCAAAAGGACTATCAAAGCCTATTACGGTGATGAAAATGATGATTATGTTGAGGTTGAAATTGAAACCGACGACACTGCATCTGAAATAAAAACGAAGATAGATGCTGCTTTGACAGCGGCTGGGGTAGCTTTGCCCACCAAGGCCGACAATGCTCCATACAGCTATGAATATGGCGGCTGGTCCGAGGGCGCAGACGGCAAGTGGACTCCTGAATTCGACAAGTTTGTGAATGTGGATGTGACCTACAAGGAAGGGGATACAGAAAAGAACGAATCCTTCAAGATTCCTGTTGATGACGTTGCCACGGATGCCCAAGTTGCAGATTCCATCAAGAATTATCTTGATGGTCAAAATCCGGTTGTTGAGCCGGTGAACGCAGCTGCTGGAGCTGATGGGTATGCTTATGTCGGTTGGACAAAGGATGAGGAAAACAAAAAATTTATCCCTGTATTTGAGAAAGACATCCATGTGGTTTACGGCGAGGGTGAAAATGAAAATACGGATGTTTCCATTGCATACGGTGACGATGAAGACGCAATCAAGCAGAAAATTGAAGAGACTTTGACTGCTGCTGGGGTAACGCTACCTTTGACTAAAGATGACGATGCTCCCTATAGT
>JABUUT010000067.1:0-2075 GCA_021443045.1 Fibrobacteraceae bacterium
TCAACAATGGTGTGGCTTCCAATGTAACCTGCGCCACCTGTCAATAAAATATTCATAAGTATTTGCCTTCAATGTTCTATAAAATGCAATTTTAAATCTACAAAAACAAGGAACAATATAAAATTTTTTCCTATGCTTGCCCTAATTTCTATGGAAGGTAAAACTCTTACCCATTATTTTTTTGCTTTGATAAGTGCAGGCATCGGCCTGTTCATAGAGCTTTTCAAAGTTAAAATCATCATCTGTAAAGGCGGCACCAACACTAATCGAAATATTAAAATCGTCATGGCCTTCAATTTTTATTTCATCAAGATTACTAAACAACCGACTAATAATTTTACTACCCATTTCTTCAGTTCGGAGACCTTTGGTAAACACCAAAAATTCATCGCCACCCAAACGCAACAAAATGTCATTATCACGGAATGTTTTCTTAAGGGAGTCTGCAACTGCAATAATCACATGGTCTCCAGTCTGGTGACCATACTGATCATTAACATTTTTAAATCGGTCTATGTCTATAATGCAGAACATTCCCTCTTGTTTGTTGAACAAGGATTCCTTGACCTTCATAAAGCCCACTTTATGATTGTACAAGCCCGTCATGGAATCAGTTTCGGCCATATTGGTCAAGTGTTCTTCATGACTCTTTTGCTCATTGATATTTTCAACCATGTAAATAACATGCCGCAGTTCGTCATCTGCTTTAGACCTTACCGCAATAAAGCGAGCACGGCACCAACCAAAATTTTTTCCCAAAAATTCATGGGTAATGGTTCTTCGACCACGAAGCCGTTCTACTAGGGTATCGGCATCCACAAATTTTAATACATTCTCTAGACAGTGCTCGTCTGTAGTCTGCACCATGGCCATTTTTACATTTTCTTTAAAGTGGTCGTGCTTCGCAAGCAAATCGCTGGATATGTAATTATTGGCGCGAACTATGGTATAGGTATCCTCTTTAAGGTCTATCTCCACCACCGATACATAAATATCGGCCAAGGATGTCCAATAAGCATTCTGCAATGCAAAAATTTGTTTGTTCGATTCATCGGCCTTATGTTCAAAAATAAATCTCTGAAAATTCAACTTAGCCTTATACACACCTAAAATTATGCCCAAGGAATTAAATATAATCATACTTATCATTTCTTGGTTTTGGATAACTAAAGGCTTCATATCCAAGCCTACGCACAAATAGGCAAACACAGCGCCGGCAGCAACATTAGCCGTAATCATCCGAATAGGTTCGTCAATAAAAAGCTGAGGCACCATCATAAAAAGCACAAATAAAGTAATAGTCAACTGGTCTGGCGTAAAAGCAAAAGTAAAGAATAGCCCAATGCCATACAAAACTGCATAGAAAAAAGGAATTACCCAATATAGCGACTTGTAGTTTTTGGGAACCACCACCATGTTTGTAATCCAAACAATAGCCGAAAGAATTACTGCAATAGCATAACCAGAAGTTTTAAAATTAAGGCCAGGAGCATTTATAAGAATCGAACAAACTAGAGAAAAAGAAAAGAAAATAAGGGCGCAACAAGAAAAAACACGAAGGGTACGATGATTGTATAAGCCAATCACCCTGTGAACTGCATCAATATCATTACAGTCCAGCCCTGCATACAAAACATATTTTTTAAGCCATCCAAACATAGACCACACTAAAATAAATAAAAATGGCCAAAGAAAATGTAAAAAAGCATTTTTCCTTGGCCAATTACAGATAAAATTTTAAAAAATCACGCAAAATTTTTTAGAAAATCCAAAACAACCACCAAAACAGGTGCGGTCAAATAGAATGAATCGCAACGGTCTAATACGCCGCCGTGGCCTACGAACAAATTGCCGGAATCCTTGGTGCCGCTCCAACGCTTGAGGGCACTCATCAAGAGGTCGCCAGCTTGGCCAGAAACAGCAAACACTAGGCCAAGAGCAAGCCCCATGGCCAAGTTGAATTTTACGCCAAAGCCTGCAAGAGCGGAACTGTAAACAGACCAGTAGGCTACCCAACCCATGGTGAACAAAGTGCCGGCCACAGCACCTTCCCAGGTTTTTTTGGGGCTGATGGT
>JABUUT010000067.1:5299-7215 GCA_021443045.1 Fibrobacteraceae bacterium
AGAACTCTCTTGAACTTTGCCATATATAAACTCCAGGTTTTAGATTAAGATAGAAAAAAAATATTCAAGCCAATAAAAAGTCCAAATTTTTCCTACCATCCAAGGCATGTAATGGGCACTACATAGATTCCGTCTTTTCGGCGGTAGGCGGGGCCCGTGGCAGTTAACACCATCATAAAGCTGAGGTTATCGTTATCGACAATGGATTTTAGTTTGTTCAAATTCTTGGCACCTTCTTCTATTAAATTTTCACCACCTAGCTTTATTTCAATAGCAGCCCACTTGCCGTTGGGAGTGTGTATCACCGCATCGCACTCCAGGCCCAGACTATCGCGGTAGTGGTATAGTTTTCCACCAAAGAGGCTAGCATAAACAGCAAGGTCCCTAACCGCCATATCCTCAAAGAATAGACCAAAACTTTTCAAATCGTTCAACAAGTCATCGGGGATAATCCCCAAAGCGGCACAGGCAATGGATGTATCCACAAAATGTCGGGTAGACGTGGTGCGAACCTTGGTTTTGCTGCGTAAATTGGGGTTCCAGGCTTCCACATCTTCTACTATGAACAAACTCTTGAGCACCTCAAGGTAGTCATCAAAAGTTTTGGGATCCATGGTGCGGTTGTTGTTTTCAATAACGTCGTTTATCAATGTTTTGTAAGGAGCTTCGGTAGAAATATTCCGGGCGTAGCTGCGAAGGACCATCCGCAACACCTCCGGCTTTTTTCCTTTAAAATTTTCATTTTCGCTATTGTCAAAATTGAATAGGCCATCATAGTAGTTGGCTGTTACGTCCAGAGCTACATTTCGATTTTCTTGCAACGAAAGAGGCCATCCACCTCGGCAAATGTAAAAGGCAATATCCTTGAGGTTCCTCCCCTCGTTGGCATCATAAACCTGAACATCGCTGTGTTCAAACAGCTCCGCAAGACTAACCGCCCCGTTAGATTCCCCAGATTCCATAAGACTCATGGGGCGCATTTTTACGGCAACGATTCTGCCTGCCCCAGAATGGTATATGCGTTCCTTGTCAGCCGGCGTGGCACTTCCTGTCAATACAAACTGTCCAAATTCGTTTTTTTCATCCACCCAGCTACGAACTTCATCCCAAATTTCGGGAACAGTCTGCCATTCGTCAATCAGCCGTGGAGACTCCCCCAAAAGGGTTCCACGAGGTTCCAGTTTGGCCAATTGTATGGCGCTATGGTTGGTAAGTCGAACGCTGCTTCTTGCAAACTTCAAAGCAGTGGTAGTTTTTCCACAAAATTTAGGACCCACCACAAGAACAGCCCCGCAAGAGTTCAGTCTTCTCTGAATTTCCTTTTCTACACATCTTGACTTGTATTCACCCATGAAATCCGCCTTTTTTCACAAAAATACATAATTCCCAAGATTATCGCAAGTTAAATCCTAAGATTATTGTATTAAAAATCCCATGATTATAGCATTTTTATTCCCAAGATTATAGGAATTAGGCATTTTTAGACACAAAACATTGGAGAATTTTGTAAAAAATTGCTCAAAATTAAGAAAACTCTTGCTTTTGTTTTTTTTTGTTTACATTAAGGTTTAGGTTATTCGTTCCAAATCAAACATTCGTTCTCAAATGAGAGGTGTAGATATGAAAAAAATCATAGCAGCAGCGGCTTTTTTACTTTGCGGCATCTATTTCTCTAGTTGTGCAGCAGTAGCAGGCTGGCAAAAAGCCGGGGTTTCCCAGGAAGAAACAGAAAATACATTGGCACAATGTGAATACGAAGCAGCAAAAGATCATGTAGAAAGGGGAGATTTTGTTACTAATTGCATGAAGCGTCAGGGTTTTAGGTACAAGTAACAATTGGTATGCCGTACGGCACACCAGGGAACACCTGAAAACGGCTACGGATTGTGATATGATAGAAGATTACGGTCTAGTCC
>JABUUT010000067.1:7231-9012 GCA_021443045.1 Fibrobacteraceae bacterium
ATATCCAATGTCTTTGCCTTTTTCCTCTTGGCGCACGTAGGTGTATTCAGAACTGAATCTCCTGTTCCAAGCGTAGTCAATGCTTTTTTCGGTGGCACTCCAAAAGTGGGCGTAGTAGCCTTGGTTGCCAAAACTTCCATCATTGGACCTTTCGCCAGCAGCCAAAACAGAGAACCCGTACAGGTCAAGGCCATTCCAACCACTATTGGTGGACATTAAGTAGACAGCAGCCAAGTCAAAACCAATAGCCTTGTAGAGAGTGTCATATTCAGCCATGGTGGGCACATGCCAACCTTTTGGGCAGACGCCTCTGTGGGGGGTGTTGGGAATGCAGCTCACTCCGTAGCCGCATTTTGTTCCAGCATTCTCCGTGAACTGGGCCGCACTGTCCATAACCGCACTCCAGGTGTAGAACCTGCCGTAAGCGTCACGGCCGCCCTCATCTCCGTCGTAACACCAACTGGTGGAATCCTCCTCGTAAATGGTTCCTTCGCGGAACTTTACACCAGTGTAGGCATATCTCAGGTTTTCCGCCATCCAAATTTGATTGTAAATCTTTATCGTCTTGTAAGTTTGTCCATCACGTTCGTCAATCAACGTATCGAAGGTCACGTTGGGCTCCCAATTGCCATTTTTACAAATCATAGCCTTCTCGACCCTACCCTCAAAGTCCGCAACGCACCCAATCTTCAGGATTTCTTCCAAAGGGGTTGCCACACGCCATGACCCACTGTCGTATACATAGTAATTTTTTTTATCAACACTTCCAGCCCTACACCAGCCATCCAATCCACTCTCCCACTGGTAAGTGTCATACTCCAGGGGAGTGGCTACGCGCCAGGACAATTCGTCACAGTAGTAGTATATGCTGTCATTGCTTTTTTGAGCCACCTCGTCTTGTCGGCTCTCCGTGCATTCACCCAAGTCCGTTTCGGGCAGTTCATTTGACGAACTTGATTCAGCATCTTCTACACTAGAAGAAGACTTCTCGGAATCTCCAGACTCCTCTTTTTCGCTGGAAGACGATTTGTCGGAATTCTCATCATCATCTTCTTCAGAATCATCGCTGGAGTCAACTTTTTGACTGGATGAACTTTTCCCCTTATCGGTTGATTCATCTTTCATGCTGGAAGACGACTTCCCTGTGCTAGATGAAGATTTGCCAGAATCCTTGTCGTCCTTATCGTCATCTTTTTCATCATTCTTAGAACTGTCATCGCTATCGCTGTCATCGTCGTCCAAGTTTGTCCACTCGTTGTTTTCGCAGAGATAGTCCGCACCCTCATCTGCTACATAGTAACGTTTACCTTCTCGCCAAGAATTGCATTTGGGCAAATCATCCTTTGTTTCAACCTCCCCCGCAATGGCCGTGGTGGAGTTTTCATCTTTTGCACTGGTGCTGTCGTCGCCACAGGCCGCAAGCATCAAAGCGCACATCAAGGGAACCACCCCAAAAGCAGGGCATTTGTTGGACAATTTCTTCAAGTTCATCAACAGCTCCTATAAAAACATGACATTAATATATATCAAAAAAAAGCAAATGTCAAAGGATTCCTTGTTTTCAATATCATGAGCATCTGATGAGGAAGCTTTTACCCCCATATTCCCAAGATTATCACATCAAAATTCCCATTATTGTATAGGGCACCTCTTTCTAAAAAAAAATTTCTCTTTGACAAATTATCAAAGCAAACTTTAGCACAGTTCTGCCTATCCCAGCCATCAAAGCATAGATTAAACGAAAACTGCGCGATTCTGCAACAACACCATGGCATTTTCGG
>JABUUT010000067.1:10369-22519 GCA_021443045.1 Fibrobacteraceae bacterium
CCAAAGACACCTCCGCGCAAAACCCAGGCGACAACAACATCGAGGCGATTTCCATTGGCAACCTAAACCTTTCTTCTGCTCCCGGTAGCTTCAAGGTTTACAGCCCCTTGGGAATATTCATTGGGAAATTCCACGCAAACACCCTGGGCGAATTGCGTTCTTCCATGGCAAAGGCAGGCATTGGCCGAGGCGTGTACATAGCCAAAGACCAACAGAACAAAATGCAACAGGTACAACTGCGGTAATATGGGTTCACCTGCTATTATTCGTGGATTGAATAGCTTATACAATCCATCCCATCTACCACAACTAAGTTAGTTATCTGTGGCTAGTTATTGGTATGCGTATATTCCTTCAGGATGACTCCGCTGATGGTTGATTGCTGATAGCTAAAAAAAGGCCGCCCTCTATTGAGAGCGACCTTTTTTAAAGCATTTAGTTCAAAGTAAACAGCCGTTATATATATACGTGCGAAGCTCGCAAGACAAAAACTAACTACTGCCTACTTCCTACTATCTACTAGTTAGTTGCCGCGTTCGAAGCGGATGAAGTTCACGACCTTCAGGGAAGAAAGGCCAAGCTGCTTTGCAACGACTTCCTGGAGGTAGTCCTTGACAGAGAGCTTCTTGGGGTTCTTTTCAGCCATGAAGAATTCCTGGTCTTCAAGAACGATTTCCTTGAGGACCTTGGCTACGCGGCCTTCAATCTGACGTTCGACGAATTCGGGCTTGGTCTGCTTGCCGGTTGCCTGAGCCTGGGCTTCGATCTGAGCCTTGGCGATTTCCTTTTCCTTTTCGATGGTTTCGGCAGGAACGGCGGCATCGTTCAATGCAACTGGAGCAAATGCGGCAGCCTGCATGGCGATGTCTTTAGCAGCGGCCTTGAGGGCAGCTTCGTCGGCGGAGCCTTCGTAAGCAAGTTCGGTGATGACACCAATCTTGCCCTTCATGTGGCTGTAAACACCGAACACGGAATTGGCAGATTTCTTGATTTCTGCGAATTTGCGGAAGTCGATGTTTTCCTGGATCTTCACGAGAACATCCTGGAGCATGTCATTGATTTTTACACCATCAACAGAGGCGTTCTTCAGGTCTTCCACAGAAGCGATAGCCTGGGTTTCAACAGCCTTGACGGCAGCGTTAGCGAGAGCCACAAAGTCGTCGTTGTTGGAAACAGGTTCGGTTTCGCAGGAGAGTTCGAAAGCAGCAGCCTTGTCGGCAGTTTCGATGAGGTAGATGCGGCCTTCCTTGGCAGCCTTGTCTGCGCGCTTTGCAGCAACAGCAGCACCCTGCTTGCGGAGGAGTTCAACGGCCTTGTCCATGTCACCGTCAGTTTCGGTGAGGGCTTTTTTGCACTGCATCATGCCAACGCCAGTTTTTTGGCGCAGTTCGTTAACGAGAGAAGCGGTAATAGCAGCCATAATTACTTTTCTTCCTCACCGTTGTCGAACTTCTTGGCTTCTTCCTTAGAAACCTTCTTATCGTTTGCAACGCGAGCCTTTACGTTGGCAGCGATGTAATCGATAATGAGCTTAATGGACTTTACAGCATCATCGTTGGCTGGAACTGGATAGTCAACGAGGTTTGGATCAACATTGGTATCGCAGATGCCGATAATTGGAATGTGAAGACGACGAGCTTCAGCAACAGCAATCTTTTCATGCTGGAGGTCGGTTACCACCAAGAGACCTGGAAGGTTTACCATTTCACGGATGCCGCCGAAAACTTCGAGAAGCTTGGTGCGTTCGCGATTCTTGTCCAAAACTTCCTTCTTGGAGAGAGCCTGGAAAGTACCGTCTTGTTCCATCTGGTCAATCTTGTCGATTTTCTTGATGGATTTGCGAACGGTCTGGAAGTTGGTGAGCATACCACCGAGCCAGCGGTTGGTTACAGAGAACTGGTTGCAGGAAGCAGCAGCATCAAGAACACACTGACGAGCAGTTGGCTTTGTGCCAACAAAGAGAACGGTCTTGCCAGATTCCGAAATCTTGGCGGCAGCCTTGGCAGCGGTTTCAAGAAGGTCACGAGTCTTGGACAAGTTAAGAACGTAGATACCGTTCTTCTCGGCCAAGATAAATGGCTTCATCTTAGGATTCCAACGCTGAGTTTGATGACCAAAGTGTGCACCTGCGCTGAGCAGATCTTCAACAGAAGGCAAATTTGCCATAGTATTATTCCTTTTTTTCGGTTGTACTACCCGGACTTCAAATAAATTGCAAAGCACAGTCTGACCGAGGGGTTAGGACCGAGCCACCGAAGCAACCCTTGAAAGCCGGTGATTGGTTATACTTGAACGTAATTGTGCAAGCGTGCCAAAATATAGAAAAAACAGTTGCCCGATAAAATCCCCCCTAAGTAACATAAATTATATATTTAGGCCATGAAGCGGATAAATGATACCATTCAGAAAATAAAAAGTCTTTTCTTTAACGAAAATCTGCCAATCCGGACACGTTTGTTAAACCTGATGCTTTGGGCCGTTCTTATAGGCGGTTTTTTCTTCGCCATCATTCTTATGATAATGGTTCAGTTAAAAGATGGCATGACCATTATTCCTCTACTTGGAACCGTTGTGTTGGCCCTGTACTGTTCCTATAAAAAGCACTACCAAATTGCCGGTTTTATTGCATCGGGCATCTGCGACATGGTGCTGTTCCCCATACTCTTCTTTTCTCGGGGCGTTGGAAGTGGCGTAGTCATCTGGTTTTCACTAGGCCTTATTTTTAGCTGGCTCACCATGAAGGGTTGGCTCAGCATTATTACTTTTTTACTAGGCTACATTGTTATGAGCGCCACCATTGTCTATGGAACGTTGAACCCCGAAATGATTGTTCCCAGAGACACCACAACCAACATTATGGATGTAATCGGCAGTCTTGGAGCCGTAGCCTGCGTTATAGGGGCTATTTTCCGCTACCAGAACCACGTTTATGAAAAGCAGAACCACAAATTGATGGAACAGAGAAAAGAGCTAGAAGAAATTGCAGAAAAACTGGAAGTGGCTAGCCGAGCAAAGTCTGAATTCTTGGCCAACATGAGTCACGAAATTCGCACCCCTATTAACGGTATTGTGGGCATGAACACCATACTGCTTCGCGAGTGCCAGAACGACGAACTGAGAGAGTACGCCTTAAACATTCAAAGTGCCAGCCAAACCTTGCTTTCCCTGATTAACGATGTTCTAGATATTTCAAAAATTGAATCGGGAAAAATGGAAATTCTGCCATTGGATTACGAACCATTCTCAATTATAAACGACTGCTACAACATGATTCATCCCAAGGCTGAAGCAAAAAATATATCTCTGATTTTAGACATTGATGAAACATTGCCGAGGAAAATGTTTGGCGACGAAATTCGCATACGCCAAATTATAACTAACCTTTTAACAAACGCCGTAAAGTACACCGAGGTTGGATTTGTAAAACTGATTATTAAATACCAACCCGTAGGCACACTAGCCAACGATGGAAATATTATGTTGCACATTTCCGTTGTGGACTCTGGAGTGGGGCTTCGGGAAGAAGACAAGGAAAAACTTTTCTCAAAATTTCAGAGGTTTGACCAAAAGAAATTCCGCACCGTAGAAGGCACAGGACTTGGCTTGAATTTGGTAAAAAAACTGGTAGAAATGATGAACGGCCACATTGATGTGGACAGCAAATATGGAAAGGGTTCATCTTTTACCGTTACCATTCCTCAGGTTGTTAAAGATGTTAACCCCATGGGCGACTTTTTTAAGAACTACCGCCAATACATTTCCCAAGCGGACACCAACACAGAAATTTTTATGGCCCCAGACACAAGGATTCTTGTAGTGGACGATGTAAAAATCAATCTGAAAGTTGTGGAAGGTCTTCTTAAAAATTCAAAGATTGCCATAGACTCGGTTCTCAGCGGCAAACAAGCCCTGGAGATGGTCAAGAAAAATGTTTATGACATTATTCTTATGGACCACATGATGCCAGAGCTGAACGGCATAGAAACACTGCATCTTATGCAGCAAATTCCAGACAATATAAACAAGGAAACACCCGTTATTATGCTTACGGCAAACGCCATTGCCGGAGCCAAAGAGCAGTATTTGAACGAAGGCTTTAGCGACTATTTAATGAAGCCCATTCGCGAAAGAGACATGATTGAGACTCTTAAGAAATTCTTGCCAGAAGAAAAAATCCAGCTGGTAAAACCCGAAATAGAAAACACCGAAGACACTCAGTCCACCGTTTTAGAAGAATCCCAAGACCCCATACAAATTAAGTTAAAAAGAGTCAAAGCCTTACCAGAACTGGATATTGACACCGGGAAAAAATACTGCATGAATGAAGACAATTTTTACATTGAAGTTCTAGGAATTTTTATAAAAACCAGCAAGTATGAAACCCTGGAAAAATACTATACCGAAGAAAACTGGGGCACCTACAACATTGAAGTTCATGCGTTAAAAAGTTCGGCTCTTACCATTGGGGCTATAAATTTATCTGAAGAGGCCAAGGCATTGGAAATGGCAAGCGCCAACAAGCAAATACAGGTAATCAAAAAGGACCACCCCATTATGATGGGGCATTACAAGAGTCTTTTGGACAAGTTGAAAGAAGTGGTTGGTGATTAGTGGTGGCTGGTGGTTGGTAAACAGTTGTCGGTTGTCGGTTATCAGTAGTCAGTTGTCAGTGATTGGTATTTATATGGACATTCTACTGGATCCCTCACGGCGGGTGCCTTCAGGATGACACCCTCTGTTGCAATACCCGCCGAGCGTGTCATTGCGCTGCGTGCTTGACTTTGGGCCTCAGCAATAAAAACAAGCAAGCTTGTTTTTGCTGCATTCGGCCTNTGACTCTGGGCCTCAGCAATAAAAACAAGCAAGCTTGTTTTTGCAGCATTCGGCCTGCGAGTCATTCTGAACGGTGCAGCCGTGAAGAATCCATGGCCAAAGAAAACCAACTCCATAATCATGGATGGGATGGGTTGTATAAGCCTTTTTTTTCTTTTTTTTTGCGAATTTTTATTTTTTTCCCATTTTTTGAATATATTAAAACTAGAACTATTTATTCCAACTTGGAATAGAACACTCTGCTCTATTTTGAGGCTAACACTATATATTCTAATTATATGGATAAGTTTCGCGCTAAAATTCTTGTGATTGATGACACAAAGACCAACATCGAAGTCTTGGAAGGCATCCTTTCCAACGATTACGATATGTTTGTAGCGTTGAATGGTGAAAAAGGTATTTTCTTAACGGAAAAAGTAAAACCCGATTTAATCCTCCTGGATGTGATGATGCCCGAGATGGATGGCTATGAAACTCTTCGCCAAATGCACCTCCGCGATTCCATCAAAGATATTCCCGTTATCTTTCTAACGGCTAAATCAGACCCTCAGAGTGAACAGAAGGGGCTTGATTTGGGTGCAGTAGACTACATTGCAAAACCTTTTAACCCCGATCTAGTGCGCTTGCGCATAAAAAACCAGCTTGAATACAAGCACCAGCGTGACCATCTTCATGAACTTGTAGATGAAAAAACAGCCTCTTTGAGGCAAACTTTAAAAGTGATGCTTACCAGCCTGGGTGCCTTGGCTGAATACCGCGACCCAGAAACGGGTGCCCACATTAAACGAACCCAGGTTATTGTGCAACACTTGGCCGCCTACCTTAAAAACAAGCCCAAATTCATGAGCGACATACCCAATGATGAATATGTGGACTACTATGCCACGGCGGCTCCGCTCCATGACATTGGAAAAGTTGGAATCCAAGACGAAATTCTTAGAAAGCCTTCTCGATTGACTGAGTCTGAAATGGCTTTGATGAAGGAACATTCCCGCATGGGCCACGATGTTCTTTTGGAAGCGACCCACGAATTGAGCAAAGACCCTATGGTGGTCATTGCTGCCGACATTGCCTTGGCCCATCATGAACGCTGGGATGGAACTGGTTATCCTAGTGGCATTAAGGGCGAAGAAATTCCTGTAGGTGCAAGGCTAATGGCCGTTGCCGACGTTTACGATGCCTTAAGGTCTCGCAGGCCTTACAAGGAGCCGTACCCTCACGAAGTGGCCCTTAGTGAAATTTGTAAGGGTAAAGGTACCCAGTTTGACCCCGATGTGGTTGATGCGTTTGTAGAAATTCAGGACCAAATCCAAGAAATCTACACCATGTACAAAGATGAAGACCTTAATGGAGAAGTTGAGAGTGGCACCTAATCCATTAAACGCAAAACGACGCCGGCTAGGCTGGCGCATCTCTCTTGTTTATACGGTGCCACTTTTAGTGGCCTCTTTTTTCATTGTCTTTTTTATTCGCGATTACATTCGCTACAGTTTTGTAGAGGCCGCCTACAGCAGTACCGAAAAATCCCTTATCAACGTAGCCAAAGAAACGGAATCATACATTCTACATTTAGATAGCGAATTTGTAAAGTTGCCCAGCCGAGTGGGGCAGGTTAACAAACCTTCCAGGCAGCATTTGGTTAACCACTATTACAAAAGCAACAATGCCAGCAAAGGCATGATAGTGGATGTATACTACGGAACTGCCGATGGAGAATACCTTAGTGCCACAGGTTCCAAGCTGGATAAAAATTCCTCGGAGTTCCGCATGAAGGCCTGGTATTTGGAAGCCTCCCGAAATAAAGGCTTAGCCATTACGGGCCCCACCATAAACGAAAATACAAAAAAGAAGGTAATAACCCTTTCGTACCCAGTTTGGGACAAAAACAAAAAAATTCGGGGTGTGGTAGCCGAGGATATCAATCTTCACAAACTGAGCAACGACATTATTCTCAACTTGGCCAAGGAAGAAGGCGGCATTACCGTTCTTTTGAATTTGGACAACGTTATTTTTACATACGCTCCATTCCAGACCACTTCTGGCATAGTTTATCAAGACACCGTTTCTCGACTTATAGACCTGGCTGCAGAGGAACTTAAATACAATTCTCTTGAATTGGGCAAAGTCTATCGTTTTGACAAGATGAACAGCCATCGTCAAAAATTTGTGTATATGGCAACTCCCCTAATGCGCACATCTCTATTTATGACCCACATTGTTCAAGAAAACAAGGTGGCCAGCCGGGCTGAAGAAGACTCTTCTTTAAAGTATGTGATTCTCATGATTTTTATCATGATAGGCATCGTTATTCTTTCGGGCCACTTTCTTTATAAAGTTTTTATCTACAAAGACCTTACGGAAAGTGTTTCTTCGAGTACTTTGTTCGACACCCTTTTGGCAAGCCCTCATCTGTCACTGATTCTTACCGATGACTCTTACGATATTCTCCATGCCAGTGCCAACATTGTAGATTTTTTGAACGACGGGGAAGATATCAAAGGGGAAGCCTTGTGGAAATATTTCCCAAGCGCCCGCTTTAAAAAATTTGCATTGAGGGTGGCCATGGGGGGCGACATCCACCCCAGTGAACGCAAAATCTTAATGTCTGTTACCAACGTGAATGGGGAAGAAGTATGGTGGAACCTATTCTTCCAGGTTCTTGTTGAAGACGATGGCACCATGCGTTACCTCTTTATGATTACCGATGAAACTTCGGGCATTCAGAAAGACACCATCCTTGACACCATCATGCTTTCGGCCGAACGGTCTGTATTGATTATTCTTGATAGAAATCGCCGTATTAAATACCTGTCTAAACAAATTGCCGATTTTTGGGACAAAGATTGGCAATCTTTGATAGGCTTGGATATGGATGATTTAAAGAAAGAAGGTATTGCCCCCGAAATAGTAGATGCCATAAAGGATTCCTTTATTACCCACCTGCCTTGGAAAGACACCTTTATGCTTTCTTCTCCGGCTAACCATACCGATATTTGGTACCGCGGTGAAGCCGTTACCCTTAAGGTGCAAGATTCTGTGGTGGGCTACATGATATCCATGACCGATATTTCTGAAGTCGTAGCAGCACGAGAAATGGCAGAAGAAGCGACCCAAGCCAAGAGCGATTTTTTGGCCAACATGAGTCACGAAATTCGTACACCGATGAATGCCATTATTGGCATGGCCCACCTTATTTCAGAAACCGAACTGTCGGAGCAACAGCATGGCTTTATTGATAGAATCAGCTCTGCTGCAAAATCGTTGCTGGGAATTATCAACAACATTCTAGACTTTTCCAAAATTGAAGCTAAAAAACAGGAATTGGAGGTTATTCAGTTTACCTTGCAGGATACCATTAATGAAGTGGCTGCCTTGGCTGAAGTTCGCATTGCAGGAAGGCCCATAGAACTGGTTGTGGATGTGGACCCCGAAATTCCAGAAGTGCTGATGGGTGACCCTCTTCGCATTTCACAGATTTTTACCAACCTGGTGAACAACGCCACAAAGTTTACCGAAAGAGGAAGCATTACTTTAAAGGTTGTTTTGGAACAGTTTACCAATTCGGCTGTAAAACTGAACTTTAGTGTAAGCGATACTGGCATTGGCATGACTCCAGAACAGGTGAGCAAGCTATTTAACGCCTTTACTCAGGCTGATGGTTCTACAACGCGCAAGTATGGTGGCACTGGTTTAGGTCTTGTTATTTCAAAGTCTCTTGTGGAACTGATGGGTGGGCAACTTAAAGTTTCTAGTCAGTCAGGCCAAGGTTCTGTGTTCTACTTTACTATTAGCTTACCTGTGGGCCCACAGGCTGATGTTCCTCGTTGGAAAAGCGTAAACGAATTTAGAGGCAAGAACATACTTCTCATAGACGATTGTGTAGAATTACGTGCTGTTTTACGCCATTATTTAGACAAATTAGGTTGTGTCTCGGAAGAAGCCAGCTCCATTGCAGAAGCATTAGACTTGATTCAAGAACATGATTCTGCTGGTGAAGCGCCTTATGATGGTTTTATTGTGGATTACCAAATGCCTTTAGTTACTGGTATTGAATTTCCTCATGGCCTGCCTTCCAAGATGCTGGAAATCCCTAAAATTCTTATGCACCCCATTCAATTTGAAGAAGGTGAACAGCAAAAGGCCAGCGCGGCCGGCTTTAACGCCTTTGTTACAAAACCTGTTCAAATTAGTACTTTACTCACTTCTATGCAAGAAGCCTTTAAAATGCCCCTTACCTACCAAAAGGCATTGAAGAAGGAGAAAAAGAAAATCTACTTTAAAGATGCCAAGATTCTTTTAGTTGAAGACAACCAGATGAACCAGGAATTGGCAGTATCCCTTTTGAACAGCGTCGGTTTAACCACCATGATTGCCAACAATGGTAAGGAAGCATTGGAACTTATCGACAAGAATAAGTTTGATCTTGTTTTAATGGATATCCAGATGCCTGTTATGGATGGTTTGACAGCCACCAAGGAAATTCGCGATCATGGAAAACGCCCCTTCTTGCATACTATTCCCATTATTGCAATGAGTGCCAGGGCATTCCAAAAAGATAAGGACGAATGTTTTGAAGCGGGCATGAACTCCTACATTGTAAAGCCCATTGATCCATTCATTATGTACGAAGAATTGGCCAAGTTCCTGCCGGTGGTTAGCGAGGCTCCACAAACCTTGCCTTCTGTGAGCGTGGCAGAAACAGCCCAGGGAACCTCCATGGATAGCGACTTCTTGCAGAATTTCCAGAAGGTTCGAAACTTGGATGCTACCCAAGGTTTGTACCATGCCAACAACAACAAGACCATTTACATTAAAATAGTGCAAGGTTTTGTAAGGGACTACGGCGGAAAGTCTCTGGATATTCGTCGAATGGTAGAAAAGGAGCAGTTTAAGGAAGCGGCTCGTTTGGTTCACACTATTAAGGGCCTTTGCGGCACCTTGGGTGCTAGCCACATGCAAACTTTGGGGCAAGCTCTAGAAAACTCTTTCGAAAAAGGGCAACTGAATTTTAGTGAAATTGATGAATTTACCTCTTCTCTAAAAGAACTGGTGGATGACCTGGATGTGGTTATTAAAGACTTGGTTTCTGAACAAGTTCAGAAAGTGGTTAAGGAAAAAGATCCTAAAGCCAACGAAAAGCTCCGCGCAGTTATTGAAAGTATTCAGCCCTACATTGAAGCTTGTTCTTCTACAAAGTGCCGCCAGGTTCTCCAGACGGTAGAAAACATATCCTTTACTCCAGGCCAAGAAAAACTTATTCGGGAACTTAGGGACCAGATTGACGATTATGACTTTACAAGTGCTGTAGACACCCTTAAGGAACTTGAAAAAATTACTGTTTAGAGGAACCCTAAATACAAATTTGTAAAAATAGCTTGTCTTTGTACAACACATAAGGAACTTATAAAAAAAAATTTATACATTAGTAGTATGGAACAAGAAAAAAAGACATATAGAGAAGTTGAGCCAGGTGAAATGGCCTGCCCCAAAGAAAATTGTGACGGCGTTTTGGTTGTTGACCCAGACAACAGTTACAAACTCACTTGTGACAAATGTGGTTACATAAAGGAGTAAAAAGGTTATGGCATCCATCATCGGCTATAGGGGTAAAAAACCGAAAATCGGGCAGGGCGTGTTCTTGGCCGAAGGGGCTCGTATTATAGGTGATGTTGAAATTGGTGATGATTCTTCTGTGTTCTACAATGCTGTTATTCGCGGAGACCTAGATTCTATTGTAATTGGAAAACGTTGTAACATACAAGATAATGTTACCATTCATCTTTCTACAGGGGTGGGGGTAAAAATTGGAAACGATGTGACCATTGGTCACAATGCCGTTATTCATGCTTGCACCATTGAAGACAATGTTTTGATTGGTATGGGGGCCATTATTATGGACGGCGCCCACATAAAAAGCAATACCATCGTGGGCGCCGGCAGTTTGGTTACCCAAGACAAGGAATTTCCGGAAGGTTCACTGGTCATTGGGTCTCCAGCCCACATTTCCCGGGAATTGACTGTGGAAGAGATACGAAAGGTTCAAGAAGGTAATTTGCGTTATTTGGAGGTTAAGGAGAACCTCCGGGAAAAATAGGGTGTAAGGGAGTTCTTGTGTATAAATTCTTTTTTCTCATTAATCCGGTAAGTGGTGGAGGTCAAGGAAAATCCATCTACAATTTTTTACCAGAGATTATGGAATCTATGGGTTTTGATTCGGAACAGTGGAAAGCGGACTTTACCCAAATAGAAAATTTAGAGGTTCAAATTCAGGGTGCTTTAAGCAGCACCGAAACATTGATTGCAGTTGGTGGCGATGGCACAGTTTCTGCAGTTCTTTCCACTATGCTGGATTATGATTTTTACAACAAAGTAAAAATAGGGCTTATACCCTTGGGCACAGGAAATGATTTGGCTCGGGTTCTCAATTTGTACAAACCCTTTACGGATAAAGGCTTTTTATACCTTCTTCGAAGGCTTTTGCTGGCTAAAGCCAAACCATTTGATATTTGGAAGGTTAATGGGAAATTGGCTATGGCCAACTATTTTTCAAGCGGAATTGATGCCCGCATTGCCCATGACTTTAACAGGGATAGAGCCCAGGGCGTATTCAATTCCAACTCTGTTTTAACCAATAAAATCCACTATGTAAAAAGCTTTTTCGCAGACCGTTCCTACCGGCTTCGCCAAGGATCTTTGCGGTATGTCGATCAATATGGTCAAACTCAGGCTGTTTTGCTTGAAAATCACCGTACCGTTATTGTGGGTAACATACCCAGTTTTGCCAGCGGCACAAATCCATTCTACCAGTCTAAGGTTTCGGATAAACTTTTAGAAGTGGTTCGTGTGCCCAATTTAGCAGACTTTCTCTTGGCTATTGCTATAGGAAACATTCCTGTGGTTGGGCATTTTTTTAAGAAATATTTTTTAAAGTCTACCAAGGTAAAGTCTTTGGAACTAGAAATTCCAGAAGATGAATTTTTACAGTTGGATGGGGAAGATTTAACTCGAAAGTTAGGTAACAAAGTGACTATAGACTTTGCCTGCCAAGTGCAAATGCTTACTTTGCCTAAATAGAGCTATTAGTAGTTAGCTATCAGCAGTGAGGTCGCGACTTCATCGCTTTGAGCAGAACTGTCTGAAGGACTGGTGGAAACTATGGACCCTATCCCCTATCGCAAAGCTCCAGGGCTAAAGGCTGCTCCAGGCTCCAGGGTGACAACTGATGAGGTCATCCTGGAACGAAACGCAGTGAGGTGATAGGATCCAGAGAATGTCCATTTAGACGGTAGAACGGACCTTTGGTCCTATAGACGAAAG
>JABUUT010000068.1:0-7187 GCA_021443045.1 Fibrobacteraceae bacterium
CGGGCAAGGGTCTGGTCCCGGTAAGAATCTTCCAGGGCATTTTCGGCTTCGGCCAAAGCCACTTCGGCACGCAACCTCTCGGCTTTGCTAATCTGCCCACCAGCTTCCAACTTCTTGGAACGTTCCAAATGTTCTTCCAGATTCTTCTTTGTGGTTTCCCGAAGCACCGTCAGTTCTTCGGCTAGGCGCAGGGTAAAATACTTGGTGGCCACATCCATAAGCACGGCATTTTGAGCCATGTCAAAGGCCGCCTTCTTGGCATTCACATTCTCTTTGGCCGCGTCGTATGCCGCCGTGCGCTTAAACCCCGTAAACAAAGGCCAAATGGCGGTGAGGCGTGCGTTAAAAAACACATCATCCTGCACCTTCATGCTAAAGTCCGTTTCGTCAATTTTTTTAGAAGCGTCTGCCCCATATTTTTCGGCATTCTGTTGTGCCAATTCCTGGGGCTTTTTCCCTCCAATTTTTTCAACAGCCATGGCCTCAGCCGCTTCGGGTGAGAGGCCTGCGGCAATGCCACCCCGGTATGCCAAATCGTACCCAGCCTGGGCTTGGTTGTAAGTATCGATATAAGCCTTGGAATAGGCGGCGGCACCACCAATTTCACTCATGGGGCCCTGCAAGGCGCTTAAATTAATTACAATGGGGTCGTCAATTTTGGTAACGCCTGCCGACAAGGATAAGGTGGGTAAAAAAAGGGAACGGGCCTCGCCCTGCCCACTTTCGGCCATATCGACCTTAGCCTGTTCTGCCTTAATTTGCGAATTGTTCTTTTTTGCAATATCCAAAGCCTGCAGCAACGTTAAAGGTTCTGCCCAAAGTGGTATCGCAAAAAATAAAGTTAAACCCCAATGCTTTTTTATCATAAGGGTAAAACTAAAAAATACCACAGGCAAATGACCAGTGGTATCTTACAAACGAACCTTTTTTTAGGATAAAGTGCTATTTTCCTGGAGTGGGAGCCGCAGCAACCCAAGCCTTGGATTCGTAACCCATGGTGGAAGGTTCTACTCGATTCAGACTTTTACCCAAACCATCAGCCTCTTTCAAGCCTTCCCACCTATCGCTATAAAGGGTTGCATCGGACCAGTCATAGTACCACTGAGCCTTAGCGTCCTGTGCATAAGGTTGCTTAATAGCAATCATTTCACCGCGGTTCGAAAGCTTACCCTTGTAAGCCGAAATTTTTACGGCATCTGGAATGCTGTAATCGGCACGGATTTTTGCTTCAGTGAGCAAATCTAGTATAGAGTCCCGAACCAACACCATCATGCCACCGGCAGGAATGACATCGGTAGCACCAAACTCCTTGTTGACACCTTCAATTTTCCAACCGCGGCTAGAACCATTGACCGTAGCAAAAAGTTTCACATCGACTTCAGACACATTTTTCAATTCCAAAAATTCAAAGGGAATGGCCCCAACCATATCAGAAGTAATCACATCTGGTTCATGGTAGTAAATTTCGTTAATAATCACACTGCCCACATGGAGAGGAGCATTGGCGGCACCAGGTGTTGGCGTCTGCAAAGCACCCTGGGCAATGGAGCCATCACTAACGTCCACCACACCACTCGAAAGTTTGCTGGCAGCCACCAGAATACTGGATTCGGTGCCAGACTTTTCATCTCCCACAAATTCCCTCAAATAAAAGGCGCCACCCAAATCAGAAATAACAAGTACCCTATCAAAGTCACCACCTTCACCGCAATTCAAAACCAAATACCCCTTGGCAGGAACCACATAAGGAGCATTAGGGCCAGAAATGGTATAGTTGGAATCACGCACAACATTCTTTATAATCCAATCAGTAACGTTCACATCGGCATCGCCAGAATTGTAAAGTTCCACCCAGCTATCGGCAGAAATACTGAAAGGCATAATTTCATTGATGCGAACAAAAGTTGGAGCCGTAAAGTCGTTGGCGGCCCCTGGAGTGCCATACTTCGTTCCACTGGCAGTCCAAGAAGAAGCCTGGGTTCCGTTGCCACCCATGTAGGAGAGAGAAAATCCCTTACCATCGGCACGGCTTGTCCAAGGAGGTTCGTTGCTGTAGGCAGCATCGAAGTCACCTTCGCCCTTAATCTTCAATTCAATAACATCCCCTTCTTTAACAAGTTTTCCCAACACGCCTGTTTTAGGGTCTATACCCCAAGGACCATAAACCTTGCCTGTAAAGGTGGGGTAAGCCTGTTTAAACATGTCCACATCGTTGGTAACAACAACGTAATCCCCTTCGCTCCAGTCGTCTGCTGGGAAGGTAAATGGAATAGGAGCTTCCAAGCGAAGGGTATCCATGCCCATATTTCTAGTTTTGCGGTTTCCACCGCTCTTTAAATGAACTTCCACCCATTGCAAGTTTGCAAAAGTGCTGTCCATTCTGTACATAATTTCTGTAATTTGAACCACAGGATTAACGCCATCCACACCGTCGTCGTAGGAAGAGGACGAGGTTATTGCCGGCACAACAGCACTGGAGCCATTAACTGCAGCAGAGCTTCCTGCCACAGGTGTTTCACCGCCACTAGACAAGGAAACATCCGCAGAACTTTCAGGAGCCACCGGAGAGGGGTCGCTATCTTCGGAACAAGCCACAAAACTCAAAAGAGCTGCAGCACACAAAGTTTTAAGAATGTAGTTTTTCATATTCTCATTCCTTTATATAAACTATTCATTTCCACAAAGCTTGGTCCAATAGGGAGCCTTAAAGCGCCGTGGATTTTCGTAAATGCGCTTCCATTCAGCAGCCGCATTTCCAAACTTAGAAAAAGCACCATGCTTTAAATTTAAAAAACGGATTAAATCAATCATCCAATATGGAACCTGCAAAGCAGGGCACTTTAGTTCCAGCACGGCATCACAGCCAGGCATAAAAAACCTTGGAAGCCCCGTAGACTGCATGTAGTGAGGATCCACCGTGTAGTCAAAGCCATTTTCCTCTCTAAAACGCATACCTGTATCAATGGTAACGCGAGAGTATTCTTCACGGGTGCCAAACCAGGCACGACGCTTGTATTGGGTTAAAAGCCTAGGATGGGCATTGTACAATTCGGTCTTGTACAAAAAATCACCTAGGTATTTGCGGTCTTTTTCCGTTTTGCAGGGCCACTCTTCTGGCTTCATGTGCCAAACTTCACCTGGGTTAATGCCCTTAATGGTGGCACGGCTCTTGTAACAAATATTCTTGATTTTGCGCTTGCATTCAAAATGGAATGTACCATCTTGGGCCGGGTGTTCGCCATAAGTGCGAATGCGCATATTAAAACGGTCCAAAAGTTGCTTCTTTTTCCAACCCAAAAAAGTCCACTTTGGGGAATCCAAATAAAGGTTGGTAATCCAGTAAAAATGGCCCGGAGTAATTTGTGAGTAATGGTCTTCTTCGCAGTAGGGGGCAATAAAATCACCAATTCTATCAGCCCATTCCACAGGAATGTGGTACTTAAGCTCAAACCGTTCTAAAAGGCTAAATCCGCGGGCTTCTGCCATGAGTTAAACCTCTATTTTAAGCCCTGTCTCAAATGGTTGCCCACATTTTCTCTAGCAAACACGCCAGCGTAATCCAGCAAAACCAAATAGCGACTAAAAATATCGTATTCCAGTTTTACAGCCTTAAGGTCACTGTCTACGGCGCTTTCTTGAGCCCTAAGCAACAAAATGGGATCGTTACCTGCATTGGCAGCAAACTGTTCAAAAATTTTACCGGCGTTAATTTGTTCCACAAATTCCTTTTGTACCTTCCACTGGGCCACCAAAGAAAGAATTTCTTCGACCAAGCGCCCCACCTTCTGGCTCATGTCCCGGTATTCATCCAAATAATCGCTTTCGGCATCCAACACCGCAATCTGGCGACGAAGGCCATCGTCGTTGTCGCTATCAAAGAAAGGCAAACGAATACCCACATTTAAAAAGAACTTGTCCTTGGTCTGGCGGTTATCTTCGTCTTTTACCAACAAACTCACCACCTGGGTACGTTCACAATTTCCCCAACCTGTGCAACCCGCCTTTTTAAAGTAATCCTTTTCCAGGTCGGGGTACTTCCAATAAACATCGTCTCCATCAACATCCTTGTACTTTTCAGCCAAGTCTTCCACCATTAAGGAATACCCCACCCCAATATGAGAAATGTAGTCCCGGTCGCCTGCGTTTTCTTGCTTCATCCGTTCCTGATTCACAGTCCACTTGCTCTTGGCCATGGCCACCAAAGGAAAACTTTCATTGGCCTGGATATCTCCCTGAAGAATTTCGGCAAGTTCATCCATAGTTGGCAAATAGGATGAATCTAACTCCACACTATCAAAATCTACCCAAGACTTTAATTTCAGTTCCGTATCTCTTAAAGCAATGCTATCGCTAATAATGGTGGTTCTTAAAGCGGCATTAGCTTCTAGGGCTGTCATCAAGTCTTCGGGGTTAAAATTCTGGGAACCCGATTTAATATGGAGCACCTCGATGCGGTCCGTATTAATTTGTAAAAGTTTCTGATTCAGTTCGTAAATCTTACGACGATTCACATAGCGGAAGGCTCGTTCATAGCGGTCATAAAGCAAATAAGACTTTTCCACATTGCGGCGAGCCTTCTGGTAGTCACCCTGGGCATTCCAATAATTTCTTGTAGAACTAGATTCGCCAAAAGACTTTGGCTTCATGCGGAGCTCAAAATCATGCTTGGCAAAACTAAAGCCATCCATTTTATACCGAAATTCCAAGTTGTTCCACAACTTAGTGGAGCTTCCCTCAGACACCAAGCCCACTCGTTTGTCAGCTGCCTGCAGCTGAGGGTCATTGTCAGCAGACTGAATCAAAGATTCCCATGTAAGAGGAGCCGCAGAAATTCCAGCACAAAGAACACTTATAGAAATGAAAAACTTTTTCATTTAAAATCCTATTTTTTATTCTCGTTGGAAAGAAGCTTCTTGAGAGCACCTAATTCGGAAATGGCCACCATTTCACCTAAAAGGAATGGATTGTCTTCAGAAATTTTAATGGTAACTTCACGGCCATAAATAGGAGCTTCGGGCATTTTCCACAAGCGAGCATCAAAAGGAACAATTCGGCTAGAAAGGCCAACCACTTCACCAATAACAGCCTTGCCATTTCCACTAATGGAGTGGACTTCAACGTGTTTACCCACATCCATACGCTGGTACATTTGTTCGTGAATGTAGCCACGGACAATAGAGGGCGTTTTGTGGGTTAAAGTAACAATGGGTGTAAAACCAGAAACCTTTTCACCATCCCGAGCGTTCACCTGGCCTACTACCCAGTTTTCCTTACTAATCTGAATAAGTTCCGCTTCTTGCTTTTTAAGTTCGGCCAATTCCTTGTGAAGATTAGCCGCCTCGGTTTTTCCAGACTGTTTTTGCAACTTGCTGGAACCACGAAGCAAAGCAATTTGTTCGTTTACACTGCGCTGGCCGGCTGCCAATTCGTTCTTAAGGCTCTTGATACGCACCGCCATGGCATCGTTGCCTTCGCTATTGCCGCTATTCTTGGAGAGGCTCTTCAACTTGGCGGCAATAGCCTTGTTCTTGGCGTATTCATCTTCCAAATTGCGGATTTCAGAGCTAAGGGTAAGGCGACGGGTTTCCCAGCTAGCTTTGACCTCAGCAACTTTCTGGTCTATTTCGGCAGAACTTAAATTGCTGCGGCCTTCCAAGGCATCAATTTCCCGAGTCACTTCGGTAATGCGAAGGGTGAGGTCGGGCCGGTTGATTTCCACAATGGTGTCCCCAGGATGAATTTCCTGACCCGTTACCACATGAACCTTGACAATTTCGGCAGCGGTGGGAACCGCAATGGTTGTTTCACTAGCTTCGGCTATGCCAGAAAAACTAGTAGCCTTGCCCGCATAGAGTAAACCGAGAATAAAAATAACCACAATAGCCAAAGCCCAGGCAATAATCAGTTTGTGACCGTATGCGTAGGCTACACCAGCGTTGCTTTTATGGGCATTCCAAAAAGTATCAAATTTGTCTTCAATTCTGCTCATTTTTTTCCCACCCTCTACATCTCTGTTGTTGCGTCTTGCATCATAAAGGAAATGTCGGAAATACCTTCCACATTGGTCAGCAATTTCATAACTTCAGCAGCCGGCATGGAAGAGCGTAGGCGAACCTGATAGGCGCAATCAACGCGAGCACCACCATCAACCTCTCTCATGGTAATGAGGATGTAGGTTTTCAGGTTACTCTTCATAATATCTTCTATAGCCATGCGGGTAGCCGATTCATTGGCCATGGCAAAGCGGAGCATGCCATCAAAAAAGTGCTTGGTACCAAGACCGGTACGAGAAAGAAGAAAAGCCACACAGCAAAAAGCAATGGTGCCACCCAAGGCCGCACCCCAGCTAAACACGCCACAACCAATGCCAGCACCCAAAGACATGAATATGAACATAATGTCGCGAGGGTCTTTAAAGCTGGTTCTAAAACGAACAATGGAGAGTGCGCCCAGCATACCTAAACCACGGCCCACGTTGTCGCCAATAGCCTGCATCACCGTGCAAGCCACCATAGAACTAAGAACCAGGGCTTGTACAAAATTGCGGGAATATGATAACCCCAAAAAGGTTTTTTCGTAAGTCCAGCCAATCATAGAAGACAGAACAAACGCCAAGAGAAGCGAGTAAATCAACGTGACGATGGTTGCATTAGCGCCGCTGGATTGGACAGCCAAGAGGTCTAGCATATTATCTCCAATTTCTGTTATGGTTTTCCATAATTTACTTAAAAAAAGCCAAAATTTCAGTAATTCTGTGTAAAAACAAATGCCAAAAACCACATTTAACAGATTAAAGGGCTTTTATTGGGCTAAAAAGCCCCTTTTTTTGTGAAAAATGCCATTTTACTGCACTTTTGTAAGAAAAAAACTACATGACTAGATGCGTTTACACAGTCTTACACGAAGTTTTGTAAAATATGCCCTAAAAGAAACTATTCCACACAAATAGTCCACACTACCCAGCAAGCCAAAAATACATAAAATACCCTTAAAAACCTAGAAAACTAATGTTTACCATTACCAAACTAATGAGAGAAACACAACATGATGGAAAGGGGGGAGACGGTTGTCAGTTATCGGTGGTCAGCGGTGAGGTCGCGACTTCGTCGCTTTGAGGCGTGAGGTCGTTCTGTCATTGCGCTATGCGCTTGACTTTGGGCCTCAGCAATAAAAACAAGCAAGCTTGT
>JABUUT010000068.1:7226-11459 GCA_021443045.1 Fibrobacteraceae bacterium
TGACTCTGGGCCTCAGCAATAAAAACAAGCGAGCTTGTTTTTGCAGCATTCGGCCTGCGTGTCATTCTGGAGGCTCGAAGAGCCTATAGAATCCATTCATTTTATTTTGAGTGATGAGCTCATAGCCCACACCTCTAGGAGGCTAAGCCTCCGAACCTGATTGGTTATCAGTATTCAGTTATCAGTTTTCAGTGATTGGTATTTGCATGGACATTTACTGGATCCTTCCCCTATCCCCTATCGCTGCGCTCCAGGGCTAAAGGCAGCTCCAGGGTCAGGATGGCAAGATTCTTAACCCAAGCCATGCTAAATTCGTCAAGCCTGTTCAAAACCACATACAAATTAATAAAAAAATGTCTTCAATATTTTAATCGAAGACAAAATTTTTTTCGGCCTGCGATGTAACCCGTAAATCGTTAACCACCTAAAATCCGCTAGATACAAGCAGGACAAGGAAGATTGACCGAAGCCGTACAAAGCGTACGTGAGGGAGCGAGTAAATTTCGCTAGATACGAGCAAAAAACCAAAAATCGTTTAGAACCGAGAAAGACAAGGCATTTTGCCCCGTAGCGTACAAAGCGTACGTGAGGGGCAAAATAACGAAGTATCTCGATGTGTTATAAACGATTTACTTCTTTAGGAAGGAGTTGATGCCAGCAGCAGCCCGCCTACCCTCGCCCATGGCGAGAATCACGGTAGCAGCACCCAGCACAATGTCGCCACCGGCGTACACCTTTTCCATAAAGGTCTTGTTGCAGGTTGCGTCTTCCAGTTCCACATGACCTCGCTTGTCCACCTTGAGGCTTGGGGTGGTGTTGCTGATCAGCGGGTTACTTCCGTTACCAATGGCAACGAGAACGGTGTCGCATTCCATTTCAAAGCTCTGGCCTTCCAGCTTTACTGGACGTGGGCGGCCCTTTTCATCGGGTTCGCCAAGCTCAAACTTGTCTACCAGCATACCACGAACGCGTCCGGCTTCGTCGCCCAGAATCTTGGCAGGGTTCTGTAGTACACAGAATTCCACACCTTCTTCCTGAGCATGGAGAATTTCTTCCTTACGGGCAGGCAGTTCGTTCATGCTGCGGCGATAGACGATGCGAACCTTTTCGGCACCCATGCGGAGGGCCATACGGGCAGCATCCATGGCCACGTTACCACCACCAAGAACCACAACGTTCTTACCAGGCCACATTGGGGTGTCGGCAGAGTTGGCATCGTAAGCATGCATCAAATTGGCGCGAGTCAGGTATTCGTTAGCAGCGAACACACCTACCAAGTTTTCACCTTCAATATTCATGAAGAGTGGAAGCCCTGCACCAGTTCCTACAAATACGGCATCAAAGCCGTCTTTTTCAATAAGGTCGTTCAGCTTGCGGGTGCGGCCAATAACAAAGTTGGTTTCGAATTTTACACCCATGGCAGAGAGGGTTTCAATTTCTTTGTCCACAATGGCCTTTGGCAAACGGAATTCAGGAATACCGTAGCGCATCACGCCGCCCAGCTTGTGGAGGGCTTCAAAGATAACCACTTCATGGCCTTCGCGACGCACATCGGCAGCCACAACCAGACCTGCAGGACCGGAGCCAATAACAGCCACTTTTTTACCGGTAGCGGGCTTTACTTCGGGAACCTTGATGGCACCGTGGTTGCGTTCATAGTCGGCAGCAAAGCGTTCCAAGCGACCAATAGCCACAGCCTGGTTCACATCCTTGTGTGTTTTACCCACTGTGCAATTCATTTGGCACTGGCGTTCCTGAGGGCATACGCGGCCGCAAATAGCTGGGAGAAGGCTTGTTTCCTTAATCTTTGCAATGGCAGCCTTAAAGTCGCCCTTGGCAATTTCAGCGATAAAGGCTGGAATGTTAATGTGAACAGGGCAGCTTTCTACACAGAATGGCTTTTTACAAGCAAGGCAGCGGTTGGCTTCTACAACAGCCTGGGCTTCGGTGTAACCGCAAGCCACTTCTTCCATAACGCGGGCACGGTAAGAAGGTTCCAGCTGAGGCATAGGCTGGGCAGGAATGGCCATCTTGTCTTTCATCTTCAGGGGTTCGGCAGCAGCCTTGATTTTTTCAAGTTCAACCTTGGCAGCATCATCCAACTGTTCAATTGTCAAATGTTCAGACATAAAAACCTCTTACTTAGATTCGGCGGCCTTCTTGTCGGCCATACGATCAATGTTACACTTGTGACCACCCTCATTGGAACCAAAGCGGTGCATAGCATCTTGTTCCTGGGGTTTAAAGGAGCTCATACGCTGGAGCATGTTGTTCCAGTCCACTTCGTGGCCGTCAAATTCCGGACCATCCACGCAAACGAACTTGGTTTTGCCACCGATTGTTACGCGGCAACCACCGCACATGCCAGTGCCATCCACCATGATGCTGTTGAGGCTCACAACGGTCTTTACACCATAAGGCTGTGTGGTGAGGGAGCAGAACTTCATCATAATGGGAGGACCAATGGCGAGAACCATGTCGGGCTTGCCCTTGGTGTCTTCGCAAAGTTCCTTCAAAGGTTCGGTAACAAGACCCTTGCGGCCGTAAGAACCATCGTCGGTCATAAAGATAATGTTGTCGGCCAGGGCGGTCATTTCTTCCTTCATAAGGAAGAGGCTTTCGTTGCGGGCACCCATAATAATGGTGAGCTTGTTGCCGGCAGCCTTAAGGGCCTGTGCAATGGGGTGCATGGGGGCAATACCTACGCCACCACACACGCAAACGACGTGGCCATAATTTTCGATGTGGGTTGGAGAGCCCAGAGGGCCAACCAAAACTGGAATATCGTCGCCTACTTCGAACTTGGAAAGCTCGGTGGTGGACTTACCCACTGTCTGGAAAATAATGGTGATGGATCCTTCATTCGTGTCAGCGTCGGCGATGGTGAGAGGCACGCGTTCGCCACTGTCTGTATCCGTCTGAAAGATGATGAACTGTCCGGCCTTACGTTCTTGGGCAATAAGGGGGGCGTGAACGCGATACATGAATACCGCGGGAGAAAGTTGTTTTTTAAATAGAATCTTAGCCATAGTGAGCCCAATTATAGAATTTTAATAAAATACTGGCACTGAATATGGGTAAAAAATAGGCCCGTGGGCGTTACCCACGGGCCTTTAAAAGCCATTCAGCGTTTTACATCAATTACTTAATGGTAAAACGAGCGGTTTTGGAGCTGTTGTTGCTCATAACACGAACAACGTAGCTGCCCTGCTTCATGTTTTCAAGAGAAACAAGGTGGTTGCCGGCAGTCATGTTTTCGTTCACATTCTTTACCACATGGCCCATCATGTCGAAGATTTGAACCTTAACACTGGAGCTCTTGGAAATGGAAACATTGAGCGCCTTACCCTGGATGCTAAGCCCAATGGAGCTAGGAGCAGAAGCGATAGTCTTTACACCAATGGTGCCGCTAACGCACTTCAAATCGTCCACATAGAGGTAGTCGTAAGTTGGCTGCATTTCAAAGCCCTTGTAGCCAACCACTTCCCAGGCCATCTTCTTAATGGCAGCCTTGTCCAGTTCCTTAGGTTCCTTAGTCCAGGATGGTTGCTTAATCTGACTCCAGCTGAAGGTAACTGTAGTCCATTCGGCAGCATCGTCTGCTTTAACCTGATGGAATGCCCAGTCGGTTACATTGCCATCCTGCAGTTTGAACACATGCTTTGCACCCTTGTAACGGTAAGAGAGACCGGAGCATTGGCTAAAGTCGTAACCCTTGGAAGTATCGGCCATGGTGTTGAGGCCGAGAGCCACAAATGGAGCTTCTTCGTAGGTACCCTGATTCCAAACAATGCCTGTGAGGCCAGCAAAACCAGCTGTTCCGTTTGTTGGATCAGCAACAGCAGTGAGGTTCACCACATAGCCAGGGAGGGCGGGGTCGTACACATTGGTAATTGTAGAAAGGCCACCAGGTTCCTTGTCGTTGTAGGCGTACCATGTACCAGTTGTTGCAGCCACTTCGTCACCATCTTCAAAGTCATCGATAACCAGGAGGTCGGTAACAACCACTTCGATGCTGGAAGAGGAAGCTGGAGGATTTACGCCAGCAGAGGAAGTTGGGGTAGCCCCAGCAGAGGAGGTGGGCTTTACACTGGTAGAAGATGTTGGAGTGTTACCCGTAGATGGAATTGGATCCGTAGCAGAAATAGCAGTAATGGAAACGCCGTTGCAACGTACGTCATCCACATAAAGGTAAGGATGGGTGGTCTTCTGCATTTGGTCGGGAACATCCAG
>JABUUT010000069.1 GCA_021443045.1 Fibrobacteraceae bacterium
GTGCAAACAAGTTTCCCCGCTACTCTCGCCTTTCGCATTTGTCGTCTAAATGGACATTCTCTGGATCATTCACGGCTTGCGCCGTGAAGAATGACAAAATCTATATCCCACCCCTGCTAAAATTTGACAGGATTCTTCACTTCATTCAGAACAATGTCAAGTAGCCACACTTTTAATAAAGAATGACTATCCCCCTTTCGTCAGATGCGGCAAAAAAAAAGAACCTTGCGAGATTGTCGCAAGGCTCCTTGAAAAATTCACAAGGGAGGGAACAAAATGTTCCTGCTTGTCAATTACTTTTTGAGGCTTGGGGTAGCACCAAACTTCACATTGGTCTTGTTGCCAAGAAGGAGGGCGCGAGTCTTCAGAGGAAGACCGAAGCAACGGATAAAGCCCGTTGCATCCTTCTGGTCGTACATTTCCACGTCGGAGAAGCCACCCAAATCCATGTCATAGAGGCTGTATGGGCTCTTCATGCCGGCAGGAATAATGTTGCCCTTATAAAGCTTGAGTGTAACTTCACCGGTCACAACACTGTTTACTTCGCTAAAGAAGGCATCCATAGCCTGGCGGAGCGGAGTGAACCACTGGCCGTTGTAGCAGAGGTTGGCATAAGTCATGCTCATCTTCTGGGCTTCGAACAAAGTTTCCTTATCAAGAACAAGTTGTTCCAAGCATTCGTGAGCCTTGTACAAGAGGGTGCCACCCGGAGTTTCATACACGCCACGGCTCTTGAGGCCAACCAGTCGGTTTTCAACAATGTCTAAAAGGCCGCAAGCATTGGCGCCACCAATCTTATTCAAAGTTTCAAGAAGTTCTACAGCGCCCATCTTTTTACCATTCACAGACACTGGATTACCCTTTTCGAAACCGATGGTAACGTAGGCAGCCTTGTTTGGAGCCTTTTCGTAGGTTACAGTATGCTTGAGCATATCATACTTGTGTTCCTTATCGGGTTCTTCAAGAATGCCACCTTCGTGGGACAAATGCCACAGGTTGCCGTCTTCAGAGTAGATTTTCTTTTTGGAAATACCGTTCAGGTTAATGCCACGAGCTTCGGCGTAGTCAATGGCGTCTTCACGGCTGTGGATGTGCCAGTTAGGATCTTTCCATGGAGCAATAATCTGAAGCTTAGGGTTGAGTGCGGCGTAGGTCAATTCAAAGCGAACCTGGTCGTTGCCCTTACCGGTTGCACCGTGGGAAACAGCGTATGCACCTTCCTTTTCAGCAATCTTTACCTGATACTTTGCAATGAGGGGGCGGGCAAAGGATGTGCCCAGAAGGTATGTGCTTTCGTACTTGGCGCCAGCACGAACAGTGGGCCATACGTATTCTTCAAGGAATTCCTTCTTGAGGTCAAGGACATAGCATTTGGAGGCACCTGTAGAGAGAGCCTTTTTTTCCAAAGCCTTGGCATCTGGGAAATCGTTTTGACCCAAATCGGCAGCGAATGCGATAACTTCGCAGTCGTAAGTTTCCTTGAGCCATGGGATGATAATGGAAGTGTCCAGTCCACCGCTATAAGCGAGAACCACTTTCTTCTTGGAATTTTTAACAGCTTTTGCCATTTTTTAGTCCTTTGAATATAGTCCTTTGAAATTTAGACAGGAATAATTTAGCAATTATAAGCCCAGTTGGCGAATACCAAGTATCTAAAATTAAAAGAAAAAGTATAAAAATGAATGCTTTGAAAACCAACCAAAAGCCTTGGGCTGTTTTTTTTAATATATTGAGCACATGAAGATTTCTGATAGAGCCCTTGGTTATTTAAGTCTGCTTGTACTGATTTGCATTTTTACCAGCGTGGCCATTGGCATGTGGAGTGCCCACCACGAAATGAGCACCGAAGCCACCGTGGACTTTCAAGAATTAGGTTCATTGCAGCCCGAAGACCCTGTAACCATTCGAGGTTACCGCGTGGGTAGCGTTGGTAAAGTAAAATGGCTAGGAGATAGGGCCCGAGTAAAAATCAAGTTTAACGAACCCATTGTTCTAAGGGAAGGCACCCAGTTTAACGATGTAAACTACGCCCTAATGGGCCAGCGCCGCATAGAAATTGTACCTTCAAAAACAGGCAAGGTTTGCGAGGACAGCTACATTTTTACAGGCCGCTTTGAGCCAGGCATTGCAGAGGCCCTGCGGCTGGTGGAGCAAGTGAACAGCATTCTTGTGGATGTTCGCAACACCGTTATTCTTATAACCGAAGGCGATTCCACCCATCCCTCGGCTCCAGAAGTTTTTGAAAGCACCCTGCAAACTGTGGAAGGCATTTTAGACAATGCCGACAAGACGGTCCGCTCCTTGGCCCCCAAAATCAACAGTCTTCTTGGGGAGGTTAATTCCGCCAGTTCCACCCTTATCGGTATTACCCATCAGGCAGATTCTGCGGTAAAGGTGGTTACCCAAACGGCCCAAGAAAAACTGACCTCCATAGATAACGCCATTAAAACCATCAACGACGGCGCCGCAAAGGCCAACCAGATTATTACCGACATAGAAACAAGCTCTGTAGCCGAAAAATTGTTGAGCTCCAAAGAAACCTTAACTAAAATCAACAAAATTATCGACAACATGAACCAGCTTGTAAAAGCCATTGACACCAAGGGCATAAAGGTGCTTGACGAAAATGGAAACCCGGTAAAGTTGATTACCTGGAAGAACATGAATATCATTGGTGCCACAGCTCGCGAAAAAGCGGCGCAACGTGCCAAAGAAGGAAAGTCCCTAGAATAAGCCAAAAAGGAGCTGCACCATGGACATTTCCAATTTGCCAGGACTGGGGCCAAAGAGGGTGAGCGCCTTGAACAAGGCGGGTTTGTGTTCCATTGACGATTTGCTGTACAACATCCCACGCACCTATCTGGACCAAACCAAGGTAACGGCCATTGGCAACTGCCATGTGGGAAGCCGGGTGGTGCTTATAGGAACGGTTAGCCGGGCCGGATTGGTGCGGGGGCGTAAAAATCGGTTTGTGGCGGAATTCACCGACGGCACCGGGAAAATTTCGCTGTTGTTCTTTCAGGGCTGCAGCTTCTGGAGCCGAAAAATTCAGCCTGGAACCCGCTGGCTTGTGACCGGTGTGGTCGGTGAATATAGAGGTTTACAAATAACCCATCCCGACATGCAGCCTTTTGATGACGAAGAAGAATTTAGCGGACGCATTCTGCCAGTATATCCTGTTAGTGAAGCCTGTAGAGAAGCCCGCATGGAACAAAAATTCTTTAGGCAGCTTTATTCCACACTATTCAAGTTTCCAAATTTAACTTTATCAAAATCGTGCCCCAAAGAACTTACGGAATACCTTCACTTTGAAAGTGTGCTGCAAAATTTAAAAGCCCTCCATGAACCCACCGACTTTGCCAGCATAGGCAAAGCCAAGGGAGAACTTAAGGTTCTTGAGCTGTTGCCTTTTTGCCTGCGCATGATTAAGCGCAGAGAAAACCAAGCCCTGCGAGGCCACCAGCGCCAAATAGACCTGGGCACCGTTATGGAAGCCAAATCCCGACTGCCTTTTGAACTCACATCTGGCCAAGACGCGGCGCTGAATACAATTTTAGAGGGGCTCAACGGAAAAAGACAATTTCACGCCCTTCTGCAGGGCGATGTGGGATGCGGAAAAACAGTGGTGGCCATGCTCTCCATGTTGGCCGTTTGCGGTTCGGGAGAACAGTGTGCCATGATGGTACCTACCGACATTTTGGCAAGGCAACACTACGCCAGCTTAAAGCCATTCTTTGAAAGTGCCGGGCTGCGAGTGCGGCTTCTTGTTGGAGCCACCAGCACGGCGGAACGAAAACAGATTTTGGGCGAACTGCAAATGGGCCTTTGCAATGCGGTGGTTGGAACCCACGCCCTTTTTTCAAAAGATGTTTTTTTTGCCAACCTGGGTTTTGTAATTATAGACGAGCAACACCGCTTTGGAGTAAACCAGCGGGAACAACTGTTGGCCAAAGGCAACTACCCCGACATGCTCGTTATGAGTGCCACCCCCATTCCCAGAAGTTTGGCCATGACTTTGTACGGCGATTTAAAAGTGGTGTCCATTAAAGATAAGCCGGTGGGGCGCAAGCCTATAAAAACGCGACTGGTGCCCCCAGAAAAGCGTGATCAGATGAAAAAATTTATTTGTAGCGAAGCGGCCAACGGCAACTTATGCTACTGGATTGTGAGCCGCGTTGAAAATACAGAAGATGACGAAAACCGCCCCGCCTTTAGCGTAGACGACATTGTTTCTGAAATTTATGATTACTGCAAGGATAGCCACCTTGTGCTAGAGGGTGGTAAAAAGCTTGTGGTAGAGGGCATACACGGACAAATGGACGAAACCACCCGAGACGAAATTCTTGGGCGATTTAGCAAGGGCGAAGTTCATATTCTAGTTGCCACCACTGTGGTGGAAGTGGGCGTAAACGTTCCGGCGGCCAACTTGATGGTCATTGACCAGCCAGACCATTTTGGTCTGTCGCAGCTGCACCAGCTGCGGGGGCGAGTTGGCCGCGGAAGCGCCCAGGCCTGGTGTTTTTTAATGCTCCCGCCAAATGCAGAAACTTCTATGGAGCGGTTATCTTCATTTGCCCAAACCGAAGACGGTTTTGAAATCGCAGAATTGGACTTGATGAATCGAGGAGCCGGAAACCTGGAAGGAAACGAGCAAAGCGGCAGCTTTGTATTCCGATGGTTCGACTGGATAAAAGACCAGGAGCTTATTGCAGAAACTTTAGAAATGGCAAGCCACATTCTTCATAACAAAGAATCCTTTGACGAGGAAGCTCGAGAAAAGATTCAACGCTGGTACAACGAAAAAGAAGTGGTTAACGAAGACGGCGTTCACTAAAAGAGCAAATTTTAGTCTAACAAATTGGTTATGGTGCCCACCACAAGAGCACAAAGAACCACATTTAAAAAGAACATGGCCCTGCGAACAATAATAAAAAACAGCGACTGCCAGTGAAACACATTGTCAGAAGGAGCAAGCATTTCTTTTACCCCTAAAAACACACTAATAAGGCCAGTCATCACCAACATTAGGGCCCCAACAAAATAACCTTCGGGCCATACCATATAGGTTAGTGCCGAACCAAAAATCATGGAAATGACACCAATTATAATTTCCACACGTAGAATAACAAATTTCCACTTCTTCATCACTTTTACCCCTCCCCTACTACAAAGAAAATCCTGTCGTAATAGAATAATGTGCTTCCCGCTTTCGTTCACCGTTAATGGGGAAACTTACATCTAAATTATTGATGATTCGGCTAATGGATTTTGTTTGCGCAAACCGCAAGCCAAAGCCAGCCACATAAATTAAATCTTTTCGGCAAATGTCTTTAAAATTCCAGGCCGTTTCGCCAACGCTGCCAAAAACTACCACCACAGGCATCAAAGTGGCAAATTCCACATTAGGAAACCACCGCTGTTCCAGTTTTCCATAGACTCTTGCCTGGCCGGTATAAAAGCCCGTAGGAAACCCCACAAAGCCGTCGGAGCCGCCTAGCGAAAGCTGATAGCCATAGTTGGCGTTGTCGTAAAAATCCATAAGGCCGTTTAGCACCGAAGAAAAACTGTTGTTCCAATGAAGCAGATACTCTCCCTGCAGCCATCCGTAAAAATCGCGAATGTGGCTGTGGTCCACATAAAAATGCATCCGGGAATTCAGTGTTAGGTGGTGCATAAACTGGCCCAGATACATGTTGCTCAAAATGTCAAAACGAAAATCGTTGTTGTCGGAGCCAAGGTTTTCCACATTCTTTGAAGCCCCCACCTTTAGCGTCCATCCTTTGTCTATATCTTCGGTCCATTTTACGCTGTGAAAGTTCCTAATTTTTTCGTATCGCAAATTGGAGTACATTATGTAACCTCCAAGACGAGAATCCTTCCGCTCAGGCATCCACCGATTCAAGGCATTGGTATCGATGGCATAGGAATTTCCTTGGTAGTTGAACAGGTACCTCAACACTTCGGAATCTTCGGTGGAAGCATTGTAATAATCGTAGGTGGCCGCCAAATAAACTTTTCGTTTTGTTCCCCCAAAAGACCTGCTAAAACGAAAACTGAGGGAGTCTTCAATAAACCCGTTAACCCTCATGATGGGAGAAATTTTATCCCCGTTATCACCATTGTACAAAGGCAAGCTGTCTACAGGGCGGTTCTTGGAAATGGTGGGAACAGCCCCTGGAGCCAAATCTCCACTGCCATAAAAATACACATCCCGTTTATTTTTTAGCCCCGCCAAGGTATAGGCCCATTGGTTTTTAGAGCGGCTCAAATAAGGCACCAGCATTTGCCAGGATGCCAAATAGCCATCGGAATTGTAACTGTACACCACATCTAGCTGGTTAAAGCGGAATAAAAAATGAGGGTCGCCGTACCCCACGCTCCAAGTATCCCGAAACTCGTCATGTCCGTAATAAAAGCCCAACTTTTTTCCCAGCCCCAAAAAGTTACTTTCCTGAAGGCCCAAGCCCCAGGTAAGATTGTCGTAGCTGAATTCACTTCCCGAAAAGGCAAAAGAAGCCGGAATAGAAAGGGTCCAGTTGTCGCTGGTTTTTACAGTGGCTATATGCTTGTCGCCTTCATTCCTTACCGAGATGCTAGCATCGGATAAAAATTTTTGGTCACGCAAAAAACGTTCCGATTCCAAAAGCAGTTCCGAGTCCACATAGTCGCCCTGGTTGAACAGAAGCAATTTGCGGGCGGTGATTTCCTGGGTTTTAATATGGAAAATATTCAGAAAGTCGTAGGCCATGCGGTCGTACTTGGAATAAGACCTGGAATCGTCAAAAGCATCTCCAATTTCGTATTCCACAGAGTCTATGCGCACCACGCCATCCACCTTTGCCGATACAGAATCTACCCCACGGAAAGATTCTACTGCATCAGAAGCAGACCATAAAAAGAGGAGGAGGGTAAAAAAAGGGATTATTTTCACGATGGTAAATATACAAAATTATTACTGTCCGGGGAAATGATTTAACACGTCTAGGCCTTAGATTCTATGCGGC
>JABUUT010000006.1:0-21961 GCA_021443045.1 Fibrobacteraceae bacterium
AGGTGGGCATACTGTCCACCAAAGTCTAGAACGGCAATGGTATCAACGTTTTTCATACATAAGAAAGATAGAAAATTATGCCGGTCTTTGGAACTTCCTAAAAAGTGAATACAGATTCTAGGCCAAAGTAAAGAGAAATATCATCTGTCTTATTGTCTTCATCAACAGGTATATCGAACATTCCTGTGGTCATAACGTTCAAGTTTTTAATTGGTGAAATGTAAAGACGAAGGCCTGTATCTACGGTAGAAATTTTTGCACCACTATCAAGTGAATTGGTATGGTATTCCACCGGAATGCCAGCGGTGATAAATTTTACCAATTTAATTTGAGGTTCAACATAGGCAAAGAAATATTCCGGAATTTCAGAAGCCACCTCGTTTCGTTCATTTTGTTCAACGGTATAGGGCTCACCATACTTGTCTATAACTTTTTCTGTTCCGCTTCCTTTGCCATTGCTCAAGTATGCATACATTGCAGAGGTTTTGATTTTTAACCATCCCATTTCAAAAATAGGCTCCAACAAAATAACATGGGCATTGGAGGTTGTGTCTTCATCATTTAGATAATCGGCGTGAAATCCATATACGGTGCGTAAAGAAAAAGCTCCAAGGTTCAAATTGTTTTCTACACCTGTATGGAGTTCGTTGTGATTTTTACTTTGGTAGCTTTTATAATCTACATAGGGCCGAATGTATTGGTCGCCGTATTCAAGTTCGTAAGCCAGGTGCGCGTTGTATGCTCCTTTTTCATGGTCATTACTGCCTCGGCCAAATCCAATGCCTAGTTCAAGCCCCGCAAGAGTAAATTCCATACCCCGAATATCGTGGCCTTTCATGCCTGCTGCAAATTTGCCCGAATCATCGTAGCCGTAGTAGGCAATAAATTCCCCTTCGTTAAAAGTAAGGTCACCTAATTTTACAGAGAATATTTTGGTGGGTTGGTATTTAACCCATGCTCCGTTGTAGCCTACGGTTGCACTTTCTGCAGCGGCATCTGCTTCAAGGGCCAAAAAGGCAGACCACTTTTTATTGAAGGTTACATCAAAATTAAGGTCGGCGGTGGTGTAGTATTCATGCTGCAAATCTTCTGAAGAATACACATCAGAGGTATAGGCATCCAATTCGGCTTTACCACTAATTTTAATCTCCATTTTGGAGACCGAAATAGTATCGTCATTGCTATTTTTTATTGAAGAAATTTCAGATAAAATATCGGAAGAATTTGCTTCGGAAATAGCAAAACCTAAGATAATCGCAGAAAGCGTCATCTTTTTCATAAATTACTCCTTAGTAATATGTTCACCTCAAAAAAGAAATTTTGAGATGAGCATAGGGTTAAGACTAAGGGTAATCTAAAATGTTTGTTTTGGTGTTGGGAAGGGTAAAATGCTTACCGAGAAGCAAACCCAATTTGCCTTGCCAATTCAATTAAGGTTTGCACGCCAAAACCGGTGGCTCCATATTCCGTATATTTCCACTGTTTGGTTACAAATGCGGTTCCTGCAATGTCCCAGTGGCTCCAGGCCACATTTTCGGGTACAAATTCTTGCAAGAAAAGTGCTGCCGAAATGGCCCCTGCATCGCTACCTGTATTTTTAAGGTCGGCAAATTTATCTTTTAGGGCATCGGCGTATTCTTCTTCCAAAGGCATGCTCCAGAATTTTTCGCAACAGGTTTCACCACAGTTAATCACATTTAAGCCCAAGTCGTCGTCGTTGCTAAAGAAGCCTGCAACGGCATAACCCAAGGCGCGTACCATGGCTCCAGTCAATGTGGCTAAATCTATAATGTGGGTTGCCCCAAGGGTGCCGGCTTCGTAAAGTCCGTCACTAAGAACAAGCCGACCTTCTGCATCGGTGTTGTCTACCATAACGGTTTTGCCGTTCTTTGCCGCGAAGATGTCGCCTGGCAGTACAGATTTGTTTCCTATGGCATTTTCGGCAAGGCAAAGTACGGCACTAACATGAATGGGGAGTTTTAGCTCGGCAATGGCTTGAATAGCTGCCAAAGCCGAGGCGGCTCCAGTCATGTCGCTAATCATTTCGGGCATGCTTTTAGGAGGTTTTAGGCACAGTCCGCCGGTATCAAAAGTAAGGCCTTTGCCCACAATTACCAAATGAGGTGGTTTGGAACCGGCGGTCTTGCCTGCCTTATTGCCTTTTACACCATCATAATCCAGGGTGACCATGTAAGGGGGGTGGGAGCTTCCTTTTCCAACAGTAACATGTCCGTTAAAACCTTCGGCTTCCAGGGCTTTAAGGTCGCGAACCTTAATGGAAATACCAAATTCCTTGGCCACATTTTTTGCGAATTCTACAAAGGTTTCTGGATACAAGTCGTTGGCGCAGGTGTTCACCAAATCTTTTGCGGTGTTGATGGCGGCTTGTTCCACAATAACTTCATCAGCTATTTTTTTGAATTCTGCCACATGGTCGCCTGCCACTACTTCAAAGGTGGCTTCAAAAAGTGGGGTAGGCTTGCTCTTGTATACATCAAACTTGTAGTCGGCGTAAAAAAGCCCATGGGCTATGGCCTTGAACTGCTCCGGAGCCGCATCGGCCAGCATCAGGCTAACAACGGGAATCTGTTTTTTCTGGGCTCGCTTGGCCAAGCGGTAGGCGGCCATGCGAAGGTGGTCTAAACCAGAAAGCCCCCGTTCCTTGGCGGCGTTTACAAACAAGGTAGATTTGCCGTCAATTTCTAAAAATTCAAGATCTTCAAAAGGTCCATTTTCCATTCCTTCCAGCACCGATTCTACTTGATTTTCGGCTTCTTCTGACAAAATAGAGGAAAACTGAACGGATTTTTTTACAAAAAAGAGGGCGTTTGCATTGGCTTTGCCCGTTTCTTTAGATAAAATTTGTATTTTCATAGTACCCACAAGATAGAAAAAATGCTATCTATAAGGTAAGTCTATCTAGGAGAATCATATGAATTTAAAAATTTGTGCTTCCATTGCTGTTTTAGCCCTTTCTGCATCTGTTTTTGCAGAAGAAACAGTACAAGCTTCCACCGCTGCACAGACACCCGCTGCCGAACAAGCGCCTTCCGCCGCAGCACCTGCAGAAAATGCAGCACCAGCAGTTGAAGAAGAAGCTCCTGTGGCCGAGGTGGCTCCACAGGCTGTTCAACAGTCTAATGCCCCAGCAGCCGAAGCTTCTCCAGCACCAGATGCTGTTGAACCAGCTCCCGCTGCTGCACCTGCTGCCAAGGAAACAATTTATTTCTACAACACCACAACAGCTGCTCCAACCCCAGTAAGGCAGTCCTCCGCTACCATTCACACAACCTACGTAAGTCAAAATCCGGCACCAGATACCCTGGATTTGGGCGAACTTCGTGGTTACATTCCGGTAGGTCCAACCTTTGGTGTTCAAGGGTTCCTGGGCTCCTACTTCCTTTCTTCCGATTATGATGATGATTTTTACGGATTTTCCTGGCGTGCCGGTGTATTTGGCATATTCCCCTTAACCAAATATACTTGTGGTCTTAAAATTGCAGCCCTCTTTGAACAAAGCGATGCCAGTGCTACTTTTGATTACAACCGCACTCGCACAAACTTTAAGTACATGCAGCGCAAACTAGATATTCCATTACTTTTCACCTTCAAGGGTTCTCGCTCTCGCTTGTCCTTTGATATGGGTGCCCAGGCCGCTGTTGCTTTAACCGACGAATTAAAGGTGGTTTACAAAGACAGCGAAGGCCAGCACAAGAGCAAAATAGATTTGCTAGATGATGAATACCGCCGCTCCATGGAATGGGAACTGGTTTTTGGTTTTTCTGTTCGCGCCCACAAGTATCTTGGTTTTGATCTTCGTGCCAACTTGGGTCTTTCCGACCTCTACGATGGCTTTATCGACGACTTTGAACTTGCAGGCCGCTCCGCATCAGTTGAAATGGGTCTCTCTTTCTTCTTGATGTAGAATGATACTACCTATCATTGCAATGGTTATTGGTCTCGCTGTATTGGTCTACAGCGCAGACCTTTTTGTTGATGGAGCTGTTGGAGTGGCTCGCTTTTGCGGTATGTCCACTTTGCTTATAGGCATGGTGATTGTGGGGTTTGGAACTTCGGCACCCGAAATGGTTGTGTCGGCCCTCTCTGCCTTGCAGAACAATCCAGAGCTTGCTTTAGGAAACGCCTACGGTTCCAACATTGCAAACATTGCCCTTATTTTAGGTGTTACAGCTCTTATTGCTCCAACGCCAGTGCAAAAGAATGTTATTCGTAAAGACATTCCTATTTTGGTGCTGGTAACCTTTTTAGCATTAATCCTTGTTTGGGATGGCTCTGTTTCTAGGGTTGATGGATTTATAAATTTAGTGGTTTTCTTTGGTTTGTTTGGTTACAACATTTACACAGAACTACACCAGAAAAATAAGAACACCGTAAGCTGCCTAGAAGATGAAGGTGTAAAAGAAAATAAGAAAATTGGAAAATCCATTTTCTTTTTGTTGCTGGGCCTTGTTTTTCTGGTAGCCAGTTCCCGTGCTCTGGTATGGGGTGCGGTGGAAGTGGCTAGAGCCCTTGGTGTAAGTGACCTTTTGATTGGCCTTACTGTGGTTGCTGTGGGAACATCTCTTCCTGAATTGGCTTCTTCTATTGCGGCGGCCCGCAAAGGGGAGCACGATTTGGCTCTAGGAAACATTATTGGTTCCAACATGTTCAATACACTGGCTGTGGTTGGAATCGCTGCAACCATTTCGCCTATGAGCAAGGTGGAACATATGGTGCTGTACCGTGATATACCTGTGATGGGCTGCATAACCTTGTTGCTTTTTATTTTTGGCATTAATTTTAGAAAGCAGCCTTTGGGCCGCATCAACCGATTTGAAGGCGGTTTTTTTGTATTTGCCTACGTTTGTTATGTTGCGGTTTTAATTATGCAGGCATGTGGAAAGTTGTAAAATGCATTTTAGTCAAGAAAGCAAGAATCGCATCAAAAGATTCCTAAAAAATAAAAGGGCTTTTTTGTCGCTTTGTATTTTGGTAATAGCCTATTTGCTTTCTTTAACAAGCCCTTGGACCGTAAATGATGAACCCCTCTACATGAGTTATGGGGGTAAAAGTTATTTTCCTGCATTTTTCCGCTACAGTGAAAAAGACTTTGGCGGAAGTTACGAAACGGAGCCCGATTATAAGGCTCTTGTAGCAAGTGCTGAGGAATGTGAAATGGACGAAGCCGAGGGGTACTCCCGTGTGGGAGGCTGCCCCGACGTCTGGACCATTTTGCCTCCCATTGCCCACGACCCTTTAAAGGCCGACTTGGCAGACGACGGCGCACCACCCTTTGCTCCCAGCGAAAAACACTGGCTTGGAACCGACAGCAACGGTCGCGATGTGTTGAGCCGACTTATTCACGGCTTTAGAATTTGCATTTCCTTTAGCTTGTTGCTGACAGTTCTGGGAACCTTTTTGGGAATTGTCATCGGAGGTATTCAGGGCTACCTGGGCAAATTCTGGGACACAGGCATGCAGCGGTTTATTGAAATATGGTCGTCGCTGCCTATGCTCTATGTGGTTATTCTCATTGGCAGCATCTATGGCCGCAGTTTTTGGCTTTTAATACTGATTATGGCGGCTTTTAACTGGATTTCGCTAAGTTATTATATGCGTGGCGAATTTTTAAAATTGCGCTCCATGACTTACGTGCAGTCTGCAAGAGTTCTTGGCTTAGGGCACCGTCATATTTTCTTTAAAGAAATTCTACCCAACGCCATGACTCCTGTGGTAACACTATTCCCTTTCACGTTGATTGGCGGAATTGGCAGCCTTACCTCTCTAGACTTTTTGGGTTTTGGGCTCCAGCCACCAACGCCGAGCTGGGGTGAACTGATGAGCCAGGGCCTCAACAATCTTTACGCACCCTGGATTTCCATAAGCACCGTGGTGGCTTTATTTGTAACCCTTTTGCTTACCACATTTGTAGGCGAAGGCGTTCGTGATGCCATGGACCCCAAATCTGGGGACAGGTATGTTTAGGTGGTAGACTTCAGACGAAAGAAATTTGGTAAGGAAATTTTTATGAGTGAACAAATAAAGACGGGTTTGATTTTGGAAGGTGGTGGCATGCGGGGCATGTTCACTTGCGGCATTTTAGACTACATGATGGAAAAGGGCCTTGAAGTGGATGGAGCCGTAGGCGTGTCCGCTGGGGCCTGCTTTGGCTGCAACTACAAATCCCGCCAACCAGGCCGTGCCTTGCGCTACAATTTGCGTTTTGCAGGCGACAAACGGTATGGGAGTTTTTTTAACCTCATTAAGCATGGGGATATTTACGACCCTGATTTTTGCTACCATAAAATTCCCGAAGAACTGGATTTATTTGACTATGATGCTCTGCAGAAGAACCCCATGGAATTTTACATGACGGTGACGGACACCGAAACGGGAAAACCTTTCTACAAAAAACTGGAAACAGGATCTCGCGAAGAGCTAAAATGGATGCAGGCTTCGGCTTCTATGCCCCTTGTTTCAAAGGTTGTTAAAATTGAAGGGAAGGGCTATTTAGATGGAGGCATTGGAGATTCCATTCCTCTACAATTTTTTGAATCCATGGGCTACAACCGAAACATAGTTATTCTCACACAGCCCCGCAATTATGTAAAAAAGAAGAACAGCCTTGTTTGGCTCATGCGGTTTTTACTCCGCAAAATTCCAAGGCTTGTGGATGCTGTAGAACACCGCCACATTATGTATAACGAAGAAACCCGCTACGTTTTTGAACAAGAAAAGTTGGGCAAGGTGCTGGTATTTTGCCCTGAAACACCTTTGCAGATTAGTCGTATTGAAAAAAATAAAGAGAACCTGCAGCGAGTCTATGACTTGGGGCGGAAACTTGCCCAAAAGCGTATTGAAGAAATCCGCGAATTTTTAAAGAAGTAGAGGTTTGTTGTGTTGCCTGTTCTCAGTGTCCGTAATCTTTCGGTGGCCTTTGGTAAGGGACGGCATGTTACGAAAAATCATGTACAGGTTACAGACCGGGTTTCTTTTGATATTTTTCCAGGGGAGTTTTTTGCACTGGTGGGGGAGTCGGGTTGCGGAAAAAGTGTTACGGCCATGAGCATTTTACGCCTTCTTCCTTGGCCTTCGGCCAAAATTGTATGTGGCGAAGTGGTTTTTCAAAACCAAAAGGATTTGGCTAAAATACCCTTGAAGGAATTGGAAAAAATACGCGGCTCCGAAATCGCGTGTATTTTTCAGGAACCCATGCAAGCTTTAAATCCTGTGTTGCGCATAAAAAGTCAACTGCTAGAGTGTGGGGCAAACATCGACGAAATCCGCAGGATGCTTTCTTTGGCTGGTTTTTCGGATGTGGAGCGGATTTTGGAATCGTTCCCCCACGAACTTTCGGGAGGCATGCTCCAGCGGGTGTGCATAGTAATGGCTCTCCTTCCTCGGCCCAAGCTGATTATTGCAGATGAACCCACGACTGCACTGGATGTGACGGTGCAGGCCCAAGTGCTTGCGGTACTCAAAGAACTTTCTAGGCAAACGGGCACTGCGGTTTTGCTGATAACCCACAATATGGGCATTGTGGCCCAATACGCGGATCGCGTGGCAGTAATGTATGCAGGACGCCTTGTAGAATGTGGTAAAACTCGGGATGTAATTGATAACCCCCTACACCCATACACTCAGGGGTTGCTGGCCGCCATTCCTGAAAAGCATGAAGATATGGGTTCTTTAAAATCCATTCCGGGAAGCGTGCCTCAACCTAAAGATTTTGTAGCAGGTTGTCGCTTTGCAGACCGTTGTTGTCAAAAAACGTCAGAATGTGAAGGGTGCCCACCCAAAGCCGTGGCCTCCACCTCGGATAACAAGGCCGAGGAACATTTTGCCTATTGTTTTTGGTGCGAGTAGACCCAGCATTTGGTACATAGTACAATTCGTGTGAAAAATAAAAGATTATGCCTTAGGGAATTTATTTACAAAATTCAGCAACCCACTTAGGTACAATTTCTGTAGCCTTGCCGGGGATGGCCACATCTGTGTATGGATCCCCTTCAGGTAGCTCCAAATTGAGGCAAGTGACTTTTGCACCGCAGCTTTTGGCATAGCTTTTAAACCCTGCAGCTGGATAAACCACGCTGCTGGTGCCAATGTACACAAATTCCTCACATTCCTGAAGGGCTTTCTGAATTTCATCCATGTAAAGGGGCTGTTCGCCAAAGAACACTATGTCTGGCCGTGTCGAAGCACCACATAAGGGGCAGCGTGTTTCCATAGTCTCTTCACCCATAAATTCAAAACGGTGATTTGGATTTTTTTTGCATACCAAACTGTTCAGGGAACCATGCATGTGAAGCACCCGTTTGCTACCCGCTCTTTCGTGAAGGTCATCAACATTTTGAGTTACAAGCAAAAATTCATCGCCTAGTTTTTTTTCCAATTCTACCAAGGCAAAATGGGCTGCGTTGGGCTGGTGATCTGGGAGGCCCTTGCGCAAAAAATTGTAAAAGTCTTTAACTCGTTTGGGGTTGCGGCGCAGGGCTTCTGGCGTACAAACGTCTTCTATATTTTCATGTTCCCACATACCGTCGTTGCCGCGGAATGTTCTAAGGCCTGATTCGGCACTAATTCCTGCACCCGTTAAAACAACTAACTTCTTTTTTGTATTCATAGTCAATTCCTTTTTAGCAGTCCCTTTTACAAACTTGCAAAGAACAATGCTTCTGCCAAAATACCTCTTTCAAAATCTGGGAGGTACAAACTTTCGTTTTCTCCATGAGCATTACATTCAGGGTCTTCTACACCGGTCATAAGAACAGGAATATCCCCCAATGTATTGCGGAAGAGTTCAGCGCCGGGGATGGATGCGCCGCAACCGATGATTTTGGTGGGGGAGCCGTAGGCCTCGGTCATGGCGTTGTTCAATTTTTGGAAAAAAGGGTGGGAGGTATCGGTGGTAAAAGGGTTTGCGCCGTCTTCCGGCTGGAAGACACATTGCAAGCCAGCAGGAACTTTGGACTTTAAAAATTCAATAAGCTGGCTGGTTGCAATGTCTGCATCCATCCCCGGCGCCAGTCGAATTCCAATGCGGGCGTAGGCACTGTCTTGAAGTACGTTTCCCGCATTGGTGCGGGAGCCGCTTTCAAAGGCGGTTACAGTAATGCTGGGGCGTCTCCACAGCGAAATAAGAATTTCATCCTCGGGTACATATAACTTAACTCCATCAAGAACTCCGCCATCGTTTCGGAAAATTTTTTCAGTCATCCCCAAACTTTTATAAGATGCAATATCTTCTTCTGTAGGAGGAACAACGGTATCTTCATAGTGGGGTATTAAAATTCTACCCTTATCATCGGTAAGGCTAGAAATCATTTTACACAAGGCTTGTGCCGGGTCGGGAATGGGGCCCGACCAGGAACCGGAATGGAGGGGAGCCTTGGTAGCCTTGAGAGTAACGCCCACTGCACTCATACCTCTAAGGGTGGTTGTAATGGAAGGAGTGTCTTTGGCAAAGTTTCCAAGGTCTGCTATAATCACGGCATCCGCTTTTAATAAGTCTTTGTTTTCTTTTAGAATTTGGGCAAAACCAGCACTGCCAGATTCTTCTTCCCCTTCAATGATAAACTTGAGGTTAGGCCCCTTACTTCCAAGCATTTCACGAATTTGTTCCGTGGCGGCCAAGTGAATAACTATGCCAGCCTTGTCATCGGCGGTTCCTCTTCCGTAAAAGCGGTTTTCTTTTAGAACGGGTTCAAAGGGTTTTGTATTCCATAGGGCTTCACGCATGGTAGGTTGCACATCGTGATGGGCGTAGAGGAGTATGGTGGGCTTTTCGGGGCTTGTAAGGCTTTCGGCATAAACGGTGGGGCGGCCGCTGGGTGGAACTAAAAACTGAATGTTGGTGTAGCCTGCTTTTGCAAACAAGTCTCTTACCGCTTCCGCCGATTGGAGCACGTACTTTTGGTCAAAATTATCGAAACTGATGGATGGAATTCGTACTAGATTGCCCAAAATGCCTAGATATTCGGGCATTTTGGCCTTGATTTTTTGTGCAAGCTGGCTTTTCATAGGTGAGTCCTGTTGTTTTTTTGTAATTTAGATAATATGTCATTTGAATGTATAGATCACGAATATTATTTGGGCACTGGCGACAAGTTGTTGGCCCTCATTCGCAAGGTATTTCACAAATACCCCGAATTTCGTCACGATTCCTTTAAGCATGTAGCCCGTTTTGCCCCCTTTATTCCTTTTTTAGGAGGCAAGCCAGATTTGTCTAAATCGTTAAAGCGTGTAGTTACCTTTAGTGACCACAGTAATTCACTTTATTTTAGCTGCCCAATTATTTTAGCGGCGGGGGCCAACAAGACGGCTCTTAGAATTAAGGACTATGCCAACGTAGGTTTTGGTGGCATTACGGTGGGAACGGCAACCCGCCGCTTTAGAGAAGGCAACACCCACAAGCCTCGCATAGGTTTTTTGGAAAACGACCGCGCTATTCACAACAGCATGGGCCTTAATAATGAAGGTGTTGAAGTTATTTCCAAGCGGGTGGATGAGCAGTTGATGGCTGCACACAAGGCTGGTCTTTCTGTAGGTATTTCTGTGGCGGAAACTCCTGGCCTTACCGACGAAGACGAAAAGATAAAAGATATTTTGGAAAGTTTTGCTTATGCCTACAAGGCTGGCGACTATATTGAAATTAATGTGAGTTGCCCCAATACTGGTGAAAACCGCGTGGATTTGGATACCCGTTTTTTAGAGCGCATTCTTACCGAAATTATGAATTACCGCAATGCTCAAGCTTTGCGCAAGGCGGTATATGCCAAGTTGAGCCCAGACCTTAATGAAATGCATTTAAATGCCATTATGGAAATGTTGGAATGCACTGGCATTAACGGTGTTGTGGTGGGCAATACATACCCTACCAAAAAAATTAGCGAGCTCCCTGTTGAAACCACTTATGAACAGCTGACTCCTTTGAGAGCCGACGGTGATTGCGGAGGTTTGAGTGGCCGACCCCTTTACGAAAACATGATGTGGACGGTTTCTTATGTGCGCTCCCATTACCCTAAGATGAGCGTTATCGCCTGCGGTGGCATAGACCATGGCTTTAAAGTTTACGACTTGCTAAAAATCGGGGTTGATGCAGTGCAGTGTTACTCTGTGGTGGCGTTCCGCTGGATGGCGGCTCACGCCATGCGTGCTGAATTGGAATTTGCCCTTAGGGAAGATGGCTATAGTTCCATTGCGGAGTTCGATGATAGGAACGGAAAAAAGTGAAGCCTCTTTTAATTCTACTCCTATTTTTTACATCTTTCTCTTGGGCTTCTTATTTTTTAGAAGAAACTTCAGGGCAGAACGCTCCAAAAGAGGAAATGCCTATTTTGAGGTATGGTGTTAACTTAGATGTAGCTTATTACTTGTTTGCTTTAGATGCTGGAGCCAATGGTGTTTTAGAGTTTCGCCTGCAAAAAAATCAGTCCCTAGATGTTTTTGCAGGAGGAATGTTTTCTGGAAAATACTTAACTGTTGGCTCTAATTACAGGCTTTTTTGGGGAGACTTGCTAAACAATTTTCATGATGATTTTTTTCGTTTAGGTTTAAGCGGATTGTATTTTGAAAACTATGGCGAAAACTATTTTTCTCCCGTGGTTTCTCTAGGTTACGGGCGGGATTTTCTCTTTTTTGAAAAGGCTCATTTTTTATTTCGCTTTGAAGTAGGACTTTCGTATATTATGGGAGAAAATATTTCCGAAAATACAGATAAGTTAATTGATAAGGAAACTAGCATTCTAGTTCACTTGAACTGTAGTATATTTTGGTTTTAGTTGTGGAAACCCTTATGAAAAAAATTATAACAATTCTCAGTTTATTTACTTTATTTGAAATATCGTTTGCAGTACCATGGTTGGGTGTTACCTTTAAAAAATCTACTTATGAAAACCACTTGGCCCTTAATGTGGAAGGTGTTCATCCTAATTCGGGCTGCTTTAGTGCGGGCATTGTTTCTGGAGATAAAATTGTTGGTCTTCAAGGAAAGCCTCTTACTGACATGGCTCAAGTTAAGAGTGTGGTGGCCATTGGAAAAACAGGGCAGACGGTTTCTGTTGAGGTTGTTCATGATGGTAAAAAAAAGACTTTAAAAGTAAAGCTGACGGATAGACCTGATGATATTTCTAGCCTTACAGGTTCGGCCATAGGCAGTAAAATTGCAGAGTTTGGGAAGAACTTTTACCAGAACGGAGAAAAGCGAAAGTCTAAGCCAAAGGTAACTTTGCTGGACTTTTGGGCTACTTGGTGCGGGCCTTGCCGAAAAACCCTTCCGGTGCTTGCCAATGTATACAACAAAATGTCCAGCCAAGGTGTGGAGGTTATTGGAATTTCCAACGAAGACTTGGGTACTCTCAATGATTTTTACAAGTCCATGCACCAGTCTCCTTATCCACTTTATAGGGATGCCTCCCAAGATATGTGGCGTCGCTACGGCATTCATGCTGTACCAACTTTAATGCTTCTTGATGAGAATGGCTACATCAAAGGAGTATTTAGCGGAGCACCGACGCAGGCAACGGTGGAACGGGAAATTTTAAAGATTATGAACGAGAAATAAAAAACTACCGGCTAGGCCGGTAGTTCTGTAGAAGAAAAATTTTTTCAAAGATTACTGAACTGCAGGAACTTCGGTAACAGGAGCCTCGGCTGGTAGTGTGGGTTCTGCCGGGGCTGGTTCTTCTACAGGGGCTTTTTGTGCTTCGAAAAGTTTGTTGTATTCTTCCTGGCTAATGCGCTGGTATCCAGTAACGATGGAACCAAATTCGTAGTAGGCAGAATCGCCCTTAACGGTCATTTTGTATTCCATATCCAGTGCATTTTTACCACGAAGGGTGTCGCCTACAACGTTGGCCATAAGGTCTCCGTTAATATTGCGAATGGTGTAGTTATTCATGCCATCATTGATGACTTCGAAAATCATACCGGCTTCACCTCGCCAGCAGCCATCAAATTTTGGAGGTTCGCCACTGCATGCGAAGAAAAGGGTAGACAAAAGGAGTGATGTGGAGAGAATTATTTTATGTTTCATATTCCTTAAAATAGTAAATTTGTCATAGAAAAAATGTAACGGTTTTGTAAAATGAAATATTTGTATATCGTACCTGTAATTTTATCCATTCTTTTGCTTGTGGGTGTACAATTGTTGATAAAATTTAACCAAAGACCCATTCCTCGGTACGAGCCCAAAGTGAACCTGGAAGAAGAATATTTTGATGCTGAGGAATACCTGCGGCACCTGAATTTAAAACCTTTTAATGTAAGAAGCGTTCACAGACTTTTATTAAAACGCACCCACCAGAAGGTTGGTGTTTATCTAGAGAGTCTGGAACCGGCCCTAGACACTGCGGGCTTGGAAATAGTTAATGTTTACCACCAGATTTTAGGCGATGACTACACTCCCGTTATTACCAGCGGAAATGATTACCCCTACCATGCCAAAAATTCAAAGCACTACTTTAACAAGGCTATGGATTTTCGCATTGTGGGAATTCCCATGGACAAACGACGGAAAATAGTAGAAACTGTTTCGGAAAGGCTTGGTTTTAGGTACTTTGTTCTTTGGGAAAAGGGAGAGATGGAACACCTCCACGTGGAACTTCGTGACTAGGGAGACCAACCTTATTTACAGCATCGGAAACCCACAGAGGGGTATTGGTTTTGTGGGTAAAAGCTGAACTTGCTTTCGGTGCAGGAGCTGCCGTTGTTGGTGTTCCAGGAGCCGCCGGCCACAAGGAACATATTCTCGTGCCCCTTAGCCTTGGTGCTTGTCCATTCCCACAAGTTGCCGTTCATGTCGTACATTCCAAACCAGCTTCGGCACTGTTCCTTGCGGCCGGCGCGTTTGGCTGCGTTGGTGTTGGTGTTGCACTTATTTTGTTTGTAGCTTGAACCGTAGGAATATTTTGTTTTCTCTTTTCCGCGGCAAGCTGCTTGCCATTCTTCTAAACTGCAAAGGTGCTTGCCTTCTTTTTCGCAAAGGGCTACGGCTTCTTCTTGGCTAACCATGTCTTTAGGAGGTTCGTCTGCCTTGTTGGGATACTCGTAGGCGTCTACACAAACTTCTTTGCCATTTACTGGAACGGGGTAGGAATTTTTGCCACAAATATTGTCGCTGGCCATATCGTACTTGGCTTCTTCCCATGGGGAACGGTTTCCAACGGAGTCTTCGGCATAGAAGAACACGGAGCCAGTTTTGTTGTACTCCACAGTTTTGGATGCCTCTTGGGGGTGGAGGGTGTCGCCAATGGAAAGGTATGTCTTGCATTTAATTTCGTCGCATTTGACTTTCATTTTAATGGGGTCGTAATAGCGGCCTGCAGGAGGTGTTATTTCGGCGTTGGGTGGAATTTGGTCGGCGGCGCGGATGCTGTCGAGAATGCGCTTTTTTTCAAGGGAATCGAGACGGGCCTTTTCTAGCGCCGAGAGACTGTCGGCAATTCGTTTGTTTACTTTGTCCAAAGAATCCTTAAGGTGGGCTATGGAGTCATTAACATGGGCTATGGAATCTCGAACACGACGGATGCTGTCGCGCTGTTCCTTAGTAAGGTTGTTCTTAAGGGCGTTCAGGGAATCGAGAACCCTAAGGCTGTCGGCGGCACGCAAACTGTCTTGGCGAGCAAGACTGTCGAGGCGGGCGAGACTGTCGGCGGTCGCAAGACTGTCGGCTAATGCTTTTTCTAGAGCCTTTAGGCTATCGAGAATGCGGCGTTGTTCTGCTTCGTATTCCGTTTCTTGCTGTTTGCGAAGAGCCGCCTCTTTCATTTGGTCTAGCTGGCACTGTACTATGAACAGGCAGAGGAGCAGTAAAAACATGAGCACCAAAACAATGATGTTCTTTTTTTTCTTGTTCTTCTGAATGTCGTTGTCTTTTACTTCTTCACTTTTACTCATATTATAAAACCTTTGTGTCAGTCGAATTTATTCGTCCTTGGAAGATTTCTTTACGTCTTCAAAGAGGTCTTTCCAGTGGCGTTTGATTTCTTCTTCCAGTTCTTTAATGGAAAGTTTACGACGCAAATTGTTGCGGTAGGCTATAGAAATAATTCCTGTTTCTTCGGACACCACAATAACCATGGCATCACATTCGGCGGCCAAGGCTTTTGCAGCCCGGTGGCGCATGCCGTATCCTGATTCTTTTTCTTGGCCTGTGGGCATGGGGAGAATACAACCTGCGGCCACAATACTTTTGCTGTTTACAATTACGGCACCGTCGTGGAGTGCGGAGTTAGGGAAAAACAGGGCTCTCAGCAAACGGGAGCTGATTTTTGCGTTGAGGATTTCTCCGGTGTCGGCGTAGTTTCGTAGGCCCACCCGCTTTTCGAGAACAATCAAGGCCCCAAAACGTTGCTTGGCCAAATCTTGAACTGCTGTTGTAATGGCATCGGTCACATCGTCTAGGCCGCTGGAGTGAAAAAAGATGCTCTGCAAGTTGGCTTGGCTAAAAGATTGTCCAATACGGGTAAGGGCGCTTCGTATTTCGGGTTGAAAAAGAATGACCACGGCAATGATACCTAAAGTGGCCAAATTGCTAAGGAGCCATACCAAAGTGTGGAGTTCCCACCACTGAGCCAACAGCCATGCCAGCATGAGCAACAAGCCGCCAAAAATCATCTGCACGGCGCGGGTGCCTCGGAACAACAGGAACACGTAGTAGAGAATAATGGAAATTAGGAGAATGTCAAGGATGTCGGCCATGCGTACATCGATGATGTCAAAAAGTTTAAACAGAACCATTTTTTAACGCCTCCAAATAGGCAAGGGATTCCCTCGCTTCCTGTACATCGTGAACTCTAAGAACACTTGCTCCTCCAAGAGCCACCATAACTCCCGCCACCACAGTTGGAATGAGACGGTTGCTTGTTGTAAGCCCCTGGATTTTACCAATATAAGATTTTCGCGAACTTCCGACCAAAATAGGATAGCCGTCTTGTGTAAAATCTTCTATGGATTTTATAAGGTCTATGTTGTTTTGTGCCGATTTACCGAATCCAATGCCGGGGTCTAAACAAATTTTACTTTTTTCCACTCCTAAATCAAGGAGTTTTTGTGCCTTAGCTAAAAGTTCTTGCCGTGTTTCTGCCACCACATTTTGATAGGGCTTAAAGTCTTGCTGCATGGTTCCAAGGTTTCCGCGCATGTGGTTAAGAACAACAGATGCGTTTGTGTGCTTTACTGTTTCCATCATGTTTGGGTCTATGGTGCAGGCGCTTATATCGTTTATAATGTGGGCTCCACACCCAACTGCTTCCTTTGCAACAGTTGCTTTAACCGTATCTACAGAAATGTAGAAGTGTCTTTGGCTCGCTAACTTGGAGAGTTTTTCAATAAGGGGGCAAACCCGCTCCATTTCTTCTTCTGCAGAAACGGGGGTGCTTCCAGGCCGGCTGCTTTCTCCGCCGATATCTAAAATTTGGGCCCCTTCATCTAGAAGTTTTTGGGCATGTAGAAAAGCATCGTTAAGTTGGTTGTATTTGCCACCATCAAAAAAGCTGTCAGGCGTTGCATTGACAATTCCCATAATCAGAGGCACTGGTGAACAGGGGAGGAGGTTTCCTCCCACATTCCAGGGGTGTGCCAATGATTTTGAAAGAATCTCCTTAAGCATGTCTTAAGCATTTTCGGGAACTAAACCTGGGTCGGGAGGAGGGGTTTCCTCTTCTTCCCGCTTTTTCTTTAGTTCTTCCAAGGCCTTGTATTGGCGACTCTTCTTAGAAGAGGTTAGCTTTTCACCAGCCATAATGCGGTCGATTTCTTCCCGGTCCAGATTCTCCAGTTCAAAGAGAGCTTCAGCCAGATCAACAAGCTTTTGCCGGTTTTGTTCCATCAATTGACGAGCCTTTTCGTTGCAACGTTTAATTAAGCTGCTTACAGCGTCATCAATGGCTTCGGCCATTTTTTCGGAGAGAACCTTATGCTTGCTAATGTCGCGACCAAGGAAGACTTCTCCTTCGTGTTCCGCATAGCAAACAGGACCAATATTTTCGTCGAAGCCCCATTCGGTAACCATCTTGCGGGCAAGTTCGGTAGCCCGTTCAATATCGTTAGAAGCCCCAGTACTTTGGTGGTTAAAGAAAATCATTTCCGCCAAGCGGCCTGACATCATTATCATGATTCTTTCTTCTGCATATTCCTTGCTGTACGAAACTTGGTCGCGTTCGGGTAAAGCCATGGTAACACCAAGGGCGCGACCACGAGGAATAATGGTAATTTTATGCAGAGGGTCAGAATTTTTGCACAGAAGTGTCATTAAGGCGTGCCCCGCTTCATGGTAGGCGGTGTGCTTTCTTTCTTCTTCTGTCATAAGCAAGGTACGGCGTTCTGCGCCCATAGAAATTTTATCTCTTGCTTCTTCAAAGTCTAGCATGGTCACTTGCTTATTGTTAAAGCGGGCAGCCAGCAAGGCCGCTTCGTTTACCAAGTTTTCAAGATCAGCACCCGCTAATCCTGGAGTGCCTTTGGCAACCGCATTTACATCCACATCGTTGGCCAGTGGAACCTTGCGCTTTCTCAGATGTACCCGCAAAATTTCTTCGCGGCCCTTTAAATCGGGGAGGCCCACCACAATCTGGCGGTCAAAGCGGCCTGGGCGGAGAAGCGCCTTGTCTAGCACATCCGGACGGTTGGTGGCTGCAATAAGTATAACCCCTTCGTTGGCAGCAAAGCCATCCATTTCTACAAGGAGCTGGTTTAAGGTTTGTTCTCGTTCGTCGTGGCCACCGCCTAGGCCTGCACCACGCTGGCGGCCAACGGCGTCAATTTCGTCAATGAACAAAATGCATGGCGCATTCTTTTTACCTGTTTCAAACAAGTCTCGAACGCGGCTGGCACCCACACCAACAAACATTTCTACAAAGTCAGACCCACTCATGCTAAAGAAGGGCACACCGGCTTCGCCAGCCACGGCTCTGGCTAGCAAAGTTTTACCTGTACCTGGAGGACCCACCAACAGGGCTCCCTTGGGAATGCGACCACCTAAAGCATCATATTTCTTGGGATCCTTTAGAAATTCGACCAGTTCCTGCAAATCCTGTTTGGCTTCATCACATCCGGCCACATCACGGAACAGTGTTTTGTTTTTAGGGTTGTTTAAAACTTTTGCCTGGCTTTTTCCAAAGGAGAACGGACTTTTACCACCGCCACCCATCTGACGGCTGGTCATGAGCCAGAAGAATGCGATTAAAAGAATTACAGGCAAAAAGGAGAGTATACCATCCATAATGGTAGTGGATTCATGAATGACTTTTACCTTAACGCCTTTGAAGGTTTCCCACGCACTAATCTGCTCGTTGGAAATTTCAAGCATGTGGCTTACAAAGCGGCGATTTTTAATGTTTGCACCAGCTCGGGTAAAACGAGAAATAGCACTTTGGGAATTTTTTACTTCTTCCACTTCGGCCACAGTCAGTTCGCGAGAGCCTTCTATAATAATGCCATCGGGGGTTTTGTGGAGCGACAACTCTGTTACCACCTTGGTGGAGTCGCCCATCATGGTTAAAAAATCGGTGCGGGTCAGTTCTTCATCGCTGTTCTTGGAGGCCAAAGGGAACATGATGAAGAGCATCAAAATCATGATGAGAAGAATGATGAAATTCTTGTTTTTAAATGGCGAAGTGGGCTTTGCCGGATTACTCATTATTTTTCCTTTTCTGTTGGACACCCCAAACCCAGAAGACCTGGTTTTCCCTGGCATAAACCGGCAAAAAAGGGCGCATTTCACGGGGAACGCCCTGTTCTGTGAACCATTGGTTTAGGGGCCGGGGTTTGGCCTTTTGGTTTAGGGGAACGTGAATGTCACCTTTAGCTGGGTAACGAATTTCACCGTTCTGTCCTAAAAATGGTTGATTTTCGCTGTTAAGATACAAATTTAAAAGGTTGTCTGTGGATATTTCATTTGTTTTTTCCGTGTTTTTATCAAAGAACCAAAGGAGTTGACGGCATTTTTCGATGGTGCGGCCATGGTATTGGTAGTTCGCCGTAAGGTTTGGACATTCTGTGGGGAATCGAAAACCTTTATGGTCTAGCCAAAGGCGAAAAAGCTCCTTTTTAGGCCCCTCGGTAAGCCCGTTTAGTTTGTGGTAGTCAAGGGCCATTACTTTGGTAAAGGGGTAAAAATTTTGAAGGAATGGCCAATTTGTTGAGGGAACTTCTGCGTTTTGGTACAACCGTTGTGCGGATTTCAAAATTTTATCATAAGCGGAGTTTGAAAGTTCCGACAAACGGTACAGTTGTTTTGTGGCACCGGGGTTCAATTGCTCCAGGTGGGGGAGTAGGCGGTGGCGGATTTTATTTCGAATGAACGATTCGTCGAAGTTGGTTTCATCAGTGCGCCACGTTAGTGCGTGCTCCTTTGCGTATTGCATAAGTTCTTCGCGGGTGGTGTTTAGAAAGGGCCTGTAAATGGTGACTTTAGTGGATTCTAGGGAACCTTCACGGAATGTTTGGATTCCCCGAAGCCCGGCCAACGTAACTCCTCTGCGGAGCCGCATGTAGAGGGTTTCGGCTTGGTCTCCTGCATGGTGGGCTGTTGCGATGACGGCGTTATTTTGTATGGCGATGCTGTACAGAAATTCATAGCGGGCGTTTCGGGCGTTTTCCTCTATGGAGCCCTTTTCTTTGAGAGCTTTGCCATCCAGCTTTTTTAAGAAGAGCGGCAGATGGTTCGTTTCGGCAAAATCCTGTACCAAATTTGCATCGAGATCCGCACTAATTTCTCGCAATCCGTGGTGTACATGGGCAACGCCCAGCCATTCAATTCCCAAACTTTGTCTATTTTGAATAAAATAATTTGCAAGGCAAATGGAGTCTAAACCTCCCGAAACGGCAAGCAGCAACCGCCGAATATTTCGACTGGCAAGTTGCTGCTGGATTTCAGAGACCTTCATTTTCTTGACTTTCAATTAATCATTAAACACTAAACATTAATCATTAACCATTAATTAGTCGCATTTTTTAAAGAAGCAGCTTCTTGCTCCCGTGTGGCAGGCCACTTGTGGGCCTTGCATACGCACCTTGAATAGCAAAGCGTCGCTGTCGCAGTCGGTGGCCCATTCCACAACGGTCATCACGTTGCCACTGGTGTCGCCCTTGTGCCAGTATTCCTTGCGGCTACGGCTCCAGAAAACCATTTCACCACATTCGTGGGTGCGGCGGAGAGCTTCCTCGTCCATCCAGGCCATCATCAGCACATCGCCCTTGTCGGCATCTTGAACAATGGCGGGGGCTAGCTTTATACCGCCAAATTCCACTTCAAACTTCACTTCTTTCATAATTTCTTCAAAGGTCATTTTTTTGCCTCGTGTTGTTAGAAAATATTACATTTATTTTGAGAGCCGTTCCAATAGACGGCGAACCTTTTCTCTCTTTGCTTCAGCCTTCTCTTTGGAGACTGATTTTTTGGCAAGGGCGGCTTCGTTTATACCATTTAATTTATTGTAAGTGTCTTTGATGTCTCTAATACATTTCGTATATTCGTCATAACCATCACCCACTCCAAAAGACTCGATTTCCCTTATATCATTATTAGTAAGGTCGGTGTGTCCAACAGCGATTCCGTCTGCTCGTACTGAATTTATGTTGCAGTTATTTTGATTAGCAAAAATATTTTCAAGAATGTAAACACAGGTGGTTCCATTATAAGAAATGTATACCTCCTCCTTTGCTCTTTCAAGGATATCTATTGTTTCAACAATTTCTTGCTTTATTTCTTGGCTTCCCACATGAAGGGTAAAAGAATTCTTTGTCAAATCCGTAATTGTAATGGTATCGCTAAGCTGGATTGTTGCAGGAACAGGTGAAAAATTTCCCGTTTCGTCATTGTATAGTTGGTATTTCCCATCTACAAATCCAACATTCGAAAAGTAGTCTTGGCATAAATGGTAGAGTTGTTCGCTTATATATTTTAGATCAAAGCATGCTCCGTAGTAAAGTATGATGTCATGGTTTGCGCTAATATCTTCCAGAATGGTTTGCACCATAAGATTATCGCTGAAGGTGAATGTCATTTTTGGATTAGCAATATATCCTAAACCGAGGTCGCTCCAGTCAGGTAAAGAAAACCACATTTGCAGGCCTTCGTGTGTCCAGGTATCCTTAATATTTTTTCCCCCTGTAAGGACCATTGCCTTCGCTAAATGATTGTCATCATCATCTATGTCGAAAAACAAGGTGTCATTTCGGAGGATATACCGGGATGTATCGTATTCTACTTGGGGTTCCCAATATACGGAGGAATCTGATTTGTTTATGTAGCATTTGCCACCTTCGCTGTCAACGAGGATTACTTGGTTGTTGGCTTCATCCAGTATGATAGGAAATGTCAATGTCATCCCCGTTCCTTGAGATGTGGATGCACTGCCCTCATCGCTTGCATTGCTGCCGCTATCGCTACAGCCCGTCAGCGAAAAGCTTGCTATCGTTGCAAGTGTTGCAAAGACTTTAAACATCAACTTGGAATTTTTCATATTTCCTCCTTCTTTAAATTTTTTGCGGGTTTCCGCATAACTATCCGCGGAATGATTATCCGCGAACCTGTCCATTCCCTTTTAAAATCCATTTGTAGGTGCACAGGCTTTCCACTCCCATGGGGCCTCGTGCGTGGATCTTGTCGGTGGAAATTCCAACTTCTGCGCCCAGTCCGTATTCGCCGCCGTCGGCAAACCGGGTGCTGGCGTTCAGCATCACGCTGCTGCTATCCACGTTCATGGCGAAGTAGTCGAGGGCCTTGTCGCATTCCGCCACAATGGCTTCGGTGTGGCTGCTGCTGTATTTTTCAATATGGTCACAGGCTTCTTCAACGCCATCCACAAATTTTACGCTGCTCTTTAGCGCCAGATATTCATGGTGGTAGTTGCTTTCGTCGCCAATGTCTTGCACATTTGGTAGCTCTTTTACACATTCTGCATCGCCGTAAAATTCTACGCCCTTCTCTTGCAAGGTTTTTACCAAATCAAGAACA
>JABUUT010000006.1:23368-27058 GCA_021443045.1 Fibrobacteraceae bacterium
GTGAGCGTAGCGAACGGCCTCACGCCTCAAAGCGACACCGTCGCGACCTCACCGCTGACTACCGACAGCTGACAACTATTTTTTGGAATACAGTTCGTTTGCTAATTTCTTTAAATTAGTAAAGTCCCACTTACCGCTACCCAGTTTAGGCAGGCTTTCAACCTTAAACACGCTTCCTGGGAGCATGAGCGGCGGGATGCCAGATTTGCGCAAGGCTCTCAGAATGTCGTCGGAATCCATGGTTCCACCCACATAGAGAAGTACAATGCGTTCTCCCTTTACAGAATCGGGCACGGCTACAGTAATAAATTCTACACCTTCCAGCAACTTTGTTTCTGTAATGCGGGCTTCTACAGCGGTTAGAGAAATCATTTCGCCACCCAGCTTTGCAAAACGGCTGTAACGGTCGAGCAAAACTAAAAAGCCTTCGGAAGTAATTTTACCCTTATCCCCAGTTTTGTACCAACGGTGTCCATTTTTTTCTACAATGGCCGCCTTGGTGCGTTCTGGGTCATCTAAATAACCTTCCATTACATGTGGTCCACCAATGAGAACCATGCCTTCTTCGCCTGGAGGTAAAATTTCATTGGTTTCGGGGTCGGCTATTACAATGCGAGAACCAGGAACCGGCAAGCCCACACTGGTGGTATCGTTGCAGCGTTCCATGGTCAAATAATCGTCTAGCAACACATTGGGGGCATTCATGGTGGCCACAGGGGAGGTTTCTGTGCAACCATAAGCTTCAAAGATGTCTTTACCAAATTTAAGGCGGAATGATTCTCGCATTTCTTGGCGAAGTTTTTCGGCTCCAGCCACCACAAAGCGGATGTAGTCTAGACACATGGGGTGAACCCAGCGGTTAACAGAAAACGCCCGCAAGAAAGTGGGGGTTCCCATAAGAATGGTGGCCTTAAATTCGGCACAGGAGCGGGCCAAGGTTTTTACATCGGTGGGGTCGGGGCAGAGAACCATTGGCACAGCGTCTAGCATTGGCATAAAAATGGTGGCGGTAAGGCCAAAGCTATGGAACATGGGCAGTTCTGCCATCATAACATCGCCATTACGCAAACGAATCACTGCATCAATTTGCTGGGTATTGGCAATAATGTTCTTCTGGGAAAGCACAATGCCTTTAGGTTCCCCTTCGGAACCGGAACTAAAAAGAATAACGGCGGGGTCTGTAATTTTACCTACCTGGAACCACAATTTCTCCAACAAAATCCTGGGGCAGAAAATGGTCATGAAAAGGGTATACAGGTTTTTAAATACAGGGAAACTTTTTTCCAAATCATCTAAAAAGATTAACTGGGCATGGTTGGCCAATTGCTGGTACGCCGCCGTTTTATGGATTAATTTATCTAAAAAAGAACGGGTGGTAACCACATGAGTGATATTGGTGCGGTGGATGCAGCCTGTAACCACATCGTAGGGGGATGTGTAGTTTAAGTTGACGCTTGTTTTTCCGGTGGCCAAAATAGACATGAGGCCCAAGGCTCCTTCGCGGCTGGAAGGAAGCAGTAATCCAATGCGGGAGTTTTTCCTGACCATCTTTTTCATGACCTTGGAGAACAGACGCACATAAAAAATCATGGCAAAACCAGAAACATGGTCGCCTTGAGGGTCGAGAAGAATGGGCTTAAACCTGCGACGGCGCATAGCCACCAGCCATGTGGGCACCAAAGTTCGGTAGTTTTTTATAGCCATATCCCAAGTGTCTATGGCCAAGTCGCGAAGGTGCATTCGAATGTCTTCTTCGGTGGTGGAGCTAGGAATGCAAGGGCCAAAACCAACGCTCACAATTCGCGTAGATGCGGGGCCCAGCATAATGCTGTCGGAAAAATGGCTGTAAGGACCACCCCACAAACCTTGGATGTAGAAGGGAACTATAATAGCGTTAGTGCCTTGAATAGCCTTGGAATAATCAATGGAAAAACGGGAAATGTGCGGGGTTTTGGAAACCTCACCTTCTGGAAAAATTACCACAGCCTCTCCATTTAGAAGGGCACTGTGGATGACTTCCATAGCCGGTTCTGGGTTGCGGCGGAAAATGGGAATGATAAATTTTGTTTTTTGCAGCCAAGAAAGAAACCAGGAGTTGGCTTTGTCTCGGTTGCTGGCCATTCTTAAAGGGCGGGGGCTAGCCATTTGCAGCACGGCCCAATCAATAAAACTGTAATGAGAACCAACGAGAAGCACAGGACCATTGTCGGGAATGTTCTGTACACCCACCACCTTAAGACGGTATCGGAAAACAAAGGCAAAAAGAAAACGGAGCCCCATGCGCAACATGGCCTGAGGCGTGTTCTTAAGGGTAATCCAAAAACAGATGGTAAAGAGGATGGCTATAAAAAAGAATATCTGATGAACTTGGAGTTTTGTAAATGTGAGCAGTAAACACTGAATGCCAACCAGTGTTGTTAAAAGCCCCATTTGAATCATTTCTGCCACCGCATGGATGCGGCCCGATGTGTCGGGACGAGTAAAATGCTGAATAACGGTTCTGAGGATCACAAAGGAACTTCCTACCAAGCCTCCCAGTATGGGATACAAAAGGCAGCGTAACCATTCCGAAGGGACAATGGGCAGAATGAACATTAAAATGGCAGACACAATGGCTGAAAATGGGATTAGGCCTGTTTCTACAAAATTTTTGGAAGACCTTGCCGCAACCCATGCTCCAATGAGATAACCAAAAGCTGTTAGAATCAAGGCCGGTCGAAAAATGCTGTCTTGTTGTTGCCCTGTAAAATCTTGAGAAATAAGCAGGAAAAGCTGGGTGACTCCCCAGTAAAAAGCAATTCCCAAAATAGACAAGCGCATAATGGGGTGAGACCATGTGGCAGAGAATACGCGGAGGGGCGATCGGAACTTGAGGCTTGTATTTTTTCCTGTTTTTACAAAGAAAGAAATGATAGTGCCTAAGAAAGCTGTAAAAGTGTAGATGTAGGGCAAAATCCAATAGGCAACTTGCGAATATTCGTTTGGATTAACCCCCATGGTGAGGCATGAAACACAAAGAATGCCAAGAACATAAATGGAGACTTGAACTGCATTGGCTCCTGCTAAATATTTTTCGCCAAAAATTTCTTTAATGGCCCCATATTTTGCCGGGTTGTATAGTGCATGAAAAATACCAAAGAGGGAGGTGAGGCCAAAAGCCACCCAAGGAGCCCCTACATGAAAAGTGACGCTGATGGAAATGAGGGAGGCGAACATACCCAGGGATGTCCAGCCCATCACTTTACCCTTGTGGTAACGCCCTGCCAAATACCCCGCCAAGGGCATCATGAATACCGCGGGCAAAAATAAGGCTACTTGCAACAGTAGGCTACGCCAAAAAAAACTGGCTCCCTCGTAAGAAAAGGAAATCCAACGTAAGAAAAAAATGAACAAACCCATCTGCACAAAAGACGCACAGAATACAGAAGCAAAATAGGGGAACGCATTTGCGCATTTCCAAAGTTTCATAAAATCCTCTCGGTGAAGCCAAATGTAGTTTATGAAGAACAAACTTGTTTTAAGGAAGCTCTAAAACAAAAGGGAAAAAAAGCCTTTTTGTGGCTAAAAAAGGCTTATGACTTTGCTGTTTTTTCTATTTTTTACATTGTGCAATTTTAATCCCTTTACAATTATAAGGTAGATATCATGATTAACGTCAATATGCCCGATATGAATGACCAGGTGCAGGCC
>JABUUT010000006.1:28967-35041 GCA_021443045.1 Fibrobacteraceae bacterium
CTTCTCATTGCATGGCGCTACCTTGGGGCTCAACGAAAGAGTCTCTTTGTGTCGCTCATTGGTATCTTTAGTATGCTGGGGGTATCCATCGGCGTGTTTGCGCTGGTGGTTGCTTTAGCCGCAGTCAATGGTTTTGAAGAGGAAGTCACTGCCCAGATGATAGGCAAGGATGCCCACTTCGAACTGATGGCTTATAATGGAGCTCCAATTGCCCCATACGATAGTTTAATTCAAGAGGCTAGGAATCACGATAAAACCATAACGGCTGCATCTCCCTTTATTATTTATAAAATTGGCATTAGTTCCAAAAAAGTCAACGACGGCATAGTCATTTATGGCATCGATTCAGAATATTCGGAGGGCGTAACCGATATTCACAAATACATCAAGTGGGGCAATTACTCTGTAGACAGTTTGTCCGACATGAGTGGAGTAAAACGCCCCGGCATTATGCTAGGCTCTGGTTTAGCCAATCGCCTTAGGGTTGTGGTGGGCGACAAGCTTGTGCTTCAAACCTTCCAAAGTCCCGACGAGATGATGGGCGCCGGCGGCCCCAAGATGATGATGGCGGTAGTCAGTGGAATATTTGAAACAGGCACTTACGAATACGACGGCAACTTGGCTTATATGGGTATTCCCGAACTTCAAAAACTTTTAGGTTGGGGCGATGAAGTTTCTGGCATTCAGTTCCGTATTCAAGACCACTGGAAAGCAGGAGATGCTGTGGATAGCCTTGGCAATTGGTTGACATACCCTTACTACGGCATTGACTGGAAAACAAAGAACATAACGCTTCTCAAATGGATGAACTACGAAAAATTCATAGTGGCCGCAGTCATCTGCCTGATTATCTTGGTGGCGGCCTTTAACATCATCAGTTCCTTAATCATGGTGGTTATTGATAAAACTAAGGAAATAGGCATTCTTCGAAGCATGGGTCTAAGCAAGGCTGGTGTAATGCGAGTTTTTATGCTGATGGGTAGTTTTATCGGTGTGGGCGGAACTTTAGTGGGGGGCACCATAGGGCTTGTTCTTTGCAAACTCCAGGAAGCCTACCACTTTATTAAGCTTCCTGGCGATGTTTATGTAATCCCTTATTTCCCTATTTCGGTACACTTGATGGATGTGGTTCTGATTTTTGTTATAGGTATTAGTTTGTGTGTTTTGGCGACCATTCTTCCTGCATGGAAAGCCAGCCGTCTTGATCCAGTGGGGGCTATAAGACATGAGTAGTTTAGACGAAAGAACGGCGCTGAGTGCCTGTGGTCGGGAGTCAAAAGAGGTGTCGCTTTTGCTGGAAACCCGGGATTTACGGCGTGTTTTTCATGAAACAGGGGAAGAACTAGAAATTCTCAAAGGCGTCAATTTTTCCATGAAGCAAGGAGAATTAGTCGCATTAACTGGTTCCAGCGGTTCTGGCAAGTCTACTTTTTTAAACCAGTTAGGCCTTTTAGATACACCCACCTCCGGCGAAATATTCTTTAAGGGCAAGGCCCTAAGCAAGTTCAGTAGCGAAGAAAAAGATATGTACCACCGGGTACAAGTGGGTTTTGTATTTCAGTTTCATCATTTGCTTTCTGAATTTACTGCACTAGAAAACGTTTCTGTTCCTGGACGCATTTTAGGCACGTCTGTGGCAGAATGTAGGGAACGAGCCGAAATGCTTTTAGAAACGGTAGGTTTAAAAGACCGTATGAAGCACCTTCCTAGGGAACTTTCTGGAGGAGAACGCCAACGCATCGCCATTGCCCGCGCCCTTATGAACCACCCCGATTTGGTTTTGGCCGATGAGCCCAGCGGAAATTTGGACGAAGCCAACTCTGCCAAACTCAATGAATTGTTTGGGGAGCTTAACGAGAAATTTAATCAAGCTTTTCTCATTGTCACTCACGATGATAAATTAGCATCTTTTGCACAAAGGCGCGTTGTAATGCACAATGGCGTGATACACAGTGAAAATTAAAGGATTTAAAAAGAGGTTTTAATATGTCGGATGGAAATGGATTTTTTTCGGCTAAGGCGAAAGCAGTATTACAGGCAGCACGCACTTCTGCCCGAAATTTAGGTAGCGACAGTATTACGGTAGACCACCTACTTCTTGGACTCGTTCGTGAAGATTCTGGTATTGCCACAGAAGTACTCAAGGTTTTAAAAGTAAACCTGGTAGATTTAGGTGATGCTGTTCAGCGTTCCATTAGCTCCAGTGGAGGCCTTATGACCATTGGTGGCGATCGCGCCAGTGGCCTTTTGCCTTTTACAGCCCGTACCAAGGCTATTTTATACAACGCCGCTAAAATTGCTCAAAACGAGGGTGAGCAATATATTGGTCCGGAGCATTTGATGTTAGCCATTTTGCAACAGTCCGATTCTCCTGCGGCGGCTTTGCTTTCCACATTCAATGTTACACTTGAAAACTACATTCAAGTTCTTAACGATTTAAAACGTCAAAACGATAGTGAAGATTCCTCCAATAATGGGGAAGGAGAAATGCGTTCACGCCCCATGTCGGCTTCTAGAGAACAACCTCAGCGTGCCCCTGGAGCCCGTTCTAAAACCCCCATTTTGGAACACTTTGGCCGAGACCTTACTGCCATGGCCCGCCAAGGAAAATTAGACCCCATCATAGGCAGAGAAGCCGAAATAGAACGATTGGTGCAAATCCTTTGCCGCCGCAAAAAAAATAATCCAGCTCTTATCGGTGAGCCTGGTGTAGGAAAAACAGCCATTATCGAAGGCTTGGCTCAGAAAATAGTTCAGAAGAAAATTCCGGAACTTTTAGAAAACAAACGTGTGGTCACTTTGGATGTCGCAGCCATGGTGGCCGGCACCAAGTACCGCGGACAATTTGAGGAACGTGTCAAGGGCCTCATTATGGAGCTCCAGCGTGTGGACAATTCCGTCATTCTCTTCATCGACGAACTGCACACCATTGTGGGTGCCGGCGGCTCCGAAGGGAGCCTGGATGCCTCCAACATCTTTAAGCCAGCCCTTGCCCGAGGCGAACTGCAGTGCATTGGGGCCACTACCGTTGATGAGTATCGTAAGTATATCGAAAAAGACGCCGCTCTTGAAAGGCGTTTCCAAACCATCATGGTTAACCCACCCAGCGCCGAAGATTCCGTACAAATTTTGGAAGGACTCAAAAGCAAGTACGAGCAGCACCACATGGTTCACTATACACCAAGTGCCATCCGTGCAGCAGTCAACCTGGGAGAACGCTACATTAGCGAAAGATTCCTTCCCGACAAGGCCATAGACGTACTCGACGAAGCCGGAGCACGGGCACGCCTTAACAAACTTTCTACGCCAGAAGATTTGCGGGACTACGAAAAATTACTTGCAAAAGCGATTCAGCAAAAAGAAGACGCCGTTGCCCAAGAAAACTTTGACGACGCAGCCAAATGCCGGGATACAATAGAATCTCTGACCATGCTCATTAACAAGCGTCGCGAAGAGTTGCGCCAACAGAACAACAGCCTTACCCCCACCGTAGATGAAGACGACATTCGTGAAGTTATCAGTAAAATGACGGGTATTCCTGTTTCTCGTTTGGCCGGGGAAGAAACCAAGAAACTGTTGAACCTGGATAATGAAATCAAACAGCGAGTTATTGGGCAAGATGCTGCCGTTTCTGCTGTAGTCAAATCCATTCGTCGGACCCGCGCCGGAATTCGGGATACAAAGCGCCCCATGGGTAGTTTCTTATTCCTGGGCCCCACAGGTGTTGGAAAAACAGAACTTGCCAAGGTGCTTAGCCTAAGCCTCTTTGGTTCTGAAGACTCCATGATTCGCATCGACATGAGCGAATACATGGAAAAGCATAGCATTTCCCGGCTTATTGGTGCGCCTCCGGGATATGTGGGCTACGAAGAAAACGGAGGCCAACTAACGGAAAAGGTGCGCAAGCGTCCATACTCCGTAGTGCTCCTTGATGAAATCGAAAAAGCACACCCGGATGTGTACAACCTGTTGCTCCAAATTTTGGATGACGGCATTCTTACCGACAGCTACGGTCGCAAAATCAACTTCAAGAACACCATTATCATCATGACCTCCAACTGTGGAGCCCGTGAAGTTCGCCACAGCGGCGGCATGGGCTTTACCAAAGAAGGGGAGGTGGATGATTACGAGCGTATGGAAAGCGCTATCCGCGAAGAAGTGAAACGCACTTTTACCCCAGAATTTTTAAATCGAATAGATGAGCAGATTGTTTTTAAGGCCCTGTCTAAGCACGATTTGACCTCTGTGGTCGATATCCAGATGAGTTTCTTGCAAAAGAACTTGTCAGAAAGAGGAATTCTCCTTGAAATTTCTCAGGCTGCCAAGGAACTTATCGTCAATCACAACTATGATTCTGCCTTAGGTGCCCGCCCCATACGCCGATCCATTCAGCAGCTTATTGAAGATGAAATTGCAGAAGGGCTTTTGGTAGGAAAATTTCAGGATTTCTCCACTATTGTAATAGGAGTAAAAGACGGCAAACTCCACTTTGAATGTGAAAAACTACCTAGCGAAAACGCCGCCGATTAACTATCTTTGAACATAATTTTTAACAAACATAAAACCCATGAGGATTAAAATGGCTAAAATTCCTGCAGTTCTTATTTTTGGAGCACCAGGTTCCGGCAAGGGCACCGTTGGCGCCAAGCTCGCTGCAACAACATCTCTCAAGCACCTTTCCACAGGTGACATCTTCCGTGGCATCGCTCCTTCTAGCGAAAGCGGCAAGCTCCTTGCTTCTTACTCTAGCAAGGGTCTTCTTGTTCCAAACGAAGCCACCGTCGAAATTTTTGGTCGCTACGTAGAAGGCCTGGTAAACACCAACAAGCTGAACCCAGAAAAAGACACCCTCCTCTTGGATGGTATTCCTCGCACCGTTGAACAGGTAGACCTGATTAAGGATATCGTAGATGTAAAGCACATTTTTGTGTTGGACATCAAGGACGAAAAGACCATTGTAGCCCGTCTTTTAAACCGTGCTAAAATTGAAGGCCGCAAAGACGATGCCGACGAAAATGTGATTAAGAACCGCCTTAAGGTTTACAAGGAATCTACAGCTAAGGTGCTAAAGAAGTACAACAGCAAACTGATTTCTCACATTGTTGGCGACAACACTCCAGACGAAGTGTTCTGCGATGTTCTGGCAGCCTATGTAAAATTCTGCAAGGCTGAAGCAAAATCTTCCAAGGCCGCAAAGCCAGCTGCTAAAAAATCTGCTGCTAAAAAGGCCTCCAAGAAGTAGTCGCTTTCTAGAACTTTAGAGAACCTCTAAAAATTCATCACCCCGCCTATAAACAGGCGAGGTGTTTTTTATATTATATCCATGCGCACTACTCTATTCACCATTATAAATTTCTTTAACCTAGGTTCCGATTTTCAGAGTATGCTCATTGCCAGCGGTATTCTTACCCTAATCTTTGTGCTATTCCTGGTTGTGGTAGGTTTTGTAGCCAATATTCTCGTAAAAATCCAGATTGCCTTAACAGTTAAATTTTTTAATGAAAAAGTCGCATTATTTGTGGTGGATCGTTTTACCATTTTGGGGGTGGTGGTTCATGAGTTGTCTCACGCATTGGCCCTGCTAGTAACCTTTGCAAAAATAGAAGAAATCAGTTTTTGGGATGGGAGTAAAAGTGAAACACTGGGCCATGTAAGTTATCGCAACCGAGGCAACAGGTTTATAAGAGGCATGCAAGATGCACTTTGTGCCTGTGCTCCAACCGCAGTAGGATTGTGGCTATTGTATATTCAAATAAGAATATTTGTTATTTACAAACTAGATTGGTGGTGTTACACACTTTTAGGCTATGGCATTCTTAGCACCATAGACCACATGTCCATGAGTTCCATCGACTTAAAGAACTACTTTCGGGGAGTGTGGGCCCCGGCAGTAGTCATCTATGTTGCATCACTGCTTTACGTCTACTATGTTCTTAAATGGGTGTAATAATTAGGACTACCTGCAAAATCATGTGTCTGCTGAAACGAGGTTGTCTGCAGTTGGCTATCAGCGGAGTCATCCTGGAGCCGTTAGGTGATAGGATCCATAGAAAATCATTCCTTAAGTCTAACCT